>CAJTON010000001.1:0-28160 GCA_910577605.1 uncultured Butyrivibrio sp.
CGTTGATCTGTCTTGATTTTTTGTTGCCCTTGTTTGAGGTGTCGGCGCTGTCAACAACGCTGACGAAGCGGATTCCCCAAAGGGGGAAAAGCCCGTGCAGATATTTTTCTACAAGCTCAAGCTCACGGGTAAAACGTGACTGTGTTTTGCAGAGTACGATATCGAAGTGCCGCGCTTTTGCGTCCTCCAGAAGACGGTTGAATCCGGGGCGTTTCCTGTCCGCTCCGGCATAGTCGTCGTCGCTGTAGATATTGTATACCTCCCAGCCTTGTTCAATTGAGTACTGAAGCAGCATGGCTTTCTGATTTCGTATGCTGCCGCTTTCTTCATCGCCGTGGATTTTGTTTTTATCTTCTTCGGACAGACGGCAGTAGATAGCTACTTTGAGTCCCGTGGTTTATTGCTCCTTTCCGCAAAGTTGATGAGATCGATCCATATTTGGGTGAACAGCTTGGTCGAAACGTTATCCGCGCCGTCTTTGAATACGTTTTTGCATACAGGCTGTTCTTTTTGTTTTTCAGGCAAATGATTATGTTCCTTTCCTGATTTTTCAATAATAAATCTATGAAAAACGGCAAGTCCGCTATGTGTGATATTTATATAACGGAAAAGGAGAGCGCTTTGACGGCATCGGGAAAGATGATTTGCGGATTCTGGTTATTATGTATTGACTTGTCCGCCATATAAATGATACAATTTAAAAGTAGAATTCCAGGCGGTCGGTAAGATTATTTTTTAAATGGGGTTACAAACTGCCCGGAGTCAAAAATATTTTATTATAGGAAGAATATAATGAAAAAAGGTTTTTTCAAACGCGCTGCGGCAGGCGCGGCTGCAGTTGCATTGGCGCTTGCAGGCGTTGTTGCGCTTGGCAGCAAGGCGGAAGTAAAGGCGGCAGTGGAAGACTTTGACCTCTCTTCTTTAACGGGCTATTCGCTGACAAACAATGTGCTTAAGCCTTGTGAAAATTGGGATGGCGAAGTAACGGTGGAAGAAGACATCACTGTATCATTTCAGTTGGAGGAGACATATGCCGGCGACGAAATGATTGCAATACAGTTGGCGTATTGTAATGGTAGTTGGGAATGGCATCATGATTATATTGATGCATCTTATTCGGCTGACGAAACTTATAAAGTTACGGTTCCTGCGGGAACATATCATATGTTCCAGATCGCTCCTTCGTCCGCGAAAGACGGAGAGGGTGATGACCCGGGTTCGGTATGCTGGCAGTATGATTTTAAAAATGTAAAGGCAACTGTTGGCGAGGAAGAGGCCGAAGCTAACTATTATGTAGCTGGTGAAGAAGGACTCTGCGGCAAGAACTGGGATGCGGCAGGAAGTCTTATGACTAAAAATGATGACGGAACATATTCCGTTACTTTCACTGGAATTGCGGCAGGTACATATGAGTTCAAGGTTACGGACGGTACATGGGACAATAGCTGGAATCTTGAAGGAAACGCCAATCTTGCGGGTAACGCAAGCGTAGAGGTTGGAGAGGATGATTCGACAGTAGTTGTATCGTTCGACGGAGATAAGGCTTACGTAGAGGTCAATCCTGAAGAGGAGGAGCCGACGCCTGAACAGCCTACTCCTGAGCAGCCGGGCGAACCCGGAGACGGTTTCGTACTGACGGGAACTTCTGTTACCATGAAGGATGGCGGAATCAGAATCAACGTATTCAATCCTTGGGGCGGAGACGATACTCATGCGGTTGAATCAATGGCTCCGATCGACGGAAATAATAAGGTAGAGGTAACCGTTAAGGTTACAGGTCTTGAGGCATCAGGTCTTGGAAGCTTCAAGATGTGGCTCAACGGAGGATCCAATGTTGAAGGCAACAAAGTATCCTATTGGGAGAGCGACGGTTCTGAAAAGGACGGATGCCAGTCAACGGTCGTAGAGGTTTCGGAGGACGGAGAGTATACGATTACGCTTACATCGGAAGAAGCTTGGGCAGCCGGAGAAAATAACTTCCTTGCTGTAATGTCCGATATTGATGCAGACGCATGGAACGCTCTTAATGAAGGAGAAGGAGATGCAGGTCTTCTTTCAATTACAGGCGTGAAGGCTTCCAAGGACGCTACCGATGTTCCCAGCGGTGACAACAGTCAGATGGCACTCATAATAGCTCTTATGATCGCAGGCGCTGCAGGCGTTGCGGTAGTAGCCGGAAAGAAATTTGCGGCTGAGAAGTAAGATTTATTCTATGCACGGATGTGTATAAGGGAATCTTATACAAAATTAAATTGAGTTAGGATATGCTCTTTTTCAGGCGGCGGTACGTTTTGAGAAAGAGCATATTTTTACTTGAACTTATGTAATGATCTTTTAGCGTTTAAAATGAAATTTATGACGACTATTTTGCAAAAACACTTGAACTGTACCGCATAAAATGTTTATAATGAAATCCAGACGTATTTTTTAATATTAAAAAGGAGCAGGCTTTTTATGAACACTGAAAAGAGAACCATAATGATAGCGGACGACGCGGAAATCAACCGCGAGCTGTTAAAGCTGATTTTTGAAGACGACTTTAATGTACTTGAGGCGGAGGACGGTGATCAGGCTATTGAAGTCCTTGATGAGAGGCATGATGATATCAGAATGCTGTTCCTTGATTTGATTATGCCGGGCAAAACGGGACTTGAAGTAATGGAACATATGCGCAGCAAAAAGTATATGAATACGATTCCGGTTATCATGATAACCGGAGAGGCTACCGCCGATACCGACGTGAAGGCCTATGAGTACGGAGCTTCCGACATAATTTACAAGCCTTTTGAGGCAAGGGTCATCAAAAGGCGTACTCTGAATATTATGGAGCTTTTTGAGAGCAGGCTTTTTATGGAAAGGCAGCTTGAAAAGCGTACGAGACAGCTTATCGAAAGCCAGAAGAAGCTTGAGAGGAATAACGAATTTCTGGTGAACGCGCTCAGCTCCGTTGTTGAATTCCGAAGTCTTGAGTCGGGCGAGCATATAAGGCGCGTTAAGTATTTTACGCGTATATTCCTTAATTATATGAAAAGATATTATCTTGAGTATGAGTTTACGAAGGAGCAGATAGATTTGATAGTCAATGCGTCCGCGCTGCATGATATAGGAAAGATCGCGATTCCGGACAGCATACTTTTAAAGCCCGCGAGACTTACCTCGTCGGAGTTTGAGGTCATCAAAAAACATACTACATACGGCTGCCAGATTCTTGAGAAATTCAAGCAGGAGGACAGCGAATTTTACCGTTACTGCTACGACATATGCAGGTATCACCATGAGCGTTATGACGGAAACGGATACCCTGAAGGGCTTAAAGGAGAGGATATTCCGATTTGGGCGCAGGTCGTTTCCATTGTTGACGTGTACGATGCCCTGATAAGCAAGCGTGTATACAAAACCCCGTATGCGGTCGATGTGGCGATTAAAATGATCATGGACGGGGAGTGCGGCGTATTTTCCCCGAAGCTTCTTGACTGCTTTAATATGGTACAGGACGTTTTATGCGAGACCTCCGATATTTTCTCTTACGCGGACTCCAATACTCATGAGAACAGTATAGAGCTTCCGATGTAGTTTTATTTCCGGATCGTGCCGGAAAAATATTGAGAATAGAAAGTCAAATGGACTGTCACGACGATGAGCGGTAATCAGAGTCGTGACGGTTTTTAAATCGGGACTTATAGATTGTTTTTACACTTTCGCAGCATCTGCTGCAAGGTCCTCGGTAAGGTCGCAGATGGGATCGCCTTTTACCTGAAATTCACAGGCGTTGAAAGGTATTCCTCCCGCCGCCTGCGGCCATACGCCCAAGGTATGATCCGTATAATACGGAGCAAAACCGGATTTCTCAATCTGCTCCGGCGTGAGATTTCGCGTAAGCTGATGAACCATCGCGCCGATGATCTCAAAATGGGCGAGTTCCTCCGTCCCTATATCCGTCAACAGCCCGGCTACCCTCTTATCCGGCATGGAGTAACGCTGAGAGAGATAACGCATGCTAGCGGCGGCTTCGCCGTCCGGTCCGCCGTTGCGCCGTAAGGTATACGTCAGCGTTCAAGGCGGAAATATATTTCGATCGAATCATTTTCCTTGTCGTATACGCAGCGGTCAACAATCGAGCGTATGGCATTGGAGCGGATGAGCTTGCCGAGGGAATCGTCGCTTATGATTTCATAAATGCCGTGTACCTCGGCAGGTATTTTGATGTTTGTGCCGTCAATGACGCTATCGCCGCGCTCTTTTGCAAGCTTTTCGATTTCTGCCCGTTCTTTGGCAAGAGCGGCTTTGTTTGAGCGGTACTCGTCGGATGTGTCGATGCCGTCGAGATAAGCCTGTCTGATGCGCCGTTCCTTTTCGTATGTCTGTGCCGACAGCTTTTTGAGGTATTCGGAAGCATCTGGTGATTTTTCTTGTAGTATATGTTCAAAAACAAACCTTTCGGAGGGGATTATCCGTTCAAAAGCCTGATATACGGCGTTCTCAAGAGCGTCGGCCTTTATGAAATGACTGTGGGGGCATAAACCTTTGTTGTAGCCTCCGCACTGGAAGCTTGCGGGACGACCTTTCCAAGCGGCGTTGGCGACAAGAGATCTGCCGCAGTCGGAGCATTTTACGATGCCGGACAGCCAGTGCTTTATGCCGGAGGTTCCTCTTGATTTGCGCGGGCGTGCGCGCGAGGCTATTATTTTCTGAACGTATTCGAAATTTTCTCTGCTTATTATAGGAGAATGTACGCCGGGTGCGGTTATACATTCAGAAGGGTCTTTCGGGGCGTGCGTTTCGCGGCTTTGGCGGTTCCAGCGCACGATTCCGCAGTAAAAAGGATTCTGCAGGATATACATGACGCTCCGGCGTTCAAACGGATAGCCCCGTCGCGTGCGGCAGCCAATATCGTTGAGCATTCTCGCGATTTCCAGAAATGATTTGCCGGAGTTTATGAAGGTGTCAAAGATAAGACGTATGATTTCTGCCTCCGGCTCGTATATTTCGGGGATCCCGGTGGATCTGTTCATTCTGTATCCCATAGGCATCGCGGACTGATAGCCGCCGCGCAGCGCTTTTTCGGTCATGCCGCGCATGACCTCGCCAGAAAGTCTTATCGAGTAATATTCATCCATCCATTCGATTATACGTTCTATAAGAGAGCCGAAAGGACCGTCGATCGATGGCTCGGATATGCTGACGACCTCGACTCCGGCGCGGCGCAGCATGGTTTTGTATACGATGGATTCCTCCTGATTTCTTGCGAAACGGCTGAATTTCCATACAAGTATAATGTCAAACGGGTGCTCGCCGGATTTGGCAAGCGCTATCATTTGTTGGAAAAGAGGACGTTTTTCCGCTTTTTTGCCTGAGATCCCGTTCTCAATGAAAATGTTTTCGTCTTTTATTTCAATGTTGTTTTTGCGGCAGTAGTCCGTTATGAGCCGCTTCTGCGCGTCGGGCGAAAGCTCCTCCTGTCTGTCGGTGGATACACGCACATACGCGCAGGCTTTTTTTGCGTATACAGATTCACTCATTGCATCACCTCATATAAATTCTACTTGCGCACTGACGCAAAAATAACCGTGTAAAAGCTCCGGTCCTTTGTAACGCGAAAATACTGTCAAGGACAAACGGTCGGGAATAGCATATAACAACAGCTGCTGCGGGTGTTGCTATGACGGTAAAGGTTTTTATTATTGAAAAAGGAGAAACGAGGGAGTTAGGAGGTCTTTCGCAAAGCGAAAGGGAACACGTATCGGAGGCGCTTGACCGTCAGGCGCTTATAGCGCTCGGATATGCGCCGATAGAGAGTAAATCTCTCTCGAAGGAGGGTTAGGAGATAATGAATACGAAAAAGATCGAGTTCAACAAAATCGTAGTCGCGGTTTCGGTGGCAGTCGCTATCGTCTGCACCGTGTGGGCGGTGATAAGGGACGCGATGGGCTATGACATCGGGAATCTGATGGTTCTTATCGGCATAGTATGGGTGGAGGTTACGGGAGTTACGGGAACCTACGCCGCCAAAACAAAGGCGCTGAATAAGATCAAGCTTATCGGGAGTCTTCCCGAAAATCTGCAGTCGCAGGTGGACCCCAATCAGATAATAAATAATTAAGGAGAAAAGTATGGCGGAGAATGTAAAAAAAAGCAGTCTGAAGACGTTTGTTCCGAGGCTTTCGGCGCCGTCCAGAAACGACGGCAATTATTACAGCGATAAAAATCCTTTTTACGCCGCAAAAAACGAAAAAGGCGAGCGTCCTCTGATGATGCCGAACTGCACGGCGTATACCTACGGAAGGCTTATGGAGATAACCGGAAAAACCTTTGAGGGGCTTATCGGAGGGGACGCGAGGACGTGGTTCGGAAAAGCGGAAGCGGCGGGATATGAAACCGGAACGGTACCCAAACTCGGGGCGGTATGCTGTTTCGGAGTTACAGACGGCGGGGCCGGACATATCTCGGTGGTTGAGGAAATTAAAGACAACGGCGACATAACGACTTCAAACAGCGCGTACGGAGGCAGCGAGTTTTTTCTGAAAACGCTCACTAAGGCTTCGGGGTACAATTACGCTCCCACAAGACCGTTCAAGGGATTTATATACTGCGGCGTCGAATTTGACGGCGGCGAGGAGGAAAGTCCTTCTGACGGCAGGGTAAGAGCGGGGCTTGAAATAAAACTAAAAGATACGTCCTGCTACAAAAGCGAAACAGACGCGTCAAGCTATGCTAAAAGGAGCGGGAAGTATTTCCTCTGGGACGATGAGGTTAAAAACGGACGGATCAGGATCACGAATGCGGCGGACAGAGTAGGGAAACCGGGGCAGGTTACTTGTTGGGTAAAGCTCGCGGACATCGGACTTACGGAGGGAAACGGAGAAGACGGAATTAAAAAAGGCGATTTATATAAACTTAACGACACAGCCGTATACGATACGGAAAACGGCAAAACGATCGGGAAACGTACAGGGATGTATTATGTATGGTCATCGGATGTCGTAAACGGTCGTGTGAAGATGACCAACAGTCAGGAAAGAGTGGGAGCGGAAGGACATGTGAGCTTCTGGGTTGACAAAAAGGACCTGGGATAGCGGTATACCTTGCGGCGCAACGCTCCTCCGTACTGGCTTATGATTACCATAGCCGCCTTAGGATCAGGATTCTTGATATTTACGGGAAATTCAAGTCTTTTTTCATATACCCACATTATGCCATTCCTCCTTCCCAAGGCCAGTCTTCGGCAACCCAGGTCCAGTAATCGTCCGATTTTACGTCGGTAAAAGCGATAGGACCGTAGGTTTTTACATACTCGTCATAGTATTCCTTATACGTCTCGATGAGGCTGTGGTATTCGGAAAGAGCGCCGCAGTCGTCGGGATGAGTGTCAAGATAGAGAGACAGGTCGTACAGCGCGAAAAAATATTCGTCTATTTTGCGCATCAGGGCGCACCTTGAAATCTGCTGATTCATCGTCTGCAGCCTCCTTCCCCCAGAAACGGTTTGTCAAGCTCCATGTAAATCGTTCCCGCGATAAAAGCGTGTTCCAGATCGTAGATCGGGCTTTCGGGCTTCTGGTTGACCACTCCCGCCACGGCGAGGGAACAGCAAGGGTTCGTATCGTCGCCGCAGCAATTGTTTATAGGACATGACGGTCTTACGGGCATACGCGGAGGTACGTCGTTCGGACACTTAGGCGGCGCGGGACACGGCGAGGGCTGTGCGGGGCAAGGCGGTTCGGGTCTGCATCCTGGAGTCTCGGGCCGAGAATTCTGGCAGCCTGTATTTCTTGCGCCGTAAATGCGCTGATTGTGATAGTGAGGCATACTGAATTCCTTTCATAAAATTGACTTTCTATATATAGTATGAGCCATATGCCGGTTGGTGCGGAAGTAAAACCACAACATCTTGTTTAAAACCGACAAAAAAAGAAAAAAAACAACAATTTGTAGTTGATTTTTATATATGTGCAATATATAATAAAATCATATATGTAGTGGAGGGTTATTATGAGGGGAGAATCCGGGAGAGCGGCTTCAACCAAAAAAGAGCTGCAGGAAACGCTTGACCGCAAAAATACGGTACGGGCTTTTTTATCGGCTGTTGTTCATGTCTTTATTATTCCTGTTTTTATTCTGGTCGTTCATTTTCTGAATATTTACGGTGATTTTTCATTAAAAGTAAAGATTTATCTGGCGGTATGCGAAGGTGCGCAGATAGTTTTCGGCATATGGGGATATTATATAATATCCCGCAATGAGATGGACAAACGCGTTTTTTATAATAATTCCTGCTTTTTCGTGACTATATTATGTATCGTCGTTATGGCGGGCATTGACAGGTCTATGACCGGAAGCTTCTTAATATATTTCGCGGGAATGGTTTACGCTGCGCTGGTACCGGTAATGTCACGCGGAATGCGCAAGATATACGTCGGCGTGTTCGCGGCGGGAAGCATTGTCTCGGTTGCCGTTGCGAAGCCTTCGGGCAGAGCTGTCGCGGATATTATTCTTATAGGGATCGCCGCGGTCATCGTGTGCGAGACGGTGCATAATTATGTGACCGAATATGTGAGGACAGGAATAAATCTTCGTGCGAAGACTTTAACCTCGGAGAAGGACCCGCTGACCGGGCTTATGAACAGGCGGGGTCTCGACAAAAACGCCGCCGTGCTGTGGCCTTACTGTTCAAGGAATTCCACATCGGTCGGCATCATTGAGATAGATATAGATTTTTTCAAAAAATACAACGACCGTTTCGGACACCCGGCCGGGGACAGATGCCTTAAACTTATCGCAAAATCCATTAAGCAGTCCGCAAGGCGCAGCTCCGATATAGCCGCTCGCACTGGCGGCGAGGAATTTCTTATTTTTGTACAGGGAATGAGTGAAAAAGAAATAATCGAGTTCGCGATGAAGATCCGTTCGGGAATAAACGATCTGAAAATTCCTCACGCTTACGCGGGAGTATCCAACTATGTGACCGTGAGCATGGGGATCGCGTGCTGTGTTCCCAACGCCGTAAACTCTTTTGACGAACTGTACGAGGAGGCGGACAAGGCGCTTTACATGGCAAAAGAGAACGGGCGCAACTGCGTGGTGAGTGGCGACCGCATCTACGGCAGAATGAAAAAAGGACTTGCAACTGTGATTTCAATGTGACAGGGTGTATAGATGATTTACCTGACCGACGATTTTGAAGAAAACAGAATAAATCCTGTTACGGGGCAGGAGTGGGACTCTTCATGGATAGCTTTGATGCTGACGGACGATGAGAAATTCAGGCTTTTCTGCGGAAGCGTAAACGGCGGCGTTTATACCGTAAAGGTAAGCCGCATACTGCACGAGAACTGGCAGTTCGCTGTCGGAGATTTTATCGGTTTTAACGAGGATGACGGTAAAAATATTATTTTGGCAATGACAAAAGAGGAGTACGCCGCTGCGTCCGGTTTTTACAGGGGACATTCCTATAACGAGCCGTTTCTGAGGGATAGCGAGCCGCAGGTGCTGGTTCACAGTACGCCTTTGGAGTCATGGGAAGCTATCAGGCGCGACGGCTGTCTGAAATGCTGGAGCAGATTGAAGGCGGAGGGCGCGGTCGATGAAGAAAAGCCCATCGGAAACAGCCTTGGCGATCCGGCGGATTTTGCCGATTATATAATGTTAGGCAGCGGAGTATTCGGGGAGATCGTTGTGAATTCAAAACAGCGCGGCGAGATATTGAGTGACGAAAACGCGGAATACCTGACGGGCGCGAGACTTTATTTTGACGCGGCAAAAATTGCGCGGAGCGGACTTTTGGTACGTGACGGCTGCCATCTGAAGGTTAAGGATAAACTGCCTCTTGACAATTATCTTATATGGGCGGCGACATACGAGAACGTCGGACTTGAAAGCCGAATATCCACTCCTGCAATCTTTGCAAAACTTGCTGACAGCAGATTCCGTGATCTTAATAAATGAAAAATACAAGCGCACGACGCGCTTGTATTTTCTAAGGATATATGTGGGTTATTTATCAGGGTCTACGCCCTGAGTAAGAGGGGGGAGTAAGAATTTTGTTCTTACAATGCACATTATATCCGTCGTTTTGACAGAAGTCAACAAAATGAAACAGACAAAAATCGTCATAAAACCGACAAATGTCGAATCGTGTTTTCTTCGCAAATAAGAATATTTTCCGGGGATTTTTTACGGACATAAGTAATATATATGTATAAAAAGCCGTCTTGGAAAATATCAATGAAAATCTTCAAAAAACTTCTCAAATACATAAAAGAACACCGGACAAAGGCGTTTATATTTGTTCCCGCGGCGCTGCTTATAATCGGCGCCCTGGTATATATCCCGTACCGTCAGATAAGCGCGGTATCCTCAAGGACGACCAAGCGTGAGCTGCCGATATACGGAGTTCAGACTGACGAAAAGAAGGTCGCGCTTTCGTTTGACGCGGCGTGGGGGAACGAGGACACGCAGACTCTTCTTGACATTCTCGCGAAGCATGACGTGCATGTGACTTTTTTTATGACGGGCGGGTGGATAGAGAGCTATCCCGAAGACGTTAAGGCGATTGCCGCCGCCGGGCATGATCTGGGAAATCACAGCGAGAACCATAAGCAGATGAGCAAGCTTAACGAGGCTCAGTGCGTTGACGAGCTGATGAAACCGCACGACAAGGTCAAGGCGCTAACGGGAATAGATATGTGCCTTTTCAGACCGCCGTACGGCGATTATAACGACAACCTGATAAAATCGGCGGAGAAGTGCGGATATTATACGATACAGTGGGACGTTGACAGCCTTGACTGGAAGGATTACGGCGCGGACAATATAGTGAGCAAGGTACTAAATCATAAGAATCTGCAAAACGGCTCTATAATTCTGATGCACAACGGCGCGAAGTACACTAAGGACGCGCTTGAGCGTGTTATAACCGGGCTTAAAGAGCAGGGCTATACGATAGTCCCGATTTCAGAGCTGATATATACGGAGGACTATACGGTGGACCACACGGGCAGACAGATTTCAAAGAAGAAGGAAAGGGGTACGTCTGCCGACGGATAGATTATCAGGATGAAATTAACGGCACGGTAACATCTCCGTGCCGTTTTGATATATGTTCAGCCGTCAGACTCTTAATGAAAATTATTATAGAAACGGCGGACCGAAAATAGATTTTTTAGCGGTAAATTAGTTGTAATTACACATAGAGTGTGATGTTGTTGACATATAGGGAACCATAGAGCCAAAGGCGGTCCTTAAAGGGAAAAAGAAATAGCCGCCAACTACTGCAATAGTTGACGGCAGTTTGTAAGTAACTGTCATTACTATGAGGGTAGCCGCCTCTACGGTTTCCCTTTCTGTAATTACAATATGCCACACTAGGGCAGAATTTTCAAGCATTTAAGGAATATATTTTTTCATTGTGATACACAATCGGACCGGTTGAGACTCTTGTTAAGACATGGGGTTTATGGTATAATGTGAACAAGCAACGAGCAGTGCAAAAGCAGACAGAGGCAGACCTGCTGCTTGCAGCAAGGGCTGACTATGGATGTTTTTATAGGGCGACAGCCCGTTCAGCGAGGAAAACGCAGTTTTCTGAGCGGCACTGCTATATGTGATAATAAGTGTAAATAGTGGGCAGTGCCAAAATCGCAGTCGGTAGACCTTATGCTTTTATGCAGTCGAAACTACTTGAAGCGGTAATTTATGACAGGAGGTGTTTACTATGGATAATCTTGTGATAGCGGTCACGAGAACCTGCGGCAGCGGGGCGACCCTGATAAGCCGGATTCTGGCGGAAAAAATGGGAATAAATCTTTATGACCGTAATCTTTTGAGGCTTGCGTCGGAGGACAGCGGCATCAACGAGGAGCTTTTTGCCAGGGCGGACGAGAATATGAAGAGGGGGCTTTTGTATAAGGTCTCCAAAAAGGTTTATAACGGAGAGCTTATCGGACCGGAGAGCGACGATTTTACCTCGAACGACAATCTTTTTAATTATCAGGCGAAGGTGCTGAAGGAGCTTGCGAAAAATGAGTCCTTTATATGTATAGGAAGGGCTGCGGATTTTGTGCTCAAGGATCATAAAAAGCTTATTACCGTTTTTATCTATGCGCCGATGGACGTGTGCATACAAAGAGAGATGGCGTATTACAATATAACCGATAAGAAAAAGGCGGAGCAGATAATTATAAAGACGGACAAATACCGCCGCGGTTATTATAAGTACCATACCGGAAAGGAATGGGAAAGCCCCTATAATTATGACATATGTCTTAATACGGGGGACTTTACATACGAGCAGTGTGTTGATATAATACTGAATTACATCAACGTGAGGTTCGGTGAAGTTTAAACAGGCAGGTTTTGATCGTGAAAAAGCTATTGATTTACCTTAGAGGATATATTAAAGAAAGTATTTTGGGACCCTTGTTCAAACTGTTGGAGGCGACGTTCGAGCTGATAGTGCCGCTTGTAGTGGCGTCTATCATCGACAACGGAATCGCTGCCGCGGACAACAGATATATAGTGACAAGGGTCCTTATTATGATAACGCTGGGAGTGGTAGGGCTTGTCTGCTCCATTACCGCGCAGTATTTTGCGGCAAAGGCGGCGGTGGGCTTTGCGACCGGACTCCGTCATGCTCTTTTCGGTCATATACAGGAGCTTTCTTTTTCGGAAATAGACGAGATAGGAACGGCGAGGCTTATAAACCGTATGACGAGCGACGTCAATTCGGTGCAGGGCTGCGTTAATATGGTACTCAGGCTTTTCCTGCGCTCTCCCTTTATAGTTTTCGGCGCGATGATAATGGCATTCACGATAGATATAAAGTGCGCGCTTATCTTCTGCGTGGCGATACCTGTTCTTATGGTTATAGTTTTCGGAATCATGATAGCCTCCATTCCTTTGTACCGTAAGGTGCAGGAAAGGCTTGACGCGATCCTAAAGACAACAAGGGAGAATCTTAACGGAACGAGAGTTATAAGGGCTTTTAACAGGGAGGACGACGAAATACGCCTTTTCAACGAGGGCAATTCGGCGCTGAGGAAGGTGCAGGTGTTCGCGGGCAAAATATCGGCGCTTATGAATCCCATAACCTTTGCGCTCATAAACGCCGCTATGGTGGTACTTATATACACGGGAGCGGTTCAGGTGGACAGCGGCAGGCTTTCTCAGGGACAGGTCGTTGCTCTTGTGAATTATATGTCGCAGATACTTGTGGAGCTTGTCAAGCTCGCGAGCCTTATAATACAGATCACCAAGGCGCTTGCGTCCGCAAACAGGGTACAGGAGATATTTGAGATAAAATCCTCGATGGAATTTCCCAAGAATACTCCGGAGGCGGAGGAGAGTCCCTACGCGGTCGAATTTGACAACGTTGCCCTGACATATAAAAACGGAGGGGCGGAGTCGCTTGTAAATATAGATTTTAAAGTAAAAAAAGGCGAGACAATAGGAATAATCGGCGGAACCGGTTCGGGTAAATCCTCGCTCGTCCATATGATACCGAGGTTTTACGACGCGACCGCGGGAGAGGTCAGAATCGACGGAATAAACGTAAAGGATTACGCGAAGGATGATCTTCGCTCCAAAATCGCGATAGTTATGCAGAAGGCGGTTCTTTTCAACGGCACTATCCGTGAAAATATGCATTGGGGCAAGCCGGACGCGACGGACGACGAGATACGCGAGGCGCTCAGATGCGCTCAGGCGGCGGAGTTTGTCGAGGACAAGGAGGGAGAGCTTGACTATATGATAGCTCAGGGCGGAAGGAACCTTTCCGGCGGACAGAGACAGAGACTTACTATCGCGAGGGCACTGGTCAGCAATCCGCAGATACTTATCCTTGACGACAGCTCGTCGGCTCTCGACTATGCGACGGACGCGAAGCTGCGCGAAGCGATAAGAGGGCTTGGCGGAAAGCTGACCACCTTCATAGTGTCGCAGAGGACGGCTTCGTTGCGGAGCGCGGACAGGATAATAGTTATGGAGGACGGAGCAATAGCGGGAATCGGAACGCATGACGAGCTGCTTGAAAACTGCCTTGTATATAAAGAAATATACGGTACTGACAGCAACAGCGCAGAGGGAGGCGCGAGATAATGAAGAAAAAATCCTCCACAGTAAAAAGAGTATTAAAATATATCGGCAAATACAAAGCGTATCTTGCCGCGTCGCTTATCCTTGCGCTGATCACGGTTGCGGGACAGCTTTATATCCCTATATTGCAGGGACAGGCGATAGACCGTATAATCGCCACGGGTAACGTGGATTTTGCTGCGATAACCAGAATAATAATCATTATTCTGATCACCGTCGGGGCGGTGTCGCTTCTTCAGTGGATAATGAATATCTGCAATAACAGGATAACCTATTCGGTCGTCCATGATATAAGGCGCGACGCTTTCGAGAAGCTCCAGCGTCTGCCCGTGCGATATGCGGATTCCCATCCGACGGGCGAGATAGTCAGCAAGGTGATCTCGGATGCGGACCAGTTCGCCGACGGACTTCTGATGGGCTTTACGCAGTTTTTTACGGGTCTTATGACGATAATCGGGACGCTTGCATTCATGCTTATGATAAACTGGAAAATAACGCTCGTGGTCGTGCTCGTGACACCGCTTTCTTTTTTTGTTTCTTCTTTTGTCGCCAAAAGGACTTATACAATGTTCCATAAGCAGTCCGAGACGAGGGGCGAGCAGACGGGCTTTATAGACGAGATGATCGGCAACGAGAAAATCGTTCAGGCATACAGCCACGAGGAGGAGGCGCTTGAAAAATTTGACGAGATCAATGAGCGCCTGAGAAAATATTCGCTTAAAGCGATATTCTTTTCTTCGCTGACCAATCCGTCCACGCGCTTTATAAATAACGTGGTGTACGCTTTGGTGTGTTTGACGGGTTCTTTTGCGGCGGTAAAGGGAGTGCTGACGGTCGGAAAGCTCTCGGCGTTTTTAAGCTACGCGAACCAGTATACCAAGCCGTTTAACGAGATCACAAGCGTCATAACGGAGCTTCAGAACGCGCTGGCGTGCGCCGACAGGGTGCTTGATCTGATAGAGGAGGAGCCGCAGAGCGAGGACGCCCCCGACGTGCTTGTCGTAAACGACGGCGAGGGGCGCATCAGTCTTAAAAACGTTGCTTTTTCATATACCGAGGAAAAAGAGCTTATAAAGAATTTCAATCTTGAGGTCAGCCCCGGACAGAGGGTTGCGATAGTAGGACCTACGGGCTGCGGCAAGACGACGATAATAAATCTTCTTATGAGATTTTACGATGTCGATTCCGGCTCGATAAGCGTGGAGGGAAAGGACATCAGGGAGATCACCCGCCGCAGTCTGCGCGGCAATTACGGAATGGTTCTGCAGGAGACATGGCTCAGATCCGGTACGATACGCGAGAATATCACTACGGGCAAGCCGGATGCGACGGACGACGAAATAATTGCCGCGGCGAAGGCGGCACACGCCCACAGCTTTATAAAGCGTCTTCCCGACGGATACGACACTGTTATCGGGGAGGACGGCGGAAGCCTCTCTCAGGGGCAGAAGCAGCTTTTATGCATCGCGAGGGTAATGCTCTGTCTGCCGCCGATGCTGATTCTTGACGAGGCGACCTCTTCGATAGACACCCGTACCGAGATGAAGATACAGGAGGCTTTCGGGCGAATGATGAACGGACGCACGAGTTTTATCGTGGCGCACAGGCTTTCCACGATAAAGTCAGCCGACATTATACTTGTGATGAAGGACGGAAACGTTATCGAGCAGGGCAGTCACGACGAGCTGCTTTCAAAGGGCGGGTTTTACAGCAAACTGTACAACAGTCAGTTTTCGTGATTATGTGAGTATTTTTGCGGGAATACCGCTGCGAGCAAAAACGCGGAAAATGAGGACGATTAGGAGATTAATTCAGAATGAGCACATACAGAGTTGAGCTTGTGAGGACGGTAGACGATTCTTACAATATAGAGATAGGCTTCGGGCTTGAAAAGCAGCTTATAGAGGATTTGCGCGCAGGTCTTGCGGGAAATATCAAAAGGTTCGCAGTCGTGACGGACTCAAACGTAAAGCCGCTCTATGCCGACAGGATATACGAGGGGCTTGTCAAAGCCGGATACGGCGCCGACGTGATCACTTTTGAGGCGGGCGAGAAGAGCAAAACAAGACAGACTAAGGAATTTATAGAGGATACGATGCTCGCGAAGGGATACAGACGGGACTGCTGTATTATTGCGGTGGGCGGCGGCGTAGTAACGGACGTGGCGGGATTTGTCGCGGGAACTTACGGGCGCGGCGTGCCGTTTATAAATTACGCGACCACGCTTCTCGCCGCGGCGGATGCTTCTATCGGCGGCAAAACGGCGGTGGACACTCCGCTTGCCACCAATCTTATCGGACTTTTCAATCAGCCGCGCAAGGTCTACATAGACATCGCCGCGTGGCGCACGCTGCCAAAAAGGGAGATATACAGCGGAATGGCGGAGACGATAAAGCACGCGTGTCTTGCGGACGGGGATTTTTTTGACTATCTTGAAAAAAACATGGAGCGCGTTCTTGATATCGACGAGGAGACGTGCGAGTATATCGCAAAACGTAACTGCGAGATAAAATATAATGTGGTTATGAAGGACGAACGTGAAAGCGGGCTTCGCGAGGTGCTTAATCTCGGACATACTGTGGGGCGCGCGATAGAGACCGTAAGCGGCTACAGACTGCTGCACGGAGAGGCGGTGGCGATCGGGCTTAGCGCGCAGGCAAGGTTAGCGCGCAGACGCGGATATATGAGCGCGGACGAAGTGGAGAGGGTTGAAAAGCTTCTTTTGCGCGCCAAGCTTCCGACTGCGATTCCCGATTATATAGACCGAGGCGAGCTTGTGAAAAAGCTTTACACCGACAAAAAGGTTAAGGACGGGTGTCTGCGGTTTGTGCTTGAGAAGGGTATCGGCGGCGTGGTCTGCTTCGGCGATAATGTTTATTCTACTCCCGTCAGCGAGGAAGAAGCGGCTGAGATAATAAAAGAGATGTAAAGACGAAGGCGTGGATTTATAACTTAGGAGGAAAAATGTACGAGCAGGATTATTTTATGCGCATGATACACGAGATGGTGCGTATGCTTATAAAGCTTCTTACAGGCAAGGATACCGAGCGCTACGATCAGGTGGAATTCAAGGAGGAGCAGGCAAGAGAGGATTACGAGCGCCTCATCGGGCTTGCAGACGGCGGCGACATATGCGGCGCGGAGAACGAGCTTGTGGAAAACGCTGACATCGGGAATCCTGACGACCTTCGCAAGGCGGTGTTTTTTTACAGACATTTGAACGGAATGAGTGACGAATTTCTTGAGGCGCATGATTTTTCAAGAGAGGAGATCGCGCAGGGACTGCGGTATATGGCGGATATGTACGGCTACGGAGAGATAATGGAGCTTTTGGAGGAGTGAACCGTTACTTGGAGAAGTTATTATGCACAGTGGCGCAGGAAGCGTTTTGGGCTGTTTTTTATCCTCTAATTACTGTTACAGGGGCATCTCTATAAGTGATTATCCACCATGGCTCTCCTTTTAGTATATAATTAAAAACAATGTCAGGAATGTCCATTTGAAAAACGACAGGTTCTTGGATATTAATATATGTGCCAAGCTTAACAGTATATATTGCGGGACCAGTGTTTGCATGTGGTCGGTAGAACTTCGCTTTATATTCAAGTATAATTCCTGTCTGCTTTTTGAAGTTTGAGTTCTGCTTGAAAATGCCGTCTCTTTTTATAGTTATTGCAATACACAGGAAACTTAATAAAAACAGAACGCAAAAAAAGATTATGTAACCGAGTAGTTCTGTATCGTTGTTTTTTGCATTATAGATAACTCCGATGATTGCGAAAATGTCAATAGTAAATACAATCCCCATAATCTGCGCGGAGGTATTAATGGCGGTTTTGATTTTTTTTATATCGGTATCCGTTACATCAAAGATAGAGATGTTTGGTTTGAATTCTTGCAATTCTGTGGTATATTTCTCGATTTTTAGAGTCTTGCGTTTCGGCATTTTTTTGTGACATAAAGAAACAAGTATTAGCGGGATAAAAAATACCAATAAAAAGATGATATTTATTAAATCCATAGATGTCCATCCTCCTTATTTGATATAAAATATGGTGAAAAACGTATGGAAATTTACAGAGGTAAGATATGTTATATAAAATTATACAGTAAGATATTATTACATACAAGTAAAAAATAAGATTTTTTATGTGGTTTTTTATGCGGTAGAAATCATGTGTAAATTCTGCATCAGTATTAGGATTATAACAATCGCGAAGCAGACGCGGTAATCGAGCTTTTGCAGGGGGATTGGTGTTCTCCCGTCGTATCTCAACCTGTAAAAATTTTCATAAATCTTTATAAACGCTTGAAGAACCGACGTTATTATGGTATTCTATATTAGGAAATTTGCACGATTGGGGGCATATAAGATGAGAAATACGATTTTGATAGTCGATGACGAAGAACTGAACAGAGAACTGTTAAGACAGATGTTTGAAGAAGACTATGACATTCTTACCGCCAATGACGGCAAGGAGGCGATACGTTATCTTGAAAAGAATAAGAACGAGATCGCGATAATTCTCCTTGATATTGTTATGCCGGTTCTCAACGGATTTCAGGTATTGCAGGTGATAAATAACAAAAAGCTGCTTGATAAGATCCCGGTAATACTCATAACCGCGCAGGACGACGAGCAGACGGAGTTCCAGTGCTACCAGATGGGAGCGACGGCGATCATCAATAAGCCTTTTGTGGCGCAGACCGTCAGAAAAAGAGTTATAAGCACCATCGAGCTGTACCGCAACATTGACGAGATGGAGGGTACGATAAGCGAACAGGACGAGAAGCTAGAGGAACAGGAGAAGAAGCTGAACGCCTTCAGCGATACTCTGCTTGAAGCTGTCAGCAATATCGTTGAGTTCCGTAATCTTGAGTCGGGAACACATGTTAAGAGAGTTAAGGGTTTTACGAGGATTTTTGCCAATACATATAAGAAGCTTTATCCGCAGGAGGGGCTTACGGACGAGCAGATAGAGGTGATCGTAAGGGCGGCGTCTTTGCACGACCTCGGAAAGATAGCGATACCCGACAATATCCTGCTGAAGCCGGGACGTTTGACCGACGAGGAGCGCGAGGTCATGATGACGCATACCACCAAGGGCTGCGAGATCCTCAATATGCTTTCGGATGTTCAGGAGCAGGAGCAGTTCAAGGCTTCTTATGAGGTATGCAGATATCACCATGAAAGATACGACGGCAAAGGCTATCCTGACGGACTTAAAGCGGACGAGATACCTATTTCCGCGAGGCTCGTTTCAATTGCGGACGTATATGACGCGCTTGTAAGCGAACGCGTTTATAAGAAGCCGTTTGACAAGCAGACGGCGTACACCATGATAATGGAAGGTCAGTGCGGTATTTTTGATCCAAAGATATTAAGCTGCTTTGAGTACTGCAAAAAAGAGATAGAGGAATTTGCGGACAGCAGGATTTGATTTATTTTCGCGTAGAAAGTGAGAGGTAAGAAAATGGACGAATTTATCAACAAGTTAAAAGAAAACGGGGTGGATGTTGACGGCGCTCTCGAAAGATTTATGAATAATGCCGCAATGTACAAAAAATTCCTCAAGAAATTTGAGAATGATCCCAATTACGAGGTGCTGAAATCGGCGATCGAGGAAAAGGATACGCAGAAAGCGTTTGCGGCTGCGCATACGCTCAAAGGCGTATGCAGCAATCTTTCGCTTACGCCGCTTTTTAACGCGGTGGCTAAGCAGACGGAATACTTCAGGGAGGATAAGTTTGAAGAAGGAGCCGCTCTGATGCCTCAGGTTGAAGAAGCGTATAAGAATATGGTCGATTTGATCGGCGGAATTGAATGACGGCCGGAATATTGTGATTTAAGGACCCCCGCTTGCGAAAGCGGGGGTGTTTATTTAGAATGATAAACGCATATAAATAGGATAAGGAAAAAAGCGATGAATGAAGACGTGAGAGAGGACAAATTTATACGGATGACCACAAGACCGGTCAAGGGACTTGTGTGCAGCATGGCTATACCCTCCATAATGAGTATGCTTGTGACTGCGTTTTACAATCTGGCGGACACTTTTTTTGTCGGAAAGGTAAGCACCCAGGCGACGGGAGCGGTGGGGGTCGTTTTTTCATATATGACGCTTATTCAGGCAATAGCGTTTTTCTTCGGACATGGCAGCGGCAATTATATATCAAGGGAACTTGGCAAGCGAAATGTCGGGGGAGCAAGGAAGATGGCGTCGCTTGGTTTTTTTACGGCGCTTGCCATAGGAGCGCTTCTTGCGGCGGGGTGCTTTGTTTTTATGAGACCGATATTAAAGCTTCTTGGCGCGACGGACACGATAATGCCGGAGGCGGTCAGCTATTTTAGATATATTCTCTGCGCGACTCCTTTTATAATGGGCTCGTTTGTTCTCAACAATGTGATGAGGATGCAGGGCAACGCGAAGCTTGCGGTTATAGGAATTACGTCAGGGGCTCTTTTAAATGTTGCTCTTGACCCGCTGTTTATTTTCGGTGCGGGAATGGGAACGGGCGGCGCCGGGCTTGCGACGGCAATATCACAGACAGTCGGCTTTGCGCTGCTTTTTTATCTGAGCGGCAAAAAAGACGGTATAAAAATAAGACCCGCGGATTATAAATTAAGCCTGTCGGGATTGCTTGAGATAGGGGCGGGAGGCCTGCCGTCGCTAGGCCGGCAGGGTATGGCGAGTATCGCCGTTATCTGCCTTAACAACGCGGCGAAGGGATACGGAGATTCAGCAATAGCGGCGATGTCCGTCGTGAGCCGCGTGACTATGATAGCGGGTTCGGCGCTTATCGGGTTCGGACAGGGATTTCAGCCCGTGTGCGGCTTCAATTACGGCGCAGGTCTTTATGACCGCGTAAAAAAAGCCTTCTGGTTCTGTGTTAGAGTCGCTACGATCGCGATGAGTGCAATCGGCCTGGGACTGTATATTTACGCCGAACCGCTTATCGGACTGTTCAGGAAAGACGACGCGATGCTCACAAAGATAGCGGCAGCGGCGCTTCGGTATCAGTGCATGACCATGCCGTTTATAGGCTTTGTGGTCATGAGCAATATGTTTTTGCAGAATACGAGAAAAACGGTTCGGGCAACAGTCATAGCGATGGCGAGACAGGGCGTTATGTTTATACCTTCGCTTTTCATATTGGAAAGTATTTTCGGACTTACGGGAATACAGCTCACGCAGCCGGCGGCGGATATTCTTTCGTTTATACTTGCGATACCGCTTTCTTTGTCGGCTATCGCGGACATGAACAGGGCGGCGAAGAAGAACTGATCTAAGGGGCTTTCCCGCGCCGCGAAAATAATTGTTTTTTCGACATTATTCTGATATTATCATAATATAACGCCGTCCTGTTTTTAGCGACACGGTTCCGGCAGGGAGAAATTTTTTATGATAGATATTATAATTGCGGTGATCAGCATAACGCTGTCATATTATTACGCCGCCTTTGTTAACGGTTATGCCCGCTCCGGGATCTGGCCCGGCATACTGGTGTTTGCCGTCTCGTTTTTGATCGCTTACATACTGATATGCGTGATTTTCTGGGTAGTTTGCTGTATTTTGTCTTTGACTGTAAGTATGAAGAGGGAGTACGCCTCATTCAGCAGATTCTACGGCGTTTTGTTCGGCCTTATAATGGAGTATGCCGCGTGCCTTGCGGGAGCGCGGGTGCGTGTCGTCGGAAAGGATAAGCTGCCTAAACGCCGTTTTCTTCTTGTGTCGAACCATCTTTCAAATTTTGACCCGATAGTGACGGCGGGCGAGCTTAAAAGCCATTCTCTTGCCTATATATCAAAGGGCGGTAATTTTGGAATTCCCATGGGGCGCAGATATATGAAAAGATGCAGGTATCTGATGCTTGACAGAGACGATACGAGAAGCGGAATAAATATAATGAAAAAAGCCGCCGAAATGATAGAGTCGGGAGATTGCAGCGTGGGAGTGTATCCGGAGGGAACGCGCAATTTTAATGCGGACGGACTTCTGGAATTCAGACCGGGGTGTTTCAAGATCGCGCTGTGGGCGAAATGTCCGATCGTTGTCGAGATAGTGAAGGGTACGCAGAATATACACAAAAGATTTCCGCTCAGGCGGACAAAGGTGACGGTGGAATTTGCCGGAGTTATAGATTACGAAGAGATAAAGGACAAAAAAACGCAGGAGATAGCCCGTATGGTAAGGGAGATAATGCTTGGCAAAATACAGGAAAAGGCGGGAGGTATGTGTAAATGATATTTCTTTTGTACAATCCTAAAGCCGGAAACGGAAGGGCTGAGGAGATCGCGGACAGGATACGTTCAAAAGAGCAAAGCTCCGGAATAGAGTCGATAAATATTCTTGATGAAAAAGACGCTTACGGTTTTATGGAACGGGCGGGACAGGAGGATTTGGTTTATCTTGTAGGCGGGGATGGGACGCTCAACCGTTTTATAAACGCCGCAGGGGACTTGAAGGCGCTGCCTGAGATATTTTTTTATCCGGCGGGGACAGGTAATGACCTGAAAAACGATATAGATCCTGATAACATATCGGACAGAATAAGGATAAACGATTATTTTGATACGCTTCCCACAGTCAGCGTAAACGGCAGGGAGTACAGGTTTTTTAACGGGATCGGCTTCGGGATAGACGGATATTGCTGTGAGGAGGGCGACAAAATAAGGGCGAGATCCGATAAGCCCGTCAATTATACCCGTATAGCGATAATGGGGCTGCTCGGAAAATATAAGCCTAGAAACGCGAAGGTCACGGTCGACGGCGTTACAAAAGAATATAAAAGAGTGTGGCTCGCTCCCGCGATGCTCGGAAGATTTTACGGCGGAGGAATGATGGTAGCGCCGGGACAGGACAGGAAAAACAAGGAGCATACGCTTACCTGCGCGGTCATGTCTGGAACGGGCAAATTAAAGACGCTTATAAGGTTTCCCAAGATTTTTACGGGCAGACATATTAAATATACGGATATGATGCATATGAGCAGAGGACATGAAATAACCGTGGAGTTCGATACGCCCTGCGCTTTGCAGATCGACGGAGAAACTTTTCTTGATGTCAGGGAATATACTGCCAGATATTTTTAGTCAAAATACCGGAATGAGGTTTTAATATGAAAATACATAACAGAGCCGTCTGCGTAACCGCGGCGGCAGCCGTATTTGCCGGACTTATGTTTACCGGCTGCGGAGGATATACGATAAACCTTATATCAGACGAGATCGTTATAAATGTCGGAGCCGAGCTGAGCAGGGACGTTTCGGATTATGTCAGGGCTTCAAAGGAGCTTATGTCGGAAATGACGCTCGACGTGTCCGCAGTCAATACCGATATGATAGGAAGGTATCAGGCGACCGTTACTCACGGAGAGAATGTAAGGCGTTTCGTCATAGAGGTGGCGGATATCGAGGCGCCCAAGATAGAGCTTAAGACCGACAGGATTTATTTTGAAAACGGCGGAGTGCTGAAGCTTGAGGACGTTGTTAAAAACGTCACCGACATATCGGAGTATGAGTACGGATTTTCGGACGATATGACCAAGTCCGATAAGGATAAAAAAATGGAGCAAACGATCAGCTTTGACGCGATTGGCGAGTATACAGCGGAGATCATCGCGAAGGACGAGTACGGCAATGTTTCGGTCAGAGAGATAAAGGTAAGCGTCGTTGACGAGGGGAAAGCGCCGGACGACGTGCCGGTTGCGGTTGACTTTTCCAAATATATGAACACGGAGCCGGGAGAGGAGCTTAAAGATTTATCCGAGTACGGTACAGCCGGGGTGTATTACGGAGTGGGAAACACCGTCGATCCGGACACCAACAGACCGATCATAGACTATTATACCAACGATTACGGCAGATTCAGGGCGGATTTCATACATCCGGACAGCAAATATGTGTGGCTTACCTTCAACGAGATACAGGAGAACGGAAACACTCCTTCGATACTTGATACGCTCAGTAAAAAAGAAATAAAGGCGGTGTTTTTTGTCACTCTCAACTATGTTAAAAATAACCCTGAGCTTGTGCAGAGGATGATCGACGAGGGTCACGTTATCGGGAATTATACGGCGAACTGCTCAAATATTCCCGATATGACATCAAAAGAATTGACAAACGAGCTTGATACGTTGTACAATTACGTCTACACAGCATACGGATACGAAATGTATTTGTTCAGGGCACCGTCGGGGTATTTCAGCGAACAGTCGTTAGCCGTGGCGCAAAGTCTCGGCTACCGTACGGTATTCTGGAGTTTCGCGTATGCCGATTGGGATATCAGCAACCAGCCGGAGTTAAGCTCGTCACTGAACAATGCAATCGAGAAGGCGCATGGAGGCGCGATCTACCAGTTGAGCGCGGCATCCGCGACCAACCGTGAAATGCTGTCGGACATGATCGACGGAATCAGAGCCAGGGGCTATGAGTTCGCGGAATATCATAAATTCTAAACGGGTTAGGAGAAAAGGAAAATGGAAAAGAAGCTGAAGGTAGGAATTCTAGGCGGGACCGGAATGGTTGGACAGCGTTTTATATCGCTGCTTGAGAATCATCCGTGGTTCGAGGTGACTGCTATTGCGGCAAGCCCGCGCTCTGCGGGAAAGACTTATGAGGAGGCCGTGGGCGGAAGATGGAAAATGACTACGCCTATGCCCGAAGCGGTAAAAAATATGGTCGTATACAATGTGCTGGAGGTTGAGAAGGTCGCTTCTCAGGTGGATTTTGTATTCAGCGCCGTGGATATGTCCAAAGATGAGATAAAGAAAATAGAAGAGGATTACGCTAAAACGGAAACTCCCGTAGTTTCAAACAACAGCGCGCACCGTTGGACGGAGGACGTGCCGATGGTAGTTCCCGAAATAAATCCTGAGCATTACGGACTTATTGAGTATCAGAAAAAAAGACTGGGGACCGAAAGGGGATTTATCGCGGTCAA
This sequence comes from uncultured Butyrivibrio sp., assembly GCA_910577605.1. Lineage (GTDB taxonomy): Bacteria > Bacillota > Clostridia > Lachnospirales > Lachnospiraceae > Eshraghiella. The sequence goes on from CAJTON010000001.1 coordinate 25,031, forward strand.
GCCTAACTGCTCGATCCAGAGCTATACCCCCGCGATTTACGCTCTCAGGGAATTTGAGCCTACGCTTGTCGTGGCTACGACCTATCAGGCTATTTCGGGAGCGGGCAAGACTTTCAAGGACTGGCCTGAGATGGAGGGAAATGTAATTCCCTATATAGCGGGCGAAGAAGAAAAAAGCGAGCAGGAGCCGTTAAGGCTTATGGGTACGCTCGTTGACGGGCATATCGAGAAGGCGAAGCTTCCCGTTATCACGACGCAGTGTATCCGCGTGCCCGTGCTGAACGGACATACCGCGGCGGTTTTTGTCAATTTCAACAAAAAACCGACCAAGGAGGAGATAATCGACAGGCTTGTAAACTTCAGGGGACTTCCGCAGGAGCTTGAGCTTCCCAGCGCTCCCAAGCAGTTTATACAGTATCTTGAGGAGGATAACCGTCCGCAGGTCGCGCTTGACGTCGATTATGAGAACGGCTTCGGAGTATCTTTTGGAAGGCTTCGCGAGGACAGCGTGTTTGACTGGAAGTTCGTGGGACTTTCGCACAACACGGTCAGGGGAGCAGCCGGAGGAGCGGTGTTAAGCGCCGAGCTTTTGGTAGCTCAGAAATATATCACCGCCAAATAATAGTTTGTTTGTATACGGAAAGCGCCGCATATTTTTGCGGCGCTTTTTTGCGCACATGGGCGTGACAGTGAGCGGTAAATTTTCCCTGCTTGATTTCATTCGCTTAATCTTAGCATCACCGATGAGTAAAACATTTTTCCGTCGTGCCGGAATTCCGCTCCGCCTCCGTATTTTTCCGCTATATCCGCAAGGCTTTTCAGACCTAATCCGCGGTGATCGGATTTCACGGACAGATATTCGGAACCCTTTTGACTCACGATTCCGTCAAAGCCGTTGTCGACGGTAACCGCAAGCATTTTTCCCGAACAGATCATACGGAGGCTTATGCTTCGCATTCCGGATTCCGCGAATGAGGCGGCTTCGACGGCGTTTTCAAGCAGATTGCCTATCATGACCGAAAGATCGATATTCTGTACCGAAAGCTCGTCGGGTATGTTTATATGAACCGAAAATTCTATGCCTCGTTCTTCGGCAATCCGGTAATAATGACTTACAAGCATATTTATGATTGGATTATTACAGAATTTCGTGACGACGTTCTGTGAAGTGCTTTCTGTGTACTGTTTAAGATAATCCGCAGCTTTTTGAATGTCGCCGGAATCAAGGAAACCCTCAAGCGTTAGCATGTGATGCTGAATATCATGCCTTTGCCTGCGGCTGTTTTCTATGCTTTCATATATCCTTCTGTACTGTTCGTCACGGATATCCATCTGATACTGCGCGCGCGCGTATTTTTCATCCGCCAGATATCTTTCATGCGCGAGCGAATACATCTTGAAAATGACCGCGTACAAAATAAACACTGTCACAATTATACCGAAAAATAGCGTGAGCGCCGTTATGTTGGAGGAAATATAGACAAAGTCTGTAAAAGAAAACGCCGTAACGAAAATTACGAATAAAATCAAAAAAGGAATGGAGAGATATCCGGTTTCTTTGTCCGTCATCCCCTTTTCGACGGGCAGATAAAATTTTTTAAGAAACAGGCACAGCATAGGTACGATAAGCAGATCGACGACTAATGTAACGACAATGGTTTCGGGAGTGTCGGGCAGCCAGTCCCCCTTTCCGGGCAAGGCGTTCTGAATACAGCTGCATACTGAGCTTATGAACAGGGCGCTTGTCATCGCAAAAAGAAAAATAAAAGCCTTTTTTTGCCATACAGCCTTTACCGCGTACAGATACCACAGAAAGCAAGCCAGTACGCAGCACAGAAAAACAGCGTTTACCGCTAAATATAGGCTGTTGTCATACGGCATTACCGATTTTAAAATAGCGCCTGCCGCGGAGTACACAGCGGATAATCCAAGAATCAGCGCGGAGGTTGCAATAACGGTTTTACGGCGCGCGAGGCGAAAATATCCGGAGAAAGGGTATCCGCATAGAAGCGTAAACGGTACTATTTCCACAATGAAGCCTGTAAAAAGTCTTAAAGGTATCGGTAAATTCATATATTTCCCTCCCTTGCCAGACGGAATAGAAACTGCTGGTATCTGTCCTTGAGCATGGCGCGGCTGTTTCTGGAAAGAAATATTCTGGTTCCGTCGCGCATGACGACATGGTCATAAAAGAATGAATCTATAAATCTCATATTGACGCAAAAACTCTGCTGGGCGCGTATGAATATATTTTCATCGAGAAATTCGGACAACGCGTTTAAAGAGCTGTACGTCTGAAAACTGTTTTTTTCGGTATGAATCGTGCAGAGCTTGTTGGTGACTTCAATATACGTTATTTTATCCATCGGTATCGGGATAAGTTCTTTGCCCGATTTGACTTCAAGCACCCTTTTTTCCTTTGTCGAGACGGGAAGGCAACGCCTTATTGCCTCGGCGACAGATTCTTTTTTCAGCGGTTTGCAAAGATAATGAGCGGCGTTAAGATTAAATGCCTCTACTGCGTGTTCGCTGCTGACCGTGGTGAAGACGAAGCGGCATCTGTCGCCGCAGCTTATACTGCGAGCCGCCTCTATGCCGTTTATTCCTTTGAGATAAATATCCATAAACACAATATCGTAGCTTTTTTCACAGTTTGAGGCAATAAGCTCCTCTCCTGTAAGAAATGTATATACGAAAGCTTCGATATCCATATCGGAGCAAACCGAATCAAGATATGAGCACAGAACTTTCAGGTCATCCTCGTTGTCGTCGCAGACAGCAATACGAAGCCGCAATGAAACCGCCCCCTTGTTGTTTTATAATTTATTTTTAGCATTTTGAGCCGGTCTTGTCAATTTCGCGGAGCGTGGGTCATGCGCTTATTTCGTAAAATGCAGGTTTTAAGGCGTAAAGTGCAGACAAAAGACGCTAAAATACATGTTAAAATAAAACAATAAAAAGCGGAGACGGAGGATCATTTATGAAAATAAAAATCGTTAGATATCTGCAAAGGCTTGCGTCAGCGCTGCTTGCGTCGGCGCTTATAACCGGATTGATAGCGCAGGCGGTGCCGGCTGCGGCAGGCGGAAGGAGCCTTGCGCCCGGAAACGAATATGAAATTGAAATGGAA
>CAJTON010000001.1:28170-36252 GCA_910577605.1 uncultured Butyrivibrio sp.
AGGGCTTTTCGACTTTGCTTGCTGATGCCTCGCCCACGTGCTCACCGCAGCTTCTGCGTCTGTCTGACGGCAGAATGCTGATGACATTTATGGGAAGTATATCTGGTATATCTGGAGACGAGACATATCCGTATTACTCCATTTATGACGGTCATGCGTGGGGGATGCCTAAATTGGTGGACGGAACGCAGCCCTCAAGAGACGTAAGAGCCGTTGAATATAAGGAATATGTGTATTTTACATATGTGAGAGAAGACGGGACTATGAAGATAGCTACATACGATAAAGATGAAGCCAGAATTATTGCCGATGTAGAAGCCCCCATGATTGACTTTTTCCTTCGCGGGAGCGGGGACTATGCAGCTGCCGTCCTTACAGACTATGAATATATGGGTAGTTGTAGCGATTTGTTTTTTTTTGCATGTAAAGGGGATGCCGGTGCTACGAAGCTGTTATTTATTCATATTGATAATAACGGGAGAGTTGATGTTTCGAGCGTAAATGAGAGGACATGTACAGATTATATGGGAAAGCTCGGTATTGCGGAAGCAGACGGAGATATACTGCTTACAGGCATAGACACGGAGGCGGGAGAAACAAGGCTGAAAACGTTAAATCTCAGTAAGCTTACTTATGGAATGGAAAATGTTATAAATGTAAAGCCGGATATTTCGGTTATTCCCGCATTGGACGGAAGCGGGAAAGAATTTCCGTATAAGCTGGTCTGCGAGGGAGAGGACCGGTATCTTCTGTGGCTTGACAGCAACAAGGCGAATGGTAATTCGGCGGATCTATACGGAGCCGCATGGATCGGGGAGGAGCAGAAATGGGGAACTCCGGTGAACCTGACGGGAGCTTTAGAAACAGACTGCAGATTAGATTCCTTTTCTTTTGCGCCGCTTAATGGTGAAACGTATATGGCTGCGGCATATGACGCAAACGGAAAGGCATTGATTGAATTTGAGTTGGATATACATAAATTCAGTATTGAAAGAAACGGGGGTTCAAATAAAATAACGTCGGTTGATTATAACTGCGACGGCTGCGGAAAGCGTAAACGTGTTGAGTATAAAGAAAATCCCGGGGCTTCCGGTACGGTAATGATACGTAAATTCGAGGGTTTTGGTCCGGAGGCTGTAATTCCCGGAAAGATCGACGGTAAAACCGTCACGGCAGTATATGAGTTTGGAGAGGACCGGGAGACCGTAAAAATCACGATACCGGAAACTGTTACCGATATATACGGCGGCGCGTTTTCTTCGCTGCCTGCTCTTAAGGAGGTGCGTTTTGACGGTCTGAGCGGCAGCTTTGTGAACATAGGACCCAACGCGTTTCCCGACAGCTTGGAGAAAATATATTTTCCCGCGGGAATTACCGATTCGGATGTTAAAACGGCGATGACGCTGTCGTGTTTCCCCGACGGAGTAAAACTGTATTCAGGGGACGTACCCTTGCCGCATGATTTTTCTAGGTACGATACAGAAAATGGCAAACATTGGCTTATATGCGCCGCGTGCGGCGAAATAAAGCAGGGCAGCACCGAGGACTGCGCCGGTACGGGCGAATATGTTGGAGTGAGCGATACGCATCATCGTCGTATATGCAAATGCGGTCTTTTGATAGATACCCTGCATGAGTGGAACAATGGTGAAATAATGCGTCCCGCCACCGAAACTGAGGACGGAGAGCTTCTGCTTACCTGTACGCTATGCGGTCATAAATCGACTAAAGCGATTCCCGCGACGGGACATACCCATAGGTGGGGGGACTGGAAAATAACGCTGGATCCCACGGCGACGGCTGAGGGTACGGCGGAGCGAATATGCGAGAGTAATGCCGCGCATAAGGATATCATTGCTTTGCCTGAACTGACGGATAACGAAGTATGGACGGCGGGAAAAAGGGTCGAGCCTACAGAGGAGAAGAACGGCTCGCAGGAGTATACGAGTATTTACGGAAAAGTAACCGTTGTTCTTCCTAAGAAGGACTCGAAGCCGGAGCCTCCCACGGAGCCTGAGAAGCCGACGGACCCTGAGGACCCGGAAGACCCCACGGAGCCTGAGAAGCCGACGGACCCTGAGGATCCCACGAAGCCCGGAGACGCAAATATCATTAAAAATACCAATATCGGAGTCAACGCGCCGAAGTCGGATTTTGCGACGGCGCTTGACGAGCTTATCGGAGCGGTGCTGACGGACGAAGAGCGGGAGATTGCAAAGGGCGGCGCTGAAATAAAAATAATCCTTGCCGTGGAGGATGCGGGCGCAACCGTTTCGGACGTGGACAAGGCGGCGGTAGAAGCGGCGATAAAGGAGCTTAACGGCTGTAAGCTCGGACAGTATCTTGACGTAAGTCTTATTAAGACGATCGGAGAGGAGAGCCAAAAGATTTCCCGTACATACTGGCCAATCAGTATTACCTTTGAGATTCCAAAAGAGCTGAGGGGCGACGGCAGGACTTATGCCGTGATCCGTGTTCATAACGGTAAAGCGGATGTGCTTAACGATACGGATTCGGTTTCCGACACTGTTACGGTTGATACGGACTTATTTTCGACCTACGCTATAGTATTTTATGACGGAGCCGCCGACACTCCGGAGCCGCCGGTAGCCACGGGCGTGAAAACGTTTGCGGGAATATGCGCGGCGTTAGGCGCCGGAGCGCTTATAATGTTTATGCTTGTTTATTTTACGACCGGCAGAAACGGATTGTCGGAAGAAAAGAAAAAAAGACTTTCCTCCTGTCTTGTCGAGTGGGGGAAAAAGGGCGGAAGGCTTCGCTTTGGCGTGGCCTTGGCACTTATTTTCCTGATTCTTTTCTTCTATTACTGTATAGGAAGGAAAACATCTGAGGATTGCAGGACAGTATAAGTATGAGGACTTTTTCATGGCAAAAACATCTTGACAAGAATTTTAAATAGTGTTATGTTGATAAAAAGTTTGATAAAAGCTGTGAAGGCACACAGTAGTCAGCGGAAATACTTGCAGAGAGAAGAGGCCGTCGGCTGTAAGCCTCTTTAAGTTAAGGTCCGCGGACGAATTTCATGCCGGAGCTTCGGCGTTTAAAGCGCAAGCGAGTAGATGCCGACGTTAATGTACGTTACGCATGGAGAGCCGGTTTGACTAAACCGGAATTAGGGTGGTACCGCGATTGACCTCGTCCCTTTGGGGACGGGGTTTTTTTGTACCGTCAGGAAGTTCTTTTGACAGATAATTTATATAGGAGGAAAAGGACATATGAAAGAGAAATTACAGGCAATCAGGGAAAAAGCCCTCGCCCGGATCGCAGAGTCCGACAGTCTTGACAAGCTCAACGAGATAAGGGTGGCGTATCTTGGCAAAAAAGGCGAGCTTACGGAGGTCTTAAAGGGCATGAAGGAGGTTTCTCCCGAAGACAGACCCAAGATAGGAGCTATGGTCAATGACGCGCGCGAGGCGATAGAGCAGAAGATAGAGGAAATCAAAAACAAGCTCGCATCTGCCGCGAGGGAGGCGAAGCTTAAAAAAGAGGTTATTGACGTAAGTCTTCCCGCCAAAAAGAATCTCGTCGGACATTCGCATCCAAACACTGTCGCGCTTGAAGAGGTGGAAAAGATTTTTATAGGAATGGGCTACGAGGTTGTAGAAGGTCCTGACGTCGAATACGATTACTATAATTTTGAGGCTCTCAATATACCGGCGAATCATCCTGCCAAGGACGAGCAGGACACATTTTATGTAACCGATAAAATAGTGCTGAGGACGCAGACCTCGTCCACGCAGGTCCGTGAGATGGAAAAGGGCAGGCTGCCGATAAGAATGATAGCTCCGGGACGCGTTTTCCGCTCCGACGAGGTCGATGCCACGCATTCGCCTTCGTTTCATCAGGTCGAGGGACTTGTTATAGACAAAAACATTACTTTCGCTGATCTTAAAGGAACCTTGGACGTGTTCGCAAAGCAGCTTTTCGGCTCAAAGACAAAAGTAAAGTTCAGACCGCATCACTTCCCGTTTACGGAGCCGAGCGCCGAGATGGATGTATCGTGCTTCAAATGCGGGGGCAAGGGCTGCCGTTTCTGCAAGAACTCAGGCTGGATAGAAATTCTCGGCTGCGGCATGGTTCATCCCCATGTGCTTGAGATGAGCGGTATCGATCCCGAAGAGTACACGGGCTTTGCCTTTGGTATGGGACTTGAGCGCATCGCTCTTCTTAAATACGAAATAGACGATATGAGACTTCTTTATGAGAATGACATAAGGTTTCTGGGACAGTTTTAAGGAAACCCTCTGCGAGGATACCATTATGCGCTGGAAAACGGCGCAATATTAAAGAAACCCTCTGCGAGGATACCATTATGCGCTGAAAAGCAGCGCAATATTAAAGAAAGGATTGGAATATGAATACTGCATTATCTTGGATTAAAGCATATGTGCCGGAGCTGGAATGTACGGCGCAGGAATATACGGATAAAATGACTCTGACCGGAACGAAGGTGGAGGGTTTTGAGAAGCTTGACGCCGATCTGGACAAAATCGTTGTCGGTCAGATAAAAAAGATAGAGCGTCATCCCGACGCGGATAAGCTTGTGATATGTCAGGTGGATATAGGGACCGAAACGGTGCAGATAGTAACGGGAGCGCCGAATGTGTACGAGGGAATGAAGACTCCCGTATGCCTTGACGGAGGCAGAGTCGCCGGAGGGCACGACGGAAGCAGGACGCCGGGCGGAATAAAGATCAAGAAGGGTAAGCTAAGAGGCGTTGAATCGTGCGGAATGATGTGCTCGATAGAGGAGCTGGGTTCCTCAAAGGACTGCTATCCCGACGCTCCGGAGGACGGGATCTACGATATGGGAGCGGATGCGGTCGTGGGAGCGGACGCGATAGAGGCGCTCGGACTGCGCGACGTTGTTTTTGAATACGAGATCACGTCCAACAGAGTCGATTGCTACAGTGTGCTGGGAATAGCCAGAGAAGCCGCCGCCACGTTTAAAAAGCCCTTTGTGCCGCCGCTTGTAAAGGCTGTGGGAAACGACGAGGACGTCAATACTATGATAGAGATAGAGGTGAGGGATGAGGAGCTTTGTCCGCGCTACTGCGCCCGCATGGTCAAAAATATAAAGCTCGCGCCCTCGCCGGAGTGGATGCAGAGAAGGCTTGCGGCAAGCGGCATAAGACCGATAAACAATATTGTTGATATAACCAATTATGTTATGGAAGAGTACGGACAGCCCATGCATGCTTATGATTACGACAAGCTTGCAGGACACCGCATCGTTGTGAGAAGGGCGGACGAAGGGGAAATTTTCCAGACGCTTGACGGGCAGGAGAGAAAGCTGGATTCCTCGGTGCTTATGATATGCGACGGCGAGAAGGCTGTCGGCATTGCCGGAATCATGGGAGGCGAAAATTCCAAGATCACGGACGACGTAAAGACGATGCTTTTTGAGGCGGCTTGCTTTGACGGAACGAATATAAGACTTTCCGCAAAGAAAGTCGGATTAAGGACCGACGCTTCCGGCAAATTCGAGAAGGGACTTGACCCGTATAACGCCGAAGCCGCTATCAACAGGGCGTGCCAGCTTATCGAGGAGCTTGGAGCGGGAGAGGTCGTAGGCGGTCTTGCGGATGTATTTCCCAAAAAGCCCGAAAGAAGAAAACTTCCTTTTGAGCCGGATAAGTATAATAAGCTCCTTGGAACTGATATATCACGAGAGGATATGCTTGCTTATTTTGAACAGATCGAGCTTAAATATGACAAAGCCGATAATATGATAGAGATACCCTCGTTCAGGCAGGACCTTTTGAGAAGCTGCGATATGGCTGAGGAGGTCGCGAGATTCTACGGCTACGACAGGATCCCGGTTACGCTGCCGAAGGGAGAATCTACGTTCGGAAAGCTTTCATTCAAGCTTACTGTTGAGGAGATAGCGAGAAATGTGGCTCAGTTCTGCGGTTTTTCGCAGTCGATGAACTACTCGTTTGAGAGTCCCAAAGTCTTTGAAAAGCTTCTTATCCCGCAGGATTCGCCGCTTCGTCAGACCGTGACGATACTGAATCCGCTCGGACAGGATTTCAGCATTATGAGGACGCAGACGCTCAACGGTATGCTTTCGTCGCTTGCAACGAATTTCAACCGTAAAAACAAGAATGTGCGTCTGTATGAGCTGGGAAATATCTATCTTCCGAAGAGTCTTCCGCTGACGGAGCTGCCGGACGAAAGGAGCCGCTTTACGCTCGGAATGTACGGCGACGGCGATTTCTTCTCGCTCAAAGGCGTGGTGGAGGAATTTTTGGAGAAGGCAGGTCTTTTTGAAAGAATAGTTTACGATCCCACGGACAAAAAGCCTTATCTGCATCCGGGAAGACAGGCGGATATAGTATATGACGGTGAGAAGATCGGATTTCTCGGTGAGATTCATCCTGAGGTCGCGGACAATTACGGCATCGGCGAGCGCGTATATTATGCGGACATAGATATGGCGAGCGTCGTTTCAAGGGCTAATTTTGACAAAAAATACAAGGAGATAGCCAGATTCCCCGCGTCAACGAGGGATATAAGCCTTGTCGCGGACAAAAACTTAATGATAGGAACGATGGAGGCTGCTATAATAAAACGTGGAGGAAAGCTTCTTGAAAGCTGTAATCTGTTCGATATATATGAAGGGGAGCAGGTTGGAGCCGACAAGAAGTCGGTAGCCTTCAGTCTTGTTTTCCGCGCTAATGACAGAACGCTTTCCGATACGGAAATTAACGAGGTCATGGATAAGATTCTTGCGGAACTCGCCGGACTGGGCGCGATGCTGAGACAGTAGGAAGGAATAATGGAGCTGTGGGTTAAGATTATTGTGTGTTTTATAGCGGGAATGGGCGCTGGCCTTGGCACAGGATTCGCGGGAATGAGCGCGGCGGCGGTCATTACGCCGATGCTCGTGACTTTTCTCGGTCTGCCCGCGTACGAGGCGGTAGGGATCGCGCTTGCGAGCGACGTGCTTGCGAGCGCGGTGAGCGCCTATACATACGGACGCAACCGTAATTTGGACATAAGAAACGGATTGATAATGATGGCGGCGGTGCTTGTTTTTACCATGGTCGGAAGCTTTGTGTCGAGCAAGGTGCCTAATACCGCAATGGGTAATTTTTCCGTTGTCATGACGCTTATTCTCGGTATAAAATTTATCGTGAAGCCGGTTATGACCACCAAGGAGAAAATGATGTCGGAGGAGGCGGGCAGACGCGCGCTGAAATCCGTTATTTTCGGCAGTCTTGTGGGTTTTGTCTGCGGTTTTGTCGGAGCGGGAGGCGGTATGATGATGCTTCTTATCCTGACGACGGCGCTTGGATACGAGCTTAAGACGGCTGTGGGGACAAGCGTGTTCATTATGGCGTTTACCGCTCTTGTAGGATCGGCAAGCCATTTCGCGATAGGTGGCGCTCCCGACTGGACAATACTTGCGATGTGCGTAGTTTCGACCTTTGCGTGGGCGAGGATCGCCGCGGTAATAGCGAACAGGGCTAAGCCAAAGACGCTCAACCGCGTTACGGGCGCGATACTGATCGTGCTTAGCGCCGCAGTGCTTATCGTCGATAAATTGCTTTAATTTAAAATACGGATTCAAAATTTTGTCGGCTTGCTTGTCGATACGGAAATTAGGTGGTAAAATGGAGTTAAAAGAATTTGATTATTACCTTCCGAAGGAACTTATAGCGCAGGATCCTTTAGAGGATCGCTCTTCGTCAAGGCTTATGGTGCTTGACCGCGCCACAGGCTCAATAGAGCACAGACATTTTACGGATATAACAGATTATCTGGATCCTGGCGACTGCCTGGTAATAAACGATACTAAGGTCATTCCGGCGAGACTGTACGGCGAGCGTGAGAATACCGGAGCTGTTATAGAGATTCTTCTTTTGAAGCGTCATGCGAACGATATTTGGGAATGTCTTGTGCGTCCGGGTAAAAAAGCCCGTCAGGGTACAGCTATAGTCTTTGGAGGCGGACTCCTTAAAGGTGAGATAACAGAGATAATAGAGGACGGCAACAGGCTTATCCGTTTTGAGTACGAGGGTATTTTTGAGGAGCTTTTGGACAGGCTCGGACAGA
>CAJTON010000001.1:36305-43708 GCA_910577605.1 uncultured Butyrivibrio sp.
ATTACGCATGAGCTTAAAGACAAGAACCGTTATCAGACTGTGTACGCCAAACATGACGGCTCGGCAGCCGCTCCGACCGCGGGGCTTCATTTTACAGAGGAGCTTCTTTCGCGGATAGAGGAAAAGGGCGTAAGGATCGCGAGAGTGACGCTCCATGTGGGGCTTGGAACCTTCAGACCCGTGAAAGTTGAGAATATCAAAGAACACCATATGCATTCCGAGTATTTTTGTATAGAGAAGGAACAGGCGGACATTATCAATTCGGCTAAAGAAGCGGGGGGCCGCGTTATCTGTGTCGGAACTACAAGCTGCCGGACGGTTGAATCGGCGGCTCTTGACGACGGGCATATTCCCGCGTCGAGCGGAGACACCGATATATTTATTTATCCGGGCTACCGCTTTAAGGCGCTTGACTGTCTTATAACGAATTTTCACCTGCCGGAATCGACGCTGCTTATGTTAGTGTCGGCGCTTGCGGGTAAAGATATAATAATGCATGCTTATGAAGAGGCTGTGAAAGAAGGCTACAGATTTTTCAGCTTCGGCGACGCTATGCTTATAAAATAATCAGGAGGTTGCGCAATGGATAACAAAGAAAAAAGATGGAGCAGAAGAATGGATATAAACGCTACCATCAAGCTTAGGACTATAAGAAGCGAAAGAATGCTTTTTGAGCCGAAGCTGGACGAATTTGAGGTGGACGTTATCAACATTTCAAAGGGCGGAATGGCGTTCAAGACCAATGAGACACTGCCACTCAATTCGTATTATGACGCGAAGGTCGTTCTTTGGACGAAGGAGACCTTTGATGCCGTTATTGAGATCATAAGGATGGAGAATGAGGACGCGGAGTGCGACACTACATACGGGTGCAGATTCATCGGACTTAACCCCGCAATGCAGTTCAAGATAGACGTTTATGAGATAGTGAGCGAGTCATAAAAAACGCTGGATTTATCAGCGTTCTTCTAAAAAAATTTTAAGGAGAATCTATAATGTCTGTTGAGACGGAAAATTTCGGTAAAACAAAGGATGGCAGAGAGATAAAGCTCTACACGGTTACAAATTCACGAAATACGGTGCTGAAGCTTACGGATATGGGAGCCGTGTGGGTTTCGATGCTCGTGAGAGATAAAAACGGAGCGTATGACGACGTGGTTCTAGGACTTGAGTCGGGTGAAGAATACGAAACGAGGACTTTCGACGCGTTCGGCGCTACGGTCGGCAGAAACGCAAACAGGATCTACGGGCATAGATTCGCCCTTAACGGAAAGGAATACGAGCTTGCCGACAATGATTCGGGCAAAAATCTGCACAGCGGTCCCGATATGTATTATACCAGACTCTGGGAGGGCAGGTGCGTTTCCAGCGCTGAGGGAGAAGGCGTGGAGTTTTCGCTTTTCAGTCCTGACGGGGATCAGGGAATGCCGGGCAATCTCAAAGTTTCCGTCACATATACGCTTACGGAGGATGATTCGGTTATCATTGACTATAGGGCGTTATGCGACAAGGATACCGTGTTCAATATGACAAATCACTCCTATTTTAATTTGGCAGGTCATAAGAGCGGAGTCATAGACGGACATGAGGTGCGGATAAACGCAGAAAAATTCACCTTCGGAACGGAGGGAAGGGTTGCGGACGATACTCTGTACGGCGTGGAGGGAACGCCGCTTGATTTCAGACAGCCTAAGAGACTTGGAGACGGAATGTACTCGGAAGAAGAGTTAATAAAGTCAAAGGGAGGCTACGACCATAATTTCTGTCTTGACAATGGAGGGCGGTTCGCTTTTGCGGCGAGTATCACCGAACCGGAGAGCGGGCGTGTCATGGAAATAAGTACGGATATGCCGGGACTTCAGATGTATACCGGGAATTATATCAGTACGCGCAACAAAGGCAAGGACGGCGCCGTTTATCATCCTTACTGGGGAGCCGCCTTTGAGACGCAGTATTATCCCGACGCTGTGAACCACCCGTCCTTTCCGTCGCCGGTGATCAGGGCGGGACAGGAGGCGGCAAGCCGGACGGTCTATCGTTTTGACGTTCTTAAGGAGTAGATTGATTAAATGAAGGATAATCATTTTTTTGCCATGATGTCCCGTATGAAATACATCAACAGATGGGGACTGATGCGCAATACTTTCAAGGAAAACATATGCGAGCACAGCCTTGAGGTGGCTATGATAGCCCATGCTCTCGGAGTGATCAACAATAAAATATTCGGGGGCAGCGTAAACGCCGACAGGCTCGCGTTAATGGGAATGTACCATGACGCTACGGAGATAATAACCGGCGATATGCCTACTCCGGTAAAATATTACAATCCGGCTATCCGCGACGCCTACAAAGAGGTGGAGGGGATAGCCGCGAAGGAGCTGCTTACCGGGCTTCCGGACGAGCTTAGGGAAACTTACGGAGGGATACTTGACGAGAACGGCGGGGAGGAGCCGCTTTGGCGCTATGTGAAGGCGGCGGACAAGATCTCCGCCTATATAAAATGCGTTGAGGAAAAGAGGATGGGAAACCGGGATTTTGAGAAGGCCGGAGAGTCCATAAAGGAGATAATAGACGGCATGGGAATGCGCGAGGCGGAATATTTTATGGAAAAATTCATGCCCGCGTATGAGCTTACGCTTGACGAGTCCAAATAGGGATACGGGGGTATATTGGTTTATGGTCGGAAGAGAGGAACAGCTTAAAGCTCTGAACGGTTACTACGAATCGGATAAAAATAATCTGACGGTTCTGTACGGAAGGCGCAGGATCGGAAAGACCGCGTTGATAAAGGCATTTGCAGAGGATAAGAGCTGCGTATATTTCAACGCGTCTCCCGCCGCCGATTTTGATATGCTCGCGGCTTTTCGCAGATGCGCTCGCGAGCAGTTTGAGGGGCTTGATACAGAGGGCGGCTACGCGGATATTTTCCGGCAGATAAATATGAGGCAGGAGGCTCCTGCCGTTTTCGTTTTTGAGGAATTTCAGAATATCGTCAAGGCGGACGCTTCTTTTATGGGAGCGGTGACCGCTCTTATACTTGGAAATCTTGGGGAGCGCAAGGCTATGGTAATTCTTGTGAGCGCCTCGGTGCTCTGGGTGGAAAATTCCATGGTGAAATCGATCGGACGGGCGGCGTATTCGATAAACGCGTTTATCAAGCTGAAAGAGCTGGGATACGCGGATATGGTGGGAATGTTTCCGGAATCCGACACCAGAAATTCGCTTTATATGTACGCTGTTACAGGGGGCGTGCCCGGATATCTTGAAGCGTGGAACGCAAGAGAGAACGTAAAAAGCAATGTGTGCAGGCTTTTTCTTGACGAAAAGGGTGAATTCAGAAAAGAGGCGGAGCTTTTTGTCAAAGAGGAATTCCGCGAGACGGGCGTATACCGCACGATACTCGGATGCCTTGCCGCGGGAATGAACAAGCTTAACGATATTCATGCTTACACGGGCTACGGAAGAGACAAGATCAGCGTCTATATGAACAATCTTATCGAGCGCGAGATAGCGGAGAAAATATTTTCGTACGAATCGGGCGACAGCCGCAGCGTAAGAAAAGGATTGTACAGGATAAAAGACGATTTAATAAATTTTTGGTTCAGATTCGTATATCCTTACTGCGGGATCTTGGATAAGTCGGACGCGGAATCTTTTTATGACAAATATATAGCGCCGGAGCTTGACGGCTTTGTTCTGGAGGCTTTTATAAAGATCGCCGGAGAATTTCTGCAGATAATGAACGACGCCGGACGGCTGGCGGTACGGGGTGAGTACAGGGGAAGATGGTACGGAAAATCCGGCGACGTCCACATAATATACGATAACGGTGAGAAAGCGGTCATCGGGCAGGCATATACGGGAGGTAAGCCCGTGGGAGAAGAAGAGTTCGCGAGGCTTGAGGAGAATGTGAGGACAGCCGGAGCCGACGCCGCGCAGTACTTTATTTTTTCGGCGGGCGGATTTGAGGAGGGACTTTCGCGAAGACAGGACGGCAGTCTTGTGCTTATAGCGGTAGACGATTTATAGAAAACCCTTGCAATGATATACCATTATGTGTTGAGAAGCAGCGCATTGACAATGAAAGTGAGCTTTTATATGGCGAAAAGTTTGTTTATAGCCGAAAAACCGAGCGTAGCGCAGGAATTTATGAAGTCGCTCGGCAAACAGGCGGCAAGACGCGACGGATACGCTGAATCGGAGGACGCCGTTTTTACATGGTGCGTCGGACATCTTGTCACGATGAGTTATCCTTCGGAATATGACCCGGCGCTCAAAAGATGGAGCATGGAAACTCTTCCGTTTATTCCGACGGAGTGGAAGTATGAAATTATTCCGGCGGTCAGAAAACAGTTTGATATCGTGTCGGGACTTCTTAAAAGGGAGGATATCGACACGATTTATGTTTGTACCGACTCAGGGCGCGAGGGAGAGTACATATACCGTCTTGTGGAGCAGATGTCGGGAGTTACGGGCAAAAAAAGAAGGCGCGTGTGGATAGATTCGCAGACTGAGGAGGAAATAAAGCGAGGAGTCGCGCAGGCGAAGGATCTGTCGGAGTATGACAGCCTTTCGGACGCGGCGTATCTGCGGGCAAAAGAGGACTATCTGATGGGAATCAACTTTTCGCGCGTCCTCACTCTTAAATACGGCGGCGCCATTTCCGACTTTTTAAGGAGCAAGGACCGCACAGTGATCGCCGTGGGACGCGTTATGACCTGCGTTCTCGGAATGGTAGTAAAGAGGGAGCGCGAGATAAGGGATTTTGTGAAAACGCCGTTTTACAGGGTGACCGCCTCGCTGAGTCTTGACGGACATAAAGGCTTTGACGCGGAGTGGAAGGCGGCGGAGGGCTCGGCGTATTACGGCTCTCCTTTTCTTTACAAGGAAAACGGATTTAAAGAGGAACGCCACGCGAAGGAGCTTATAGATAAAATGAGCGCCGCTGCTCCCGTGAATATGGAGGTGCAGTCGATCGAGCGCAAAAACGAGAACAAGCAGCCGCCTCTTTTGTATAACCTTGCGGAGCTGCAAAACGACTGCTCCAAATTTTTCAAGCTCAGTCCCGACGAGACGCTTAAGCACACGCAGGAGCTTTATGAGAAAAAGCTTGTAACATATCCGAGAACGGACGCGAGGGTCCTTTCAAGCGCTGTGGCGAAGGTCATAGAGCGGAACATAGCCGGGCTTAGGAATCTTGGCGAATACCGGGAGTTTGCGCAGAATATCCTTGAAAGAGGAGCGCATAAGAACATAGCGAAGAGCAGATATGTAAACGACAAGCAGATAACCGACCATTACGCCATAATTCCCACGGGGCAGGGCTTCGGGGCGTTGGGCAGTCTTTCATCGGTCACGAAAAGCGTATATTACGCGATAGTAAGAAGGTTCCTGTGTATTTTTTATCCGGCGGCTGTTTACAGGAAGGTTGGCATAGCGCTCAAGCGGGAGACGGAGAGCTTTTTTGCCGGCTTCAAGGTGCTTGCGGACGAGGGGTATCTCAAGGTGCTTGATTCATGGAAAAAAAACCAGTCCGACGACGGGGATAAGGAACAGGACGAAAAATGCGACGCCGGAATGCTTGAGATGCTTAAAGGCATTAAAAAGGGCGATCTGCTTGACGTCAAGGAGTTTAATATCAAGGAGGGCGAAACGACGCCGCCTAAGCGCTACAACTCCGGCTCTATGATACTCGCTATGGAGAACGCGGGACAGCTTATAGAGGATGAAGAGCTTCGCGCCCAGATAAAGGGCAGCGGTATCGGCACAAGCGCTACGCGCGCCGAGATACTTAAAAAACTTGTTGACAAAAAATATATTATGCTTAACAATAAAACTCAGATAATCACGCCCGCGCAGCTGGGCGAGATGGTTTACGACGTGGTGAACGGCTCCATCACAAGGCTGCTTGACCCGCAGCTTACGGCAAGCTGGGAAAAAGGGCTTACGGGCGTAGCCGGAGGCAGTATTTCGACCGGGGAATATCTCGGAAAGCTTGAGGCTTTTATCGTAAGGAACACTAATCTGGTAAAAGGACTTAACAATCAGTACGGTTTGCGGGAGTTTTTTGACAAGTCGGCTGCATATTATAAAAATGATAGTAGGTCCCGTTCGGAGAAAAGCCCGGTGCGGGAATGACAGGAGGCATATTATGTGCGGAATAGTAGGGTATATAGGACACAGGGATTGCGGCGACGTTCTTATCGACGGACTGCGCAAGCTCGAATACAGGGGATATGATTCGGCGGGCATAGCCGTTTTTGAGAACAACAGGATCGTTGTGGAAAAATGTCAGGGTAAGCTCGACAATCTTGTGAATAAGATGAAGGCGGACGGAAAGCCTTCGGGACACTGCGGCATCGGTCATACGAGATGGGCGACGCACGGAGAACCCTCCGACATTAATTCCCATCCCCACGGCAACAAGAGGGTGTCGGTCGTTCACAACGGCATTATTGAGAATTACGCCGGGATCAAATCATTTCTTGAGGAACAGGGGTACAGCTTTGTCAGCCAGACAGATACGGAAACGGTGGCGAAGCTACTTGACTATTATTATAACGGAGACCCGGTCGATACTATAATAAAAGTGATCGCGGAAATTGAGGGCTCGTATGCGTTCGGCATCGTTTTCAGGGATTTTCCTGACAGGATCTACGCGGCGCGCAAGGACAGCCCGCTCATCATAGGAGTCGGAAACGGCGAGAATTTCATAGCCTCCGACGTGCCCGCTATTCTTAATTACACAAGGGATTACTATCTTCTTGAGCAGGAGGAGGTAGCGGTCTTATCCGCTGATAAAATCAAAATATACGATATTCACAAGGAACTCATACAAAAAGAGCTTCAGACGGCGGACTGGGACGTTGATTCAGCGCAGAAGGGCGGCTACGAGCATTTCATGCTCAAGGAGATACACGAGCAGCCGAACGCTATAAAGACAACGATAACGCCGAGGATAACGGACGGAATGCCTGATTTTTCAGAGTGCGGGCTTACCGACGAGGTACTTGCCTCGTACAAGGGCATATATATCGTAGCCTGCGGAACTGCGATGCACGCGGGAATGGTCGGCAAATATGTTATAGAAAAGCTTGCGAGAGTTCCGGTCACAGTTGACATGGCGTCGGAATTCCGTTACCGCGATCCCATCATAGGCGATGGCGATCTTGTTATACTTATCTCACAGTCGGGAGAGACCGCCGACACGAAGGAGGCGCTTAAAATTTCACGCCAGAAGGGAGCAAAGACGCTTGCGCTCGTGAACGTAAAGGGTTCGTCGATAGCAAGGGAGGCTGATATGGTCATGTACACTCACGCGGGACCTGAAATCTCCGTGGCTTCAACGAAGGCGTTTACGGTACAGCTTTCGATGATGTATCTTTTCGCTTTCAAGCTTGCTT
>CAJTON010000001.1:43718-63413 GCA_910577605.1 uncultured Butyrivibrio sp.
GGGAAATGAGTGCTCAGGATTGCGCTTCTTATGTTAAAAAGCTTCAGGAGATCCCTGAGGTGATAGCAGGGTATCTCGGCGAAAAGAACCAGGTGCAGTATGCCGCGTCCAAAATAATGAACGCAGACAGCCTTCTATATATAGGAAGGGGGCTTGACTATGCCCTGTGTATGGAGGGCTCGTTAAAGCTGAAGGAGATCTCGTACATTCATTCCGAGGCGGACGCCGCGGGAGAATTAAAGCACGGTCCGATAGCGCTTATTTCAGATCAGACGCCCGTGGTAGCGGTGGCTACGCAGAGCGACCTTTACGAAAAGACCGTCAGCAATATCAAGGAGGTCAAGGCGAGGGGCGCGAAGGTCGTGCTTATGTGCGGTGAAAGCGCGGAGGTCGGAGATGATGTTGCGGACTGCATCATTCGTATACCGGAGACGGATATTCTGCTTATGCCGATAGTGGCGTCGGTTCCGCTTCAGCTTATGGCGTATTATACGGCGGTACTCCGCGGCAACGATGTTGATCAGCCGCGCAATCTTGCCAAATCCGTTACGGTGGAATAACATAACGCGTAAAGAAAGGCTGAAATAAGAATATGAAAAAGCTTGAAATAAAAGAATTATTCAATTTAGATGAAACGATCGCCGCGGATTATCTGTCGGGTTTTAGCTATCCGTGGGAGGCGCTTGCGGGAATAAAGGATTACATAATCGCGCTGGGGGCCTTGCTTTCCGAGGAGGAATACGACAGTCCCGCTGAAAATGTGTGGATAGCGAAATCGGCGACCGTAGCTCCGACAGCGTCCGTGACCGGACCTTGCATCATATGCGGGCGCGCCGAGATAAGACACTGCGCGTTTATACGCGGCAGCGTTATAGTCGGTGAAAACGCGGTGGTGGGAAATTCGACGGAGCTTAAAAACGTTATTCTCTTCAACGGAGTGCAGGTCCCGCACTATAACTACGTCGGAGATTCTATTCTCGGCTTCAAGTCTCATATGGGAGCCGGCTCTATCACCTCGAATGTCAAATCCGATAAAACTCTGGTGGAGATAAACATTGACGGAGAGAAAATTAAAACAGGACTTAAGAAAATGGGGGCAATTCTCGGCGACCATGTGGAGGTGGGCTGCGGCTCGGTGCTGAATCCCGGTACAGTGGTCGGAGCGGGATCAAACATATATCCGCTTTCAAGCGTAAGAGGGTATGTCGAGGCGGGAAGCATTTATAAAAAACACGGAGATATCGTGCCGAAGAATTAGGCATGTTTGGAATATCCCGGACATTGCGGAATATATATTACTAAAAGTCGGTTTTGTCGGAATTGATAAAGATTGATGAGGTGATATATTGGGAAAAAAGCTGTTGTCCGTATTTAAGGTGCTGACTCTTGCGTATGCCGTCACAGGCGTTTTGCTTTTGCTGGCGGCATTTATTATGTATAAGGCGGGGTTGGGCGAAAGCCAGATGCGAATTTTCATCATGGTTATATACGGTATCGCCACTATCGTGGCGGGATTCTCGTTCGGCAAGGCAAAGGGCGGCAAAAGACTTCCGATGGGGGCGTTGATCGGGCTTTTGTATTTTCTTTTTCTTACCGTCGTATCCTGCATTGTAAACAGAGGCTTTTATGAGGATACGCCCAAAGCGATCCTGTCGCTTGTCATATGTATTGTCGGGGGAATACTGGGCGGAGTCATGAGTTGATATTCTTTCCATAACGTTCTTTTGGAATGTATTTTGGAGGCAACAAAAAGATTGACCTTGAAGTCAATAAAAGTTATACTATAAGCATATCAATGCGGAGGTGTTTTATGAAGAACAATGCGGATAAAGAGATAAATGAACTGACAAGGAATATCCAGGCTGCGCAGATGAGAATAAACGCTATAAGCGCGGCTATAGGAAGAGCGTATTATATGCAGAAAAAGGATTCGCCCGAACCGGAATTTGTACAGATGTTCTCGGATATGGCGGCTGCAGAGAAGCAGGTGGAGCAGATGCAGATAAGGATCAAGTTTCTTAACGGAATCGTGGTCTGCACGAACTGCAAGGCGGATAATTCCGTTAATTCGGCGTTCTGCAACGCGTGCGGAAGCAGACTTCCCCATACCTTTACTGCTGACGGGGCGAACCGCTGCTCACGCTGCGGCAATATAATCAATCCCGGACAGCTGTTCTGCGGGAACTGCGGACAGAAGGTGGAGAACGCGCAGCAGCCAGAGGCTGCTCCGATGCCAGCTCCCGCTCCTGTACAGTTTCCTGCCGCAGAGCCGGCTCCCGCGCCTGAACCCGCTCCGGCTTTTGAGCCGGCGCCTGTTATCACTGAGCTTGAACCGGCGCCCGCTAAACCGGATACGGAATCTTCCGAGGAGGCTGCGGTTACTGCCGAAGCTGCGGCGCCCCCTGTTTTGGAATCGGTATCTGCTCAGGAGGCTGTGAGCGAGCCTGTTGTTTCCGAAGTTAAGACGGAGAATCTGTGGCAGCCTCAGCCTGAAGCGGTAAGGTGCTGCCCTAACTGCAATACTCCGGTCAAGGTCGCGGACGCGCTTTTCTGCGCCGAATGCGGAACAAGGCTCAGATAATAAAATATATGAAGCCGACAGGGCAGCGGATGAGTCCGTTGCCCTTATATTGGATTGGAGCCGTTGTTTATACGGCATAAAAACAAGTCTTTGGAGGAAATTTACAAATGGCAGGCTCATCTTTCGGAACCTTATTCAGAATAACGACATGGGGGGAGTCTCACGGACAGGGTCTTGGCGCGGTGATCGACGGATGTCCCGCGGGACTTTCTCTGTGCGAGGAGGATATACAGCGTTTTCTGGACAGGCGTAAGCCGGGACAGTCGGCATACGTTACACAGCGCCGTGAGAGCGACAGGGCGCGCATAATGTCGGGGGTTTTTGAGGGCAGAACGACAGGAACGCCGATCTCTATATTGATTATGAACGAGGACCAGCATTCCGCCGATTATTCGGATATAGCTCTAGTTTACAGACCCGGACATGCAGATTACACTTATGACGCAAAATACGGCTTCAGGGATTACCGCGGGGGCGGAAGGTCGTCGGGAAGGGAGACCGCCGCAAGAGTCGCGGCGGGAGCGGTCGCCGCAAAGCTTCTTGAGCAGCTTGGAATCAAGGTGTGCGCGTATTCTCAATGCATAGGAGGCAACGGTATAGATTATGACAGATTTGACATCGCCGAGCGTGACAGGAACCCTTTTGCGATGCCTGACGCGGAGGCCGCGAAAGCGGTGGAAGCCGACGCGCAGACGGCTATCGGCAGTCTTGACTCTCTCGGCGGCATAATAGAATGTGTTGTTTCAAATATGCCTGCCGGACTGGGGGAGCCTGTTTTTGACAAGCTTGATGCGAATCTTGCGAAAGCGGTGCTTTCGATAGGCGCGGTAAAGGGCTTCGAGATAGGCGACGGCTTTATGGTGGCGGAGCTTAAAGGAAGCGAGAACAACGATGAATTTTATATGGAGAAAGGTAAAGTCAGAAAGCGCACCAATCATTCCGGAGGAGTGCTCGGAGGCATAAGCGACGGAGGAGATATAGTGTTCCGGGCGGCAGTCAAGCCTACGCCCTCGATCGCGTCTTTGCAGAATACCGTCACAAGGGACGGAGAAGATACGAGTGTCGCCGTAAGGGGAAGGCACGATCCGATGATCGTACCGAGAGCGGTCGTGGTCGTCGAGGCGATGACGGCATGCACCATTGCGGACATGCTTTTGCAGAACGCGTGCTCACGTCTTGAAAATATTGAGAAAATATATGAAGGGCGGATTTAATGCTGCTGCTCTAAAAGGGAAATTAGAATTATGTACAGAATTATAAAAACGGACGGCAGGGCGAAAAGAGCGGAGCTTTCTACTGTTCACGGAACAATACAGACGCCGGTGTTTATGAATGTGGGTACGGTTGGCGCGATAAAAGGCGCGGTTTCCGCCGCGGACCTGAAAAGCATAGGTACGCAGGTTGAGCTTTCCAACACCTACCATCTTCATGTGAGGACGGGGGACAGAGTCATAAAGGAGCTTGGCGGTCTTCACCGTTTTATGAACTGGGACAGGCCGATACTTACGGATTCCGGCGGATTTCAGGTTTTTTCGCTTGCGGGTCTGCGCAAAATAAAAGAGGAGGGAGTTTCCTTCCGTTCGCATATAGACGGGCGCAAAATTTTCATGGGTCCCGAAGAAAGTATGCTGATACAGTCAAATCTCGGCTCGACCATAGCAATGGCGTTTGACGAGTGCATAGAAAACCCGTCTCCGAGGGAGTATGTTCAAAAATCAGTTGACAGAACCACAAGGTGGCTTGTAAGATGTAAGAATGAGTTGAAAAGACTTAACGCTTTGCCGGATACCGTGAATCCGGGGCAGCTGTTGTTCGGAATCAATCAGGGCGGGGTTTATGACGATATCCGCGTAAGCCACGCGAAAGAGATTTCAGAGCTCGATCTGGACGGATACGCTGTCGGAGGTCTTGCAGTCGGGGAATCGCACGAAGAAATGTACCGTATACTTGATTCGACGGTGCCGTATCTTCCGGCGGACAAGCCGACATATCTTATGGGAGTCGGAACGCCCGCCAATATCCTTGAGGCGGTCGATCGCGGAGTGGATTTTTTTGACTGCGTATATCCATCGCGCAACGGCAGGCACGGTCACGTCTACACGCACAGGGGCAGGCTGAATCTTTTTAACGCGAGGTACGAAAAGGATATGTCGCCCATAGAGGAGGGCTGCGGCTGTCCGGCGTGCCGTGATTACGGCAGAGCGTATATCAGGCATCTGCTCAAGGCGGGAGAAATGTTAGGAATGAGGCTTTGTGTCCTTCATAATCTGTATTTTTACAATCATCTTATGGAGGAGATAAGGCATGCCATAGAGGAGCAAAGGTATGGCGAATTTAAAAAGAGAACATTGGAGACAATGAATCAGGAGGACAGAAAATGATTTTAGCGGCATCAAACGGAACGAACATTTTATTTATTGTGGGGTATATAGCGTTTTTCGCGGTACTTATGTATTTTATCGCTATCAGACCGCAGAAGAAGCAGCAGAAGAAACAGCAGGAGCTTTTAAGCTCGATGGAGGTAGGCGACAGCGTGCTCACGACAAGCGGCTTTTACGGAGTTGTTATCGATATTACGGACGATACTGTTATCGTTGAGTTCGGCAGTAATAAAAACTGCAGGATTCCCATGCAGAAATCCGCGATAGTCGAGGTCGAGAAAGCCGAGGGCTAGTAACGGCGCTTTAAAAAATAAAATATTTAGGAGGATACGCATGAAACTTGAGGGAAAATCAGTTGTTGTGACGGGAGCGTCTTCCGGAATGGGAAAAGCGATAGTGGAGCTTTTCGTCAGAGAGGGAGCTTCGGTGGTTGCCGTAGCAAGACGTAAGGACAGGCTTGACAGCCTTGTAGAAAGTCTTAAGGACGCTCCGGGCAGGGTAGTTGCTTTTGGGGGCGACGTTTCCAAAAGAGAGGACGACGAGGCTATGATCGACTGCGCGGTCAAGGAATTCGGCAAGCTCGATATTCTTGTCAACAACGCCGGGGTTATGGACGATATGGCTCCGATCGCCAAGGCTTCGGACGAGAAGTACGAGTATGTATTCGGCATCAATGTCTACGGACCTTTTGCGGCTATGAGAAAGGCTTGTCAGGTATTTCTTGAACAGGGAAACGGCGGCAATATCATCAATATTTCGTCGGTCGGCTCAATGCATCAGGCGGCGGGACCCGTATACGGAGCAAGCAAGGCTGCGCTCAACGCGATGAGCAAGAATACCGCGTTTATGTATATGAAGGATAAAATACGCTGCAACGTTATAGCTCCCGGAGGTATAAAGACGGAGATAGGCTCGGTTATGGGAATGCCGGACGGCGAGGGCTATCAGAAGATAAGCAAGGTTTTGGGGCTTGCTCCGGAGCAGGGCGAATCGGAGGACATAGCGAACGCCGCTCTTTTTCTTGCAAGCGACGATTCCTCTTATATCAGCGGCGTGATAATGCCCGTTGACGGAGGCTGGATCTCTTTTTAAACAAAAACGGTGCCCTGCTGTCTTAAGCGGGGCATTATGTTTTTGTCGCGAAATCCTGTGCCGGAGTATACGGGTTTCTTTTGCAATTCACGGGACATAAATTTTATTTTGCATACAATAATTATATCGTGTCCGACAGAAAATGTGTATAATCAAAGACAGGTTTCCGGGGTCCGCAAAAATAAGTCAAAGAGATTCCGGAAGTATATTATTCAAAAGGAGGTACATATGAAAGGTAAAAAGATTTTGGCGGCTGCGCTTGCGCTCTCGCTGGTTTTCGGCATGGCTTTCGCTTCGGCGGCGTGCGGAAAAAAGGAAAGTTCGTCGGGAAGCACGACGGATAAGGCTACCGAGGGAAGCACGGAGAACAAAACGGAAGGCACAACGGAAGGAACCGATCCGGGAGGGGATAAGGAAACTTCGCTTGATTTTGTAAAGAAGTTAGGAAACGGAATCAATCTCGGAAATACGATGGAGGCGTACGGCGCGCGCGACAAGGGAACAGGACTTGCCGTAAAGGTCTACGAAACGTCGTGGGGACAGCCCGAGACCACCAAAGAGATGATTCAGGGCATGAAGAAGGCGGGCTTTGATACTATCCGCGTTCCCGTGGCGTGGACAAACGCGATGGACTATGAAAAAGGCGACTACAAGATCGCGGACGCGTACCTTGACCGTGTGGGACAGATAATCGAATGGGCGATAGAGGCGGATATGTACGTTATCGTCAACGATCACTGGGACGGCGGCTGGTGGGGAATGTTCGGCTCCGCCACTCAGGAGACAAGAGATACCGCGATGAAGATGTACACGGAGATGTGGAAGCAGATTACGGAGAAATACAAGGATTATGACGAGCATCTTATACTTGAATCCGCCAACGAGGAGCTTGGAAGAAGCCTTAACGACAATACCAACAAGCTCGCCGCCGACAGCGGCTCCCTCACCGAGACGGAATGCTATGAGACCACCAACAAGATAAATCAGACCTTTGTCGATCTCGTAAGGGCTTCCGGCGGCAAAAACGCCGACAGATATCTTCTTATAGCGGGTTATAATACGAATATAAACGATACCTGCAACGACAAGTTTGTGATGCCCACCGACACCGCACAAGGAAAGCTGATGGTTTCGGTACACTATTACGACCCGTGGAATTACTGCGGAAGCGACGATCAGGCTGACTGGGGAATCAAGTCGGAATACGAGGCGATGAACAGGGAGCTTGCCAAGCTTACTAAGTTCACGGACAAGGGCTTTGGCGTTATAATAGGAGAGTACGGCGCTCTTCCTACTTCAGGCGGGGAGTATAAGAAAAATATGCTCGCCTACTTTACCAATCTTCTTGATAACTGCGACAAATATAACCTTTGTCCGGTATTGTGGGACAGAAGCGATTTTTACAGCAAAAAAGACTGTAAAGTGGCGGATGACGGGCTTGCTTCTCTTTTTGCGGAGCGCGCGAGGGAAAAAGAAGCCGCCAAGGACGAGTCCGAGATGCTTGCCGAAATCGACAAGAGAATGGCTGACGCGATCGAGAACGCTCCCAAGGAAAGAGAAAAGGAGACCGTAGATCCAAATGAAGTTGAAGCAACTGCTTGGATAATGTGGAACGGCGGCAATATGTCCTACAGCGTCGGTGACAAGTACAATCCCGGAGACTGCGCGGCAGGACTTGAGGCGACGGACGTAAAGGTGGACGGAGCAGGAACCTATACCGTAGGGCTTGATTTTACCAAGACTGAGGGCGGCAAAGCGTCAAGCGTGACCTTTTCAGCGCTTGCGGTTGCCTACGGAGAGGACCTTTATCCCGGTTATTCTATCGAGATAAAGGAGGTGCTTCTTAACGGAGAGCCTTATACGCTGACGGCAAAACCCTATACGGCTTCGGACGACAAGCACTGCACGAGAGTGAATCTTATAAACGAATGGGTAAGCAGTCTTCCGGAGGACGCGCACTGCGCCGACGGTGATCTGACTGATGCGGCTCCCGTAATCATTGACAAGACCACTTTTGTTAATATTGAGACTTTGCAGATAACGTTTGATTATGTAGCGCCCGAAAATTAAATAAAATCAAATAAACAGCATAAAAGACATCATTTTCGAGGGAGAATTATTCCGTTATAATTACCCTTAGGCAGAAAATGGTGTCTTTTTTATGGCTAAAAGACTTGTTTTTTGGCACTTAGTGTTATAAAATTTATTTAATTATGTTTTTTACGCGGTAGCGGACACCCTGCGGGTATACCACTATGCGTGGGGAAACGACGCAAGAACAAGGAAAGGATTTTTTTATGAAAAATTATAAAGTAACGCTTATTCCGGGCGACGGAATTGGACCGGAGATAGTCGCGGAGGCAGTCAAGGTGCTTGACGCCGCCGGAGAAAAATTCGGATATTCGCTTGATTATACCAAAATTCTGATGGGAGGCTGCTCGATCGACGAGTACGGAGAGCCGCTCACCGACGAGGCGGTAAATACCGCGAGATCCGGTGACGCGGTGCTTTTAGGAGCCGTCGGCGGCAATGTCGGCAATTCGAGGTGGTACGACGTAGCGCCGGATCTCAGACCGGAGGCGGGACTTTTAAAGATACGCAAGGAGCTTGAGCTTTTTGTTAATATGAGGCCGGCATACCTTTACGACGAGCTTAAGGACGCGTGCCCGCTCAAAAACGAGGTCATAGGCGACGGTTTTGATATGGTCATAATGAGGGAACTGACCGGAGGACTTTATTTCGGAGAGAGATACACGAAGGAAATAGACGGAGTAATGACCGCGGTCGATACGCTTACATACAACGAGAACGAGATACGCAGGATAGCGGTCAAGGCTTTCGAGATAGCCATGAAAAGAAAAAAAACAGTCACAAGCGTAGATAAGGCGAATGTGCTCGATTCCTCAAGGCTGTGGCGCAAGGTCGTCAAGGAGGTGGCCGCGGATTATCCCCAGGTCACATATACGGATATGCTTGTCGATAACTGCGCGATGCAGCTTGTAATGAATCCGGGACAGTTTGACGTGATACTTACGGAGAATATGTTCGGAGACATTCTTTCGGACGAGGCGAGCATGATAACAGGCTCGATCGGAATGCTCTCAAGCGCGAGCCTCGGAAAGACGAAGCTCGGTCTTTACGAGCCGTCTCACGGCTCCGCGCCCGACATTGCGGGCAAAAATATTGCCAATCCGATTGCGACGATACTTTCGGCGGCAATGATGTTAAGATATTCCTTTGACCTTGACGACGCTGCGGACGCGATAGAAAAAGCGGTGGCGCAAGTTTTAAAGGACGGCTACAGAACGTCCGACATAATGTCCGAGGGCATGACGCTTGTCGGAACCGATAAAATGGGTGATTTAATAAAAGAAACCCTCTGTAAGGATACCATTATGCGCTGAAAAACAGTGCAATAATAAAGAAACCCTCAGCGAGGATACCATTATGCGCTGAAAAACAGCGCAAAAATAAAGAAAGGTTATAATAGGTGAATATATGAAAAGCGATGCAGTTAAATCAGGGGCGGCGCAGGCTCCCCACAGGTCTTTGTTCAACGCGCTGGGACTTACCAAGGAGGAAATGTCAAAGCCGCTTGTAGGAATCGTAAGCTCACAGAGCGAGATAATTCCGGGTCATATGAATCTTGATAAAATAGTTGAGGCTGTAAAGCTCGGCGTTGCGATGGCGGGAGGAACTCCCATCGTCGTTCCCGCGATAGCCGTCTGCGACGGGATCGCGATGGGGCATATCGGAATGAAATATTCTCTTGTCACAAGAGATCTTATCGCGGATTCAACGGAATGCCTTGCGACCGCGCATCAGTTTGACGCGCTCGTCATGGTTCCCAACTGCGACAAAAACGTGCCGGGACTTCTTATGGCGGCGGCGAGAATAAACGTGCCGACGGTATTCGTAAGCGGCGGTCCTATGCTTGCCGGTCATGTAAAGGGCTGCAAAACAAGCCTTTCCAGTATGTTTGAGGCGGTCGGAGCGTATTCCGCGGGCAAAATAACAGTCGAGGAGCTTGACGAATACGAGAATAACGCCTGCCCTACCTGCGGTTCATGTTCCGGAATGTACACCGCAAACAGCATGAACTGTCTTACTGAGGCGATAGGAATGGGACTTAAAGGCAACGGAACGATACCCGCCGTGTATTCCGACAGGATAAAGCTTGCCAAACACGCGGGCATGAAGGTCATGGAGCTCCTTGAGAAAAACATCAGACCGCTCGACATTATGACCGAGGAGGCGTTTATGAACGCGCTGACGGTGGATATGGCGCTGGGCTGCTCCACAAATACGATGCTTCACCTTCCTGCGATCGCGAGAGAAGCGGGCGTTGAGCTTAACCTTGATATCGCGAACGAGATAAGCGCGAGAACTCCTAATCTCTGCCATCTCGCTCCCGCGGGACATACTTATATGGAGGAACTTAATGAAGCCGGCGGAATATATGCCGTTATGAATGAACTCTCTAAGAAGAATTTGTTAAATCTTGACTTAATTACCGCCACAGGCAAGACTGTCGGCGAAAATATCGCGGGCTGTGTAAATAAAAATGCCGAGGTCATCAGACCTGTAGACGATCCTTACAGCGAAACGGGTGGAATCGCGGTTCTGCGCGGCAACATAGCGCCGGATTCCTGCGTTGTAAAGCGTTCGGCTGTCGTGCCGGAGATGCTTGTACACGAAGGTCCCGCAAGGGTTTTTGACTGTGAGGAGAACGCGATAGACGCAATAAAGGGCGGCAGGATAGTATCGGGCGACGTGGTAGTAATCAGATATGAGGGACCCAAGGGCGGTCCGGGAATGAGAGAGATGTTGAATCCCACATCCGCGATCGCGGGAATGGGACTTGGCTCAAGCGTTGCGCTTATAACGGACGGACGCTTTTCGGGAGCGTCAAGAGGAGCTTCGATCGGTCATGTTTCGCCCGAGGCGGCAGTCGGAGGCCCAATCGCGCTTATTGAGGAGGGCGATATAATAAGCATCGACATACCCGCAAATACGATAAACGTTAAGCTTGACGAGTCGGAGTTAGAAGCGCGCAAGGCAAAATGGCAGCCCAGAGAGCCTAAGGTCACAACGGGATATCTCGCCCGTTATGCCAAAATGGTAACCTCGGCGGACAAGGGCGCAGTTCTTGAAATAAAGTAAAGTCGGAGAGAGAAAATGCAGCTTACAGGTTCACAGATTTTAATCGAATGCTTGAAGGAACAGGGAGTAGATACGGTCTTCGGTTATCCGGGCGGTTCTATTCTGAATGTTTATGACGAGCTTTATAAACATTCGTCGGAGATAAATCATATTTTAACATCGCATGAGCAGGGAGCCGCGCACGCCGCGGACGGCTACGCGAGGGCGACGGGAAAGGTCGGAGTGTGTCTGGCTACGTCAGGTCCGGGAGCGGCCAATCTTGTTACGGGAATTGCGACCGCGTATATGGATTCCGTACCGGTGGTGGCGATAACCTGCAATGTGGGCGTGCCGCTTCTGGGAAAGGATAGCTTTCAGGAAATAGATATAGTCGGCGTTACCCTGCCAAACATAATTATATAGTAAAAGATGTCAATATTCTTGCGGACACGCTCAGAAAGGCATTTACCATTGCCAGAAGCGGCAGACCCGGTCCGGTGCTTGTGGACATACCAAAGGACGTTACTGCGCAGACCGCTGAATATACCGCCAAGGCTCCGCTTAAAATTACAAGGGATAAGTCGGGCATAACTCCGGAGGCGATCGGCACTGCCGTGGATATGATAAAAAAATCCCGGAAGCCCTTTGTATTCGTCGGCGGCGGCGCGGTCATCGCGGGCGCGAGCGGCGAGCTTGACGAGTTTGTCGCCAAAATTGACGCTCCGGTGGCGGATTCTCTTATGGGAAAGGGCGCTTACGACGGAAGAAGGGAAAACTATACCGGAATGCTCGGAATGCACGGCACAAAGACGTCGAATTTCGGAGTTATGGAGTGCGACCTCCTGATAGTAGTAGGCGCGAGATTCTCGGACCGCGTAACCGGAGATACGACAAAGTTTGCTCCCAACGCTAAAATACTCCAGCTTGATGTCGATCCTGCCGAGATAAACAAAAATATCCGCGTAGACGCATGCGTTATAGGAGATATAAAGGATATTCTGCGCGCTCTTAACGCCAATCTTGAGACTTGCAGACATGAAGAGTGGATGGAGCATATTATCAAAATGAAATCTGAATATCCGCTTAAGTATGCCGGGGACAGACTTACAGGTCCTTTTATAGTCGAAAAGCTTTATGAGGTAACAAACGGGGACGCCGTTATCACGACCGAGGTCGGACAGCATCAGATGTGGACGGCGCAGTATTACAAATACAGTAAGCCCCGCACGCTTATCACTTCGGGAGGTCTCGGAACGATGGGCTACGGACTTGGAGCCGCGATTGGAGCCAAAATGGGGCGAAAGGACAAAACTGTTATAAATGTCGCCGGAGACGGCTGCTTCAGAATGAACATGAACGAGCTTGCCACAGCGGTAAGGCATAATATTCCGGTTATCGAGATAGTGGTGAACAACCATGTGCTCGGAATGGTGCGTCAGTGGCAGACGCTTTATTACGGCGAGCGCTATTCGTATACTGTGCTAAACGACGGCGTGGATTATGTGAAGCTTGCCGAGGCCATGGGAGCGAAGGCGTTCCGCGTCACACGAGCGGAGGAGTTCGAGCCTGCGCTCAGGGAGGCGGTAAGCCTTGACATTCCGTGTCTTATCGACTGCGTTATCGAAAAAGACGACAAGGTAATGCCGATGGTGTCTCCGGGGGCGTCTCTTGCCGATACTTTTGACGATATTTAAGCAAGACGCTTGAGCTCTGCGAGGATACCGTTATGCGCTGAAAAACGGCGCAGAAATAAAGAAACCCTCTGCGAGGATACCGTTATGCGCTGAAATACAGCGCAGAAATAAAGAAAGGAATAGGGGAGTATGAAAAGGAAGTCTTTTGCGGGCAGGCTCCCAAAGGGCGTTGTTTTTGCGTTGTGCAGCCTTGCGGCATGCGTCTTCGCGGAAATTTTTATTTTTAATATGAATTTCATGCACCTTTGGGGAAGAAAATACGAGGAGACCGTACTGCCTTTTTCTCAGGCGCAGACGATAAACTTTGACGCCGAAAAGCTGCTGAGCGAGGGAGAGGGGAGGACCGTCATCGAATTTAAGGAGGTCGGGATCCCTGTGGGAACGGTCGCGCTCGACATAGACCTTATCGGACTTGATACCCTTCATATAAGCGTCGATGCGGCGGACGATACCAACGCGGAGTACAGATATGGGATAGCGGAGTTTGACGTCATCAAGGGCAATGAAAAAAGCAGCGTTATTCCGTTAAATCTTTCGGGCAATGTTCATAAGCTCAGGTTTACTTTTTCCGTTGATGATAATTGTTATGTCGGAATATCCCGGATAAAGCTGAATAAGCCCGTCGGGATACATTTTTCTTTTGTAAGAGTGCTTATGATATGGGCGGGAATCGTTCTCATATATCTTATGACGGCGTCAAAGATTTTTAAAAAGCCGTTTGAGGAGAACGAAGAGATCGTTAAAATATGCGCTTATTGTCTTACGGGCGTACTCATATTGACCGCGCTTATGATGACCAATTCGGTCAGGTGGGCGACCTCCGATAACACGATTGCGGACGACTTCACTTCAAAACACGGAAATCAGATCACGCAGGAAATCGTGGACGCTTTCGAGGCGGGGCGCACCGACCTGCTCATAGATATGAACGATAAGCTCCTTGAGCTTGAGAACCCGTATGACTGGAGTCAGAGAGACGATATAGGCAGTTATCCGTGGGATCATCTGCTGTACGAGGGCAAATATTATTCTTATTACGGAGTTGCCCCCGTTCTTGCCTTATTTTTGCCGTACCATAAGCTGACGGGATATTATTTTCCTTCGGTGTGGGCGATATGGCTTTTCGGGTGCATCGGTATATTTTTCCTCACCAAGACGTATCTTTGCCTTGTGCGCAAATTTCTGGGCAGAACAAGGTCGTCCCTCGTGCTCATGGGGCTTTTTATGATGCAGCTTGTAAGCGGGATATGGTTCTGCTTCAATCTGAAAAATTTCTATGAGATAGCCCAGACCTGCGGCTTTGCGTGCGTGACCGCGGGGGCGTATTTCCTGATAAGCTCCAATGTTGTGGGCGAGGGGAAAATAAGCAACGCAAGACTTGCCGCGGCAACAGCATTTCTGAGT
This sequence comes from uncultured Butyrivibrio sp., assembly GCA_910577605.1. Classification (GTDB taxonomy): domain Bacteria; phylum Bacillota; class Clostridia; order Lachnospirales; family Lachnospiraceae; genus Eshraghiella. Next base: position 58,013 of record CAJTON010000001.1, read on the forward strand.
CTTGGCGTGCTGTCGAGGCCCACCTTGGCGGTGTACTGCGTGGCGGCTCTTATTTTTGTGTACGCTGGCTTTAAAAGAAAGAAAGCGCTCTACGAGGGAGGCGGCAAGGCGAGATATTATATACCCTACTGGCTTTGCGCGCTTCTTCCGTTCGTGCTGTTCGGCGGTTTTCAGATGTGGTACAATTACGCGCGCTTCGGCTCGTTTTTGGACTTCGGAATACAGTATTCGCTGACGATAAACGACTTTACAAGGGCGGAGTACCATACTCATTTTGTCGCGATAGGCTTTTGGAACTATCTTTTCGCGTTTCCTTGGTTCAGTCAGGATTTCCCGTTTATAATTCCGTCGTCGGTGGACAAGTTCCATCCTAACGGGTATTATTTTGTGGCGACAGCCACGGCGATAGGGCTGCTTTGGAAGGCTCTGCCGATTTTTTCCTACGGCTACGGCATCAAGGCGTACCGTTTGAGCGGCTGCAAGGAAAAAAGGATGTACGTTCTTATAATAATCGTCTGCTGTCTGCTTGCCCCCGCCGTGATAATTGCTTCGATATGGGAGAGCGGTTACGGGGCGCGTTACTGCGTCGATTTCGCATGGCAGCTCCTCACGGGAGCGCTGATAATCGCGTTTATGATCTACAACAGGGCCGGAGAGAGTATAAAGAAGCATCTGAACAGGCTTATGGTCCTTGCGTGCGTTATATGCTTGATTCTCGTCGCTTCGCAGACCTTAATGTGGGTGCTTAACGGAAGCCTTACCTCCGAGGGAAGGCGGGCGATATTGTCCTTCGGAAGACTGTGGGAATTTTGGAGATGATATTATGAAATACGCGGTAGAATTGTATTACGATAAAAATACGGAAAACAAGCTTTTTGAACTGGCAAAGATGATTGCCGACAAGGAAATCAGCACAAGGTTTTTGGAGTATAAAACAAGACCTCATCTTACTCTGGCGTGCTTCAATGATGTGGATGAGGCTTTGTGCATAGAAAAATTAACCTCATTTGCGGGAAATCATCAGGTGATGCCCGCATACATCGGTTCGGTGGGAATGTTTAACGATACTAAAACGATTTTTGTATCGCCTGTAATGAACAGCCGTATGTATCAATTTCAGAGAGAACTTCACGAATGTCTGCGTGATTTCGACACAAACGGTTATGAGTGGTACCTTCCTGATCGGTGGGTGCCGCATTGCGCAGTCGCGCTCACGGGGGAGGATAAGGACGAAGCTTTTTTTCAGGCAAGCGATCTGATACTGCGTGAGTTCAAAAAAATGAGCGGGGAATTTGTTTCCATTGGCTTGGTAAAAATTACGTTCCCGGTTGAAGAAGTATATACGGCTGAATTACGAGGCTAAGGTTTTCAATCCTCCCACGGGCGTATCCGGTATTTTGCGCCTATCTGCCCGCATATCCTGCGGCATTCCTCTTCTTCTTCAGGAGAAATCGTGGTGGCTACGGTAGTCATAACCACGTTTGGTACATATTTTACCGCGCTTTTCGCGAAATCGATCATCGCGTCGAAGGAGCCGATACCGAAACGGCTGCGCGTAAGCTCGTAATAGCGTTCCTTGTTAGGCGTGTTAAGGCTTATTGACACCGTGTCGATAAGACCCTCCATATCGGGGCAGATGTCCCTGCCGTTTATAAGATTGCCTAGACCGTTGGTGTTGATGCGCGTTTTTTTGCCGAAGGTATCCTTTACATAACGGGCAGCCTGCAAAACAGCGTCGATCCTCTCGGTAGGTTCGCCGAAGCCGCAGAAAACGACCTCATTGAAATCGTCCATATTGAAATTGGCGAAATCCGCTATGATCTCTTCGGCGGAAGGCTCGCGCTCAAGCCACAGAGTGCCGGAGCCCTCCATGCTGTCCCTTGTCTGGCGTAGGCAGAAGGTGCAGGCGCAGGGGCATTTGTTGGTAAGATTGACATAGAGATTGTTGTGTACTTTATATAAAATAGTCATTTGGATTCTCCTTTTATATTTCCGCCAGGCGCCGGGCGCCGGACGGGATTATTTTTATTTTAATTCGTGAAGTATTTCCTCAAAGCATACGCCGTCGGTAGGAGGAATGTCAAATTCCTCGGTCACTCGTATACATTTTTTTACAAATGCCGAGGCCTTCCGTACGGACTGCGCAAAATCAGTTCCGTGTACCGCCTCGGCGGCTATTATCGCTGAAAATATGTCCCCCGTACCCGACCGCTCGTGACCTACGCGTTTCTGACGCATCAGCAAAGGCGCTTTATCTTGCTCGCAGACGGCGTTCGCAATAAACGAACCCATGCTTATTCCTGAGATAACGACCTTTCCTGCGCCCGTCTCAAGCAGCTTTCCGGCTAGGGAGAGGTAATCGGCTGACGTGAATTTCTCCGGCGCATAGGGTGTGTCTGTCAGTATGCACGCCTCCGTCAGATTAGGAGTAAGAATGTCCGCGTGGCACACAAGCTCCTTCATCCGCTCGCACATATCAGGTGTGTAGGTGGGGTACGGCTTGCCGTTGTCGCCCATTACAGGGTCAATGATTACCCTTGTATTGCCTCCGCGAAAATCCTCGATAAACCTGCGCACTGTTTCGATCTGACCTGCGGAGCCCAGAAAACCTGTGAGAATGCCGTCAAAACAAAGTCCGAGCTTCGCCCACTCGTCAATGTATGCCTGCATTTTATCCGTATAGTCGTCAAAAAAATACGAATCGAACCCCGTATGGTCGGAAAAAATCGCCGTCGGCACCGGACAGCACTGGATCCTGAGCTGCGAGATAACGGGCATCGCGACCGCGACGGAGCATCTGCCGAAGCCGGTGTAATCGTTGATAACCGCTATTTTTTTCTGTTTATTATGATTGATCATATTCATAGTTTATAATCATAGCACAAAAATTGGAATATGTAAAATAGCCAGTTTATTTAATTGCGGACATACCAGATGAAAAAAGAAGGATTTATACTGCGCGGTAGATTTGCCGATACCCGTATGATATATTATTTTATGAAAACTTTACCGGTTATCTGTAAAAATTTGGATTTTTATGTAACAAATTGGAAAAATTCTTTAGATTATATTTAGAGAGGCTACATATGAGGAGGTGTCACACAGGAAATGAATGACGGCGAGATTATTGACCTGTTCTTTGAACGTTCTGAAAATGCCATAATCGAACTGTCAAATAAATACGGTCCGGTATGTATGAAAGTGGCAATGAATATTCTGAACAATAACCATCCGGACGCGGAAGAATGTGTGAACGATGCGTATTTAGGTGTGTGGAATGCTATTCCGCCTCAAAGACCAAAATCTTTGCTGGCATTTGTGTGCCGGATCGTCCGTAATGTTTCGATTAACCGCTACAAGCATAATTCCACATATAAAAGGAAGGGGAATTACGACTTGTGTATTGAAGAACTGGAGGATTGCATTGCCTCCAATCATTCGGCGGAGGACGAGATAGCCGAATCGCAGTTATCGTCTTATATAGACGAGTTCCTGGATACATTAAGTAAGGTGAACCGGATGATTTTCGTCAGAAGGTTCTGGTACATGGATTCTTACGAAGATATATCGGAGGCGTCGGGATTGAAGGAAAATACCGTAAGGGTGCGTCTTTCCCGAACAAAAGCCAGCTTGAAATCATTTCTTGAGAAAAGAGGAGTTACGGTATGAGTACGGAAAAGCTGATGAACGCTATAAGTGGTATCAGCGATCGGCACATTACGGAATTTGCGGTAGTGAAGCCTGTTGTTTGGCTGAGAAACAGACGCTTTAAAATCGCGCTGGCGGCGGCGTGCTTATGCTTTGCCGTGACCGGACTGGCGTTTTTTCTGAACAGGGGCAGCGCGGTGCATGTTGACACGACGGACATGCCTAAGCCCGGGATGATCATATGGGGCGGCGGCTTCGGCGACAACGAATGGGATGATTATACCGGAGACGCTCAAATGGGATGCATTACGGTTACTCCAGTATTGGAAAGCGCAATGGAAGCCCCCGGTAACGAGGACGGCATATTTGCCGTGTCGGTAACGGAAGCGGGAGGCGCGCCCAAAGAAAACGTATACCGTGAGTTTGTAAAGCCTTTGAATGTCTATGAAAAATATATGGAGACCGGAATTATTTTTGCGACGGCGGAGCAGATAGAATCCTTTGTATGTCCTTCGCATATGGCGATAGTTCTTTCGTTGGCGGAAGAGATAGGGTATTGACAAATTCCGCAGAGCTTTTTATATGTCTGCGGTATTATTGGTAAACGTTGAAATCCCATTATAGGAGGTGATGCGATGGCCTGATGAAAGATGTTTGTTTTAAAACCATATTAAACTTGCACAAATCGGATGCTGTGAATGGGAGAATAGCGGGTTGGGTTTGATATATACGTTAAATTCAAGTTGTATATTCTCTCATAATACCAGCGCAAAGAGAAACAATTCAGACACGGCAGATAGTCGTGTCCTTGTGTTGTTTAGACTTATTATTAAGACTTAAAATTACATAATAAAATTCTCATATATGGAGGTACATATGAAAAAATTCAAATCAATAACGCTTGCCGTACTTCTTGCGGTTTCTTTTTTGGCGACGTCTACCCACGCGTCGGATATTAACGCCGATGTCCCTGCCGAAAAGGACAGTTTTGCTTCATCGTCGGTAATAACCGACGCGCTTCGCGACCGTCTTGACGGGGCGGCAGATGATGAGCGTATTCCGGTGACTATCGAGCTTATAGACGATATTGACCTTGAAAATGTAGAGCGGCAGGCAATTTCCCGCGCAAAGCTGTCGAAAACGCAGCTTGAAATAATAAATACCGACACTTCATCGTTCAGCGAAGAAGTGAACGAAGTTCATCAGCAGGCGGTAATGGATGTCCGTGAGGAAATATCCTTTGAAAGAAACGCTATATTAAAGGAACATTACACTGAAAAAAATGCCGAATTTATGGAAGCTGCCGATATTCCTGAGGATATATGCGGAAGCGTGGGCATATTGACTCCTTTTATCAGGGATGTTTTGCTGACTCCCGCTCAGATACGAAAGCTTGCGGTCAATCCGGACGTCCGCTATATTGATTACCTCGGAGAAGGTAAGCTGCAGGACTTTGCTTCGGTTGACGACACTTACGCTATTGTTAACGGCGATGTCGCGGTGAACGCAGGGTATACAGGAAGCGGTATCCGCGTAGGCGTTATTGAGACCGGACATCCTAAGCTCGGTCTTATGGGCAATGATTTCAAGAGCATAATCAAGACAAATAGCGGAGAAGACAGCGATCACGCTACGAGAGTTTGCGGTATAATCAGAAAAATGGCGCCGGCTTGCATTTTGTATTCCAGAACTGCCTCGTCTACGTCGGAGGCGCTCAACAATTGCTCCTATCTGATTGATAAATACAACGTGT
>CAJTON010000001.1:63423-72897 GCA_910577605.1 uncultured Butyrivibrio sp.
GATTATAAATCTGTCCTGCGGAGAAACCGGAGATGGTAAGTATAACGCTTATTCCAGGGAGATGGACAATATTGTAAACGGCACTAAGGTAACTATAGTAGCGTCAGCAGGAAACGGGAAGGCAGACAGTCAGTATATAAATCAGCTGGGATTGAGCGCAAATGTCATCACTGTCGGAGCCGTTATTTCCGCCGGTAAAAATCCTGGAGCGACCGGAGCGTTCATGCTTACGGATTACAGTCTTTACCGTGAGGCTGTTAACGTTGTCAATAAACCCGACGTATGCGCTCCCGGTAAGGTCAGCATATATTCCTTAGGAGAGGCTGTCGGTACAAGCTTTGCCGCTCCGCATGTGACGGGAGCCGTTGTTCAGATGATCGCGCGGGACAGTAATATGAAAGAAAAACCTGAAAGCCTGAAAGCGGCGGTCATGGCAAGCGCCTCATATAATGCAGGAAGTTCCATGTCATATGTAATGGGAACAAGAGCTTCTGATCAGGAGGGCGCCGGAGTGCTTGATGCCGGATTCTGCTACAGGACGGCAAAAAACAGCAGGTTAACATTTTATAAAGCTACGTCGTCATCGACAATTTTTAATTATAATATATACTGCGATTATACTACACTTCCTGTTCGGCTTGCCTGCGTATGGAATGCGCTTTCTGCGAACGGCACGACAAATATAACAGATTATGATGTATATGTGTATAAAGACGGGACTTTGATTGCGTCCTCCACCGGGTATTCAAACGCATCAAGCCTTCCGAGAACCAATTTTGAAATTATTGAGATTCCGCAGGCTACGATAAGCAAATACGGCAGAGGTTATTATAATGTGCAGATAAAAAGAGTCGGCTCATTCAAAGGAGAAGGAGATGTCATGATAGGATTTGCATGGGAACAGCGTTAGCGGGAAGTTAGTTTTGACATAAAAAAGTCAACAGATTTAGAATAGGGCGGTTTGCAAAGAACCGCTCTATTTTTGCGGCTGCGCCGCATATTTTAATTATAAAAATGAAAAGCCCGAAATCAATTGACGATTCTTTTTCGCTTTGATAGAATTAAATAAAATACGGAATTACGGAGGAAAACTTATGAATCCTTATCTTCCCTTCTGGGAATATATTCCCGACGGAGAGCCGCGCGTTTTCGGGGACCGCGTATATGTATACGGTTCGCATGACCGGGCGGGCAGCAATAAATTCTGCGACTTTGTCCTCAAATGCTGGAGCGCGCCGCTTGACAATCTCAACGACTGGGTCTGCCACGGCGATATTTTCCATACTAAAGACGACAGGGACCATAAGAGCGACACGGACTGGACGGGAGGGAACAACGAGCTTTTTGCGCCTGACGTCGTGGAGAAGGACGGAAAATATTATCTCTACGCGTATATTGTAAATTCGCCGGGCTGCGTGGCTGTGAGCGACAGACCGGAGGGACCTTTTAAGCTGCTTTCAAAGTACAGCTATACGATGTCGGACGAGATATGCTGCAACGGCTGGTTCATAGACCCGGGCGTGCTTGTGGACGACGACGGGCGCACATATATATACTGCGGTTTCGAGCGTTCTTTTATGGCTGAGGTAAACAGCGGTAATATGTATGAAATAATCGGAGGCAGCGAGATAGAGCATATAATTCCGTGCAGGGAGCAGACAGAGGGCGGTTTTGACGAGAATGACAAGCTGTTTTTTGAGGCATGCTCGCCGCGTAAGATAAACGGCACATACTATCTTATCTACTCGCCGAAAAGAGGAAGCAGACTGGCGTACGCCACTTCGGATTCTCCGACCGGACCTTTTGAGTACAGGGGATGGATAGTTGACAACGGCATCGATTATCCCGGAGGCAACAATCACGGTTCCGTGGCGGAGCTTAACGGGCAGTGGTACGTTTTTTACCATAGAATGACAAACGGCACTATCATGTCGAGAAGAGGCTGCGTCGAGCGGATAGAATTTGAGTCGGACGGGACTATAAAGCCCGTGGAGATGACCTCGCTGGGCTTTGAGGAATCTCTTTCTCCTTACCGCATAACTCCGGCGGAGGCGGCGTGCGTGATAAAGGGCGGCACTGCCATGGTTACGGAGAAAAACGTGTTTGAGCGTGTTGTCGCCGGAATAACGGACGGTACGGTGTTAGGTTATAAATATTTTGATTTCGGAGAGGATTTTTCGAGCGAAACAATGGAATTTGCGGCGTATGTAAACGGGACGGGCTGCGATTCAAGAATGAAGATCTTTATCGATTCGGAGGACGGCGAAGAGATCGGGGAGTGCGTTATCGGACGCGACGGCGGCGTTGTCAAAACAGTTGTTAAGAACGTGACCGGACGGCACGCGCTGTTTTTCAAGGTCGAAACGGATTATACAGGCTGGACCAGCGATATGTTTGCCGGACGGAATCTTTTTGAATTTAAATCCTTTGTATTTATGAAAAATAATTAGGCGGTGAGAGCGAAGTTGCAGACAAGAGATATTCTTGAGAGACTGAGGAACGGACAGATAAGCATTGACGAGGCGGAAAGCCTGTTAAAGCGCGAGCCTTTTGAAGAAATGGGGTTTGCGAAGCTTGACACTCACCGCAAGGTGCGTTCGGGCTTTGCCGAGGTCATTTACTGTCAGGGCAAGACCGACAGCCACTTGCTTGAGATATTCGGCAGGATATACGAAGCGGAGGGCGAGGTCATGGGAACGCGCGCCTCAAAGGAGCAGTATGAGATGCTTCGCGCCGCGTATCCGCAGACAGAATACGACGGCTTGTCGCGCGTTGTCAGGATATCGGCTCCGAAAGAGCTTGAAGGCCGGATAGCGGTGTGTACCGCAGGGACCGCCGATATTCCCGTCGCGGAGGAGGCGGCTCAGACGGCGGAGTATTTCGGGAGCTTTGTTGATAGGATCTATGATGTGGGCGTGTGCGGCATTCACAGGCTTCTCGCGCAGCTTGACAGGCTGCATGCCGCCAACTGTATCGTGGCGGCGGCAGGCATGGAGGGCGCTCTTGCGAGCGTCATAGGCGGGCTTGTAGACAAGCCGGTGATAGCGGTGCCGACCTCGGTGGGATACGGAGCAAGCTTCGGCGGCGTTTCAGCGCTTCTTACCATGATAAATTCCTGCGCGAACGGGATAGCGGTCGTGAATATAGACAACGGCTTCGGGGCGGGCTATATCGCCACGCAGATAAACAGAATGGGGGTCCGTAATGGGGAAAATACTGTATCTTGAATGCGAAAGCGGAATAAGCGGCGATATGAGCGTTGCGGCTCTGCTAGGTCTGGGTGCTGACGAGGAGGTCCTTATGCGTGCTTTGGACGGCTTGGGGATCGAAGGTCTTAAGGCGGTCGTTTCAAAGGTCAGTAAAAGCGGACTTGAATGTACGGACTTCAACGTTATGACAGGGTCGGAGCATGACGGATACGACCATGATATGGAGTATCTTTACGGGCATACACATGATACTGATGGACACGGACACGGGCATGACGCGGAAAGCGAACAGGAGCACGGACATTCGCATGAGGCTCATGGGCGCGGACATACTCATCACCATGAGCACAGAAGCTTTAAGGAAATAAAGACGATAATAGAGAACGCCGGACTTACCGTCGGCGCGGGTTCGCTTGCGTTAAGGATTTTTGGAATACTGGCAAGGGCGGAGTCAAAGGCTCACGGAGTGAGCGAGGACGAGGTGCATTTCCACGAGGTCGGAGCGTCTGACTCGGTTGCCGACATAGTTGGCTTTGCGGTCTGCTACGACAACCTCGGCATTGAGAGGACGGTAATAACGGATATTGCGGAGGGCTGCGGGACAGTCAGGTGCCAGCACGGTATACTGCCTGTACCGGTTCCGGCGGTCGTAAATATAGCGCAGGAACATGGGCTTACGCTCAGAAAAACGGGAATATCCGGCGAGCTTGTGACTCCTACGGGAGCCGCGATCGCGGCGGCGGTAAGGACCGACCGTACGCTTCCCGAAAAGTATATAATCAGAAGAACGGGAATGGGAGCGGGTAAAAGAAGCTACGCTCTGCCGGGCTTTGTGCGCGCGATGCTCATAGAGGAGGTTGCCGATGCCCGGGAGGACAGCGTTTACAGGCTTGAGAGCGATATTGACGATTGCGGCGGAGAGGCGCTTGGTTTTACGCAGGAGCTTTTGTACAAGGCGGGCGCGAAGGAGGTCCACTGTACACCTGTTTTTATGAAAAAGAACCGCCCCGCATATGAGCTTACGGTCATATGCGACGAAGCTGATATAAAGTCTTTGGAGGAAATTATTTTCAACAATACGACTACGATAGGGATAAGGCGAGTCAGAATGGAGCGCACGGTGCTTGAACGCCAAATCATAAATGTCAGGACTTCCGTCGGCGAGGCGCAGGTGAAGGTATGCGGTCTGTCAGGCAAAAGGTTTTTTTATCCCGAGTATGAGAGCGTGGCTCAGATATGCAGAAAAACAGGGCTTTCGTATATTGAGGCATACGAGTTGATACAAAAGGAAAGCGAGTCGGAATATAATTTGGCCGGGCGGTAATAATCTAAGCAAAAACGGAGGTATATTCATGGTTAAGATTATTGCAGACAGCACCTGCGATCTGTCGCGGGAAATTATCGACAAATATGACATAACGATTATTCCGCTCAGTATCATCATGGGCGACAAGAGCTATTACGACGGTACGGAGATCACTCCCGACGAAATATACCGCTGGGCGGACGCGAACCGGACGACGCCCAAAACGGCGGCGGTAAGTGCTCAAATGGTTCTGGACATAATAAGCAGGTACAAGGACAGAGAGGTTATTTTTTTCGGAATATCCTCAAAAATGAGCTCGACCTGCGACGTAGTGCGCTGCGTGGCGGTGGAGGCGGGCTTTGACAACGTGAAGGTAGTCGATTCGCGCAATCTGTCGACCGGAATAGGCCTTCAGATAGTGAGGGCGTGCGAGATGGCGCGGGCGGGCTGTACGCAGGACGAGATAATCGAGGCGGTCAGCAAAGAGCGGGACAGCGTATGCGCGAGCTTTGTGGTCGATACTCTCACCTATCTTGCGCGGGGCGGGCGGTGCAGTCAGGTCACGGCGCTTATAGGCAATATGCTTGGGCTTAAGCCGGAGATAGTCGTAAAGGACGGCGAGATGCACGTCGGTAAAAAATACCGCGGAACTCCGTCGAAGGTCATACTTAAATATGTAAAGGACATGGAACAGAAGTTAGTTAATGCCGATCCGGGTCTGGTTTTCATAACGCATTCGGGCTGTAAGCCGGATATCGTGTCAAAAGTAAGGGAATACCTGACCGGACTGGGACATTTTACTAATATTGCCGAAACCCGCGCGGGAGGCGTAATTTCAAGCCACTGCGGACCGGGAACATTAGGCGTACTTTTTTATCAGGAGGAAAAAAATGAACAGACTTGTTAAAACACAGCTTACCCCCGCGAAGTTTGCGGTGGATCTGGGCGACGGCAGCGAGAGGGGGTTTTATGTTAATCAGGACTATATTCTGAGAAAGCTTGGAAGGCCCCACCGCGCGATCAATATTATGTACTGCTATTATCCGCTTGACAAGGAGTGGCCCGCCCGCGTCAGCGAAGCGTGCAAGGACAGCGATATTTCTTTTCAGTGGGATTATCCCTATGACGATTATTTTCCGTACAGGGGCGGCCTTGGAGGAAATACCGAGGGAGAGCCGTTCACCTGCATGAGGGATATAAGAAGGCACGGTCAGGACGTAGTGCTTACACTGACCTGCGATCCTAATGTCAGCGACGAGCATATAATAGCCATAGCGAAGGATCTGCGCAATTACGGACGCATGATGCTCCGTCTTAATCACGAGGCTACGGGAGACTGGTTCTCTTTTACCAAAAGAACGGATTATCAGGGTGTTGCGGACTTTTTCGTGAGGTTTGTGAACATTGTTAAGGAATACGCTCCCAATGTGCAGACGATCACTTGTATCGGCGGTTTAGAGCCTGACGGCGGGCAGATAGAGAAGGAAAAGGAATTTGCGCAGACCTTAAAGGCGGCAGACATATGGTCGATCGACCAGTATTTGTCGCTGAACTGGGGCTGGCCCTACGAGGTGGCGTTGAAGGAAAACAGCCAGCATCACCGCAAGGACCCCAGAGCTATATACGATCTGACAAAGCGCAGCTTCGACCGCTTTACATATCTTAACGGCGGTGTGAGAAAGCCCATGCTGATTTCGGAGTTCAACGCGGACGGCGACGTTACGGGACCGTTCGAGCAGCTTAACGATGTAAAGAAGTTCTGCGATTTCATAAAAGAAGACCCTGACAGATGGCTTTCGGGCTTTACCTTCTATCAGTTCCGTGACGACGGAAGGCTCGGACTTGAGATAACCGACCCCAACAACAGCGATGTAGGAATCGAGCAGCCGATCCTTAAGTATTACAAGGATATGATAAACGAGGATTTCTTCAAGCCGGGAATTGAGGATAAGGGCGAGTGCGTTCTCCCCGCAAAGCTCCGCTGGGGCGGCTCCGAGGATTCTGAGGGGCTTGGAATCGAGCTTTCCCTTGAGGCGGACCCCGTTTTTGCCGAGGCGTATTTTGAAGGCAGCCTTGCCGAAGCGAATCTTATGATGGAGATCAACGGACAGTGGTTCTACAAAGCTCCGGGCGTTAAATATGTTGACTTTATGCCGGCTTTCTTTGACGGCGGAATAAAGGAGCCTAAGACCGTAATGCTTAATATCTTCGCGCCTCCCGCCACTGGCGAGAACGACCCGTCGCAGGGAGAGGACTGGCAGACCAATTATTATTACGAGATGAAGGAGCTTCCGAGGATCAGACTGGAATTTGAGCCGGTGGTTTGTTAAACGGACCGACTGGTGATATTGAATTTGCGGAGGACATATTTTTTTGAATCACTATAAATCATGGACTGGCTTAAACAAACAATTATCGGATTTATTGTGTGACGAATGCAAAGGACGTATATCATATTTTTTGACCCGCTATCATAAGGTCCGTAATTCCTATGGAAGGGCGGCTATTCGTTTAGATAACAGGGAAATAGCTTGCTTTTCGTGGATTGAGATGTATCGTCAGGACGACGATCTGAATGAGCTCTGGAAAGAAACAGGCGTATGGGATTATAATGATTCAGACCTAAAGAAAAAATGGGACGTAAACGCAACTTGGTGCGACATGGACTTGCTGTCGGCTGCGACATCATTTTTGCAAATGCCAATTATGGATGCTTTATACAGCGACAACTATATTATACGAATCTTTGCTATACTGGACAGAAGAATCGGGAAAAGAACACTTTGTAAAATCAAGGAAGAAGGTGCTTATAAAAGCTATCCTTGCTGGGTGAAACAATTTTATGAACTGAGATTGGAAATGTGTCAGATACCGTTTTGCTGAACTCAATAACTGTTACACAGCCGCCTGATTTTTTTGAGAATCGGGCGGCTGTATTTTTGTTTAAGGGGGTGTTCGCAGGCATGGCTTTTATGTTGCAAAAAAATAGCGGGCTATGCGATTCGGCAGGTGAAAGCGCGGGCTTAAAGGTTCTGTGCAATTTGTCCTTCCTGTTCTGCATCGTCCTTCTCCGGCTCCTCCGGCACCCATGCCTGTCCGAATTTCACATCGCGGAAGAGAGAAGCAAGTCCGGTTATCTGCTTTAAGCGCAGTATTTCGTCCTTATCCATGCCGAGATGCTTTGATATCCATGCGTCGGAGCGTCCGAGGTCGTGAAGCTCGCGGACGATATTTCCCATAAGATCGACGTCATGGGCGCCGCGCGCACGGTTGTGGCGTATCGTGCTTGCCATTCTTTGATCAAGGGGTTTGTTTATGACGGAAACGGGAAGCATTCCGTTTTCGCGTTCATATATGTCCTTGTGTTCAAGCATCACACGGTAGCGGTGGAAACCGTCAACTATAACATACAAGTCCTCTTTGGACGAATAATAGCAGACGAGCGGCATCGTGTAGCCGTCCTCCTTGATGCTGTCGTAAAGCAGCTTGAGTTCGGGCGGCGCGACCGCGTTCGGATTGTATGTATTCGGCACGATCTTTTCGATCGGCACAGGTCTTACATTATAAACAGGACTGGTAAATTCCATTTACAGCGCCTCCAGACTTTTGTATTTTTTTTTGATTTTTTCAATTCGTTCTCTTTGCTTTTTGGTCTCGCCAAAGCCCATGGTTTTGCAGGCGTGGTCGTTTTTCAGTATGCATACGCACATACGCTTCCAGCTTGGGATCTCCTTGGTCGAAAGAATGTCGTCGGTATCGTCGGGAATCTTTTCCACAAATACGATACGGGACTTCTTGTCCAGCGTGTAATTGGATACTCCGTTTCTCTTTATCTTATATCCCTTTTCCGTCAGCTCGTTTATCGTTTCCTCGGACAGACCGCCTCCGGTTTCGTGCCAGAATTTTATGGAGGTACGGAATTTTTCCACATAACCTTTTCTTAGACGCTTGGGGAGAGTGCAGAGAAGAAACTGCGTGTAGGATTTCCATGTGTGTCCCTCCGGCAGCTTAATGTTCCTGTAAGCCATCGCGGAGGTCTTGCCGTAAATCGCCGTAAAATTCGCGCCGCGCACGCGTCCGAGGAGCCTTACCCATGTTTCGGGCTCAAGTATACGGTAAAGATGCAGACTGTCCTTCGCGTAATCGTTAAAAGGAGAGGCGACGCGCATCTGTTCCGGCTTTAAGCCGGCTTTGTAGTACAGATCGTAAAGCGGATTGTAATCGTAGCCGAATTTGTAGTTGGCTGTCCATATGTCGTTTACGCTCCAGTCGTAAAGCGGAGAGCCGCACCATACGTTTTTAAACATCTTGGAGATCCAGCAGGCTCCCTCGTAGCCGTTTTTTTTGTTCAGTATCGCGTTGTAGCGGTGCAGGGATTCCGAAGCTCTGGTACCTAACAGACATATGGTCTTTCTGCCTCTGTGTATCTCCCTGTACCATCTGCCGAACTGCTTCGCCAGATTTTCCTGATGCATTTTGTATTTGTAGTAATAGAACGGGTTGCGCTTCATATTTATGACATAGGGCTTGTCCGGCATCGGTCTTATCCAGACGTCCTCCTTTGCGTCGTCCCACGGATACCAGTACATTTCATAGCTGCTTAGAGCAGTTCTTGTAGCCATAGGCAGGCAGACCCAGTAAGGCTCGATCCTGTCAAGGTTTTTCTCAAATGTTGCCTCGACATATTTAGTCGTAATCGAATACTGAGCCTCAAAATCCTGATGGAACACCCCGATTTTTTGTTCTATATTATGTGCTTTCATATAATCAAGCACAAGATTTAACAGAAGTCCGCTGTCTTTTCCCCCGCTGAATGAAATATATATATTGTCAAATTCGCTGAAGATATAGTCCAAGCGCTTCTGAAACGCTTCATATACATTCATATCAAGATATCTGCGAATCAATTCCCTCACCTGCCTCCCGACCATTATATGACAAAATTCGTCAGAATGCAAT
>CAJTON010000001.1:72907-94531 GCA_910577605.1 uncultured Butyrivibrio sp.
GTCAGTGAAAAAAATGGGCGGAGAATATTGCGCGGAGATTAACCGGACGATAAATTGCTGCGAAAGGTGTTTTGAGAATCGTCGGCATCAAAAAAAGAAGCCTGAGCGTTATAGCTCAAGCTTCTGCTGTACCCCGGCGGCTCCGACGTCCAGCTCTGTTTCGTCGTCCGCGTCGGTTCTGAAAGGCGACGCCGGAAGTCCGTTCGTTCCGTACAGGGTAGGATTGCAGTAATTGCTCCAACAGTATCTTGCGTACATGGGAGAGTTTACTTTGTCCGAGGTAAATTCAACCGAAGAATTTTTAACTTTTATGTCAGCCGGATAAAAGATCTTGTCCGCTCCGGCAATTTCGTAATATTCGGGTTCGCCTCTGAGTTTCAGCCTGTTTTGGGCGTGTTCAAAAAAGACTTCAAGAACATTGCCGCGTATTTCTTTATAAGAGTAAAGAGGACCGAACGCTTCAGTTTCGTCCAGGACATGATACACGCCGCACAGGGCTTGAAGAGCAAGCCTTTCGCCTACCGGACCTTTGTTTACCGGATGAATGTCGTTGTACTGTCCGCAGTCGGGGATTACAGCGATTCCGGTATTAGGGAGCGACTTGAATACGTTAAGCTGGGCCTCGCGGATGATCGGCCAGTTCTTGAAATCCGGATCGGCGCTGTAACGGTGCATCGGAAGCTGCGTTATTATGAACGGAAGCCCGTCGTCCTGCCAGTCTTTGCGCCAAAGCTTTATGAGCGAGGTAAAGAGCGCCTGATACGCGCGGGGACGGTGGTCGTCGCTTTCTCCCTGATAGTATATGAAGCCGCAAAGAGTATAGGGGCAGATCCGCCGCAGCATCTGAGAGTACTGGCCGGACGGTCTGAACGGGTTAAAGCTGTTGATGGGACCGGGCCATTTGCATTCGCCGCATATCCTTAACGCTTCGGACCATTCCGTGTCCGGATTTTCTTCGTAAAGTTTGGCGCTGCGCTCGTCCCACGCCGATTCGTATTCGAGATATTCCAGATATTCCTTTTTCTGGTCCTCAAGGGAAATCCCTTTATTGCGTTCATCATATTCGTCGATGTATATGCGCGTGCTGTCATCGGAAAGAATCGCCTCGCGGCTCATCCACGCGCTCGCCGAGGTGCCTCCCCAGTTACAGCCGATAACGCCTACCGTGACATCCAGCGCCGCCGCAAGTTTTTCGGCAAAAATATATCCGACCGCCGACCACGTGCGGAAATAATCGCTTTCTGTAAGCTGCCACTGAGCGCTTTCCCAGTCGGCAAAATAGGCCTCGTCCTCAAAGTCATGCTTGGGAGTATAGAAGAATCTCACTTTACGGCAAGGCGCCGCTTTTATCCGTTCCCAGTCGGTACAGTTGGAAAGCTCAAATTCCATGTTGGACTGTCCTCCGGCAAGCCATACCTCGCCTATGGCGATATTATTGAGCGTGATATCGGAAATACCGTCCGAGGCGGTAAGCGTAAGACCGTCGGCGGCCTGCATGGGGGGCAGCTCGGCGCTCCACGCGCCGCCATCGTCCGACATTACAAAGACGCTTGCCTCTCCGAGAGTTATACTGATTCGTGACGCTGCGGCGGCTTTTCCCCAAAGCTTTATTTTTTTGTTCCGCTGAAGCACCATGTTGTCCGTAAATACGGGCGCGAGTATTTTTTTGCTCATACTGTGTTCTCCGTTAAACTTATTTTTTTATCTGCGCAAAAACATCCTCAAGCGCGTTTATAACACTCTTGGAGGTTTCATTGTCAAGAACTTGACTGTCCTTTATGCCGCTTATCGCTTCCTTTACCTGCGTCTGCTGGTCGGCGGTCATGAACGAGGGCTTTATACTGCCGTTTGAGCGGTAGATATCAGAAAAAGACGCTGCTATATCAGAAAAGATAACGGCCTCTTCCTCGATACGCTCTTTAGTCAGCGACGACAGCACCTTATCAGCGTCGTATTCTTTTGGAAGCTTTGCCCCGATCTCATCCATTGCCATTCCGATTCCCGAATAGATCAGATCGGGAAGGACCTCTCTGAATTCGGGATTACTGCCGAGAGCGGTGAAAATTTCTTTGGCGTATTCCCTGTCCGCAAAAGCGTTGAGAAGCTCTTTGGCGGACATATCGGCGTTCAGCTCTTTGCTTTGAAGAAGCTTCATAAGCTCGGCGAGCAGAGCGAAATCCCTCACTACGTCTTCGGCGCTCCAATTGCTTATTTTTTCGAGAATTTTGCGGACGACTGTTCCGGCCCTGCCTTTGGGAATTTTTATTTTGACGCCCATACAGGATTTGCCCTCGAGCCATTGCGAAGCCATGTAAGGTACGGCGGCGCCTATCGACGGGGCGAGAAGCGAGGAGCCGTTAAGCGCGCCGTCGATTTTAAGCAGCGAGCTTTCGGTTTCGTTCATATCCGTTTGTTCAAAAGAAAATACGTCATAGGAGTTGAAAGCGAATTCCGCCGCGTAGCCGATCTCGTCGGAGGGAAGTATATGTACGCCGTTTTGGTCAAACGCCGTAAGCGCGTTGAAGAAAGCGCCTCCTCCTGCCGCCGAAGCCGCTTTTACTACGGGATAGCGGGCGATCTTAGTAATATCTTTGGTGGGCGCTGCTGAAACGTATTTGTATGAATCTATCCTGTCGCTGTCAAGTCTGCCGCAGAGAGCGGCAGCGGGCGAGAGGATAAGTATGAATGTCATCAGTCCCGAAAATACCCGTATAACGGGTGATATTACCTTAGGCTCCCCGGACTTGCCTTTCTTGGCAGGATATTTTTTGACAATAATGTTTATCGGTATTTTCAGCAGGAGAAATACAGCAAGATAAAAAAACGCAAATATTGCCACGCTTAATATAACGCGTCCCGCCGTAAGGTACCATACGGAGATATCGGGAAGAGCAAGCATTCCTGCCGTACCTGACGAGACCGAGGAGGTTATTCTGTCCGATAAGATTTTTGCCGCGTTTTTGCCGAGCGCCGACGCGAAAAGTCTCGCCAGCCCGAATGCCGCAAGCGCCGCGATCACATTCGAGGCAAGCGACAGAAGCGAGCGCCGAAGTCCTTTTTTGATCCCGACGATAACGCCGCACACGAGAATTATTATTAAAATTGCCGTTATAATTATATTGTATATGTTCATGGAAATAATTATAAGACTAAAGAAATTTATTGGCAAGGGAAAACTGCCGCTGACGGCGTAAAAAAAAAAAGATGTTGACATTTTAAAGATATGTGTTATATTACAGATAGAACAAAAAAACAGCAGCCGTATGGCAGCCTCGCAGCCGCCCGTAATCAGATAATACGATGACGGCTGCGGTCGGTAAACGCAGAAACGGAGGAACAGATTATGAATATACAGAAATTTACGCAGAATTCGGTCGAAGCGCTGGAGGACAGTCAGAAGCTTGCGTATGAATACGGCAATCAGGAGGTGGACGAGGAGCATCTCCTGTGCGCGCTTCTTGATCTTGAGGACAGCCTGATAAGGGGGCTGTTAGTCAAGACGGGAGTTGACGCCGACGCGTTTGAAAATGAGGCAGAGAGACTTATTGAGAGGAAGGTCAAGGTTTCGGGGGACGTACAGCTCCATATAAGTCAGGCGCTCAACAAGGTGCTTCTCTGCGCCGAGGACGAGGCAAAAGCAATGGGAGATATGTATGTTTCTGTCGAGCATATTTTTCTTACAATGATTAAGTATCCAAATCAGGGCGTTAAGGAGCTTTTAGGGCGTTATAAAATAACCAGGGAGTCCTTCCTTAAAGCCCTCAGCGAGGTCAGGGGCAGCAGACAGGTCACCTCGGATAATCCGGAGGCGACATACGACACGCTGAACAAATACGGAGTGGACCTTGTAAAGCGCGCGGGGGAGCAGAAGCTTGATCCCGTTATCGGCCGGGATTCTGAGATCCGCAATGTCATCCGCATTCTTTCGAGAAAAACAAAGAACAATCCCGTGCTTATCGGGGAGCCGGGCGTCGGCAAGACCGCGGTAGCCGAGGGACTGGCGCAGAGAATAGTGCGCGGAGACGTGCCGGAGGGACTTAAAGACAAGACTGTATTTTCACTTGATATGGGAGCGATGCTCGCGGGGGCTAAATACAGGGGAGAGTTTGAGGAGCGTCTAAAGGCTGTGCTCGACGAGGTGCGCAAAAGCGAGGGCAGGATAATCCTTTTTATCGACGAGCTGCACACCATAGTCGGCGCCGGAAAGACGGAAGGCTCGATGGACGCCGGAAATATGCTCAAGCCCATGCTTGCCAGAGGCGAGCTGCATTGCATCGGGGCGACGACGCTTGACGAATACCGCAAGTATATAGAAAAGGACGCCGCGCTTGAAAGGCGTTTTCAGCCGGTAATGGTTGACGAGCCGACGGTGGAGGATACGATTTCCATTTTAAGGGGAATAAAAGAAAGGTACGAGGTTTTCCACGGCGTAAAAATAGCCGACAACGCTATCGTAGCCGCAGCGGAGCTGTCGAACCGGTATATTTCCGACAGGTTCCTGCCGGATAAGGCGATAGACCTTGTGGACGAGGCGTGCGCGCTTATAAAGACGGAGCTTGATTCGATGCCTGCCGAGCTTGACGAGCTTTCGAGAAAGGTCATGCAGCTTGAGATCGAGGAGGCGGCGCTTAAAAAGGAAACTGATGAAATAAGCAAGAAGCGTCTGTTTGAGCTTCAGTCAGAGCTTGCGGAGCTGCGGGATGAATTTAACACAAAGAAGACCCAGTGGGACAATGAAAAATCTTCGGTGGACAGACTGAGCAGACTGCGCGAGGAGATCGAGGATGTAAACAACCGTATCCAGATGGCAAAACGCGAATATGATCTTGAAAAGGCCGCTGAATTGCAGTACGGAAAGCTTCCGGCGCTTGAAAAGGAGCTTGCCGAACAGGAGAAGAAGGCAGGAGCGAAGGAGCTTTCACTTGTGCACGAGTGCGTGACCGACGAGGAGATATCAAGGATCGTTTCACGGTGGACGGGAATACCTGTTACAAGGCTGAATGAGAGCGAACGCAGCAAGATACTGAATCTCGCTGACGAGCTGCACACAAGAGTTGTCGGGCAGGACGAGGGAGTTACGAAGGTCACGGAGGCTATAATGCGTTCGCGCGCGGGAATCAAAGACCCCTCGCGGCCGATAGGCTCGTTTCTTTTCCTCGGACCGACGGGCGTTGGCAAGACCGAGCTTGCAAAGACTCTTGCCAAAAGTCTTTTTGACGATGAAAACAATATGGTGCGTATAGACATGAGCGAATATATGGAAAAATACTCCGTATCAAGGCTTATAGGAGCGCCTCCCGGATACGTTGGATACGAGGAGGGCGGACAGCTTTCGGAGGCGGTAAGACGCAGACCTTATTCTGTCGTTTTGTTCGACGAGATAGAGAAGGCTCATCCGGATGTGTTCAATGTGCTTTTACAGGTGCTTGACGACGGAAGGATAACTGATTCTCAGGGAAGGACGGTCGATTTTAAAAATACCATCATAATTCTTACTTCAAATTTAGGCTCGGCGCATCTTCTTGAAGGTATTGAAGCAAACGGCAGTATAAGTCCCGAATGTGAAGAGCTTGTCATGTCGGAGCTGAGAAGCAGCTTCAGACCGGAATTTCTGAACAGGCTTGACGAGATAATAATGTTCAAGCCTCTGACAAGAGAAAATATCGGAAGGATCATAGGGCTTATGACCGACGAGCTTAACCGAAGGCTTGAGCCGAAGGAGATCACGGTAAGACTCACGGAGCCCGCCGTGGACAATATAGCTGAACGCGGCTACGATCCGGTCTACGGAGCCCGCCCTCTCAAGCGTTACATTCAAAAGACGGTGGAGACTCTTTGCGCAAGGCTCATTCTTGAGGGCGGAGTAAATCCCGGAGACACGATTCTTATAGACGTAAACGGCGGACAGCTTTGTGCCGTCAGACAAACTGATTGATGTCGGGATCGTACCGATAGCTCAATGAACCCAGTTTTTGGGTAAGCGAGTCCTTATCGGCGTCATAGCGGCCGCAGAAATCGTCCAGGTTTTCGCATTCGTCCCGCAGCTTGGTGTTTACGAAACTTAACAGTATGAATGGGTCGTTTGGAAGTGTCATGGCGCAGTAACCTCCGTATTGTTATATTTTTATAATAACATAATTATTTTGAGGTTGAAACTGTTTTTCTATTTTGGTACAATGTTTTTAAATAAAACCGAAGGACAGGATTATGGCACAGAAGAAAACGAGGTCGGAAACGGCGCTTTTCGACATAATAATATATGCGATGATGGTCGTGGCTGTTCTGTATGTTATCGTACAGTCGGTCATGGGAAATAACAACAGGCTGCATTTCAAACTGACGCTCGGACTTTGGATACTTGCGGCGGTGGTGGTCGCGGATTTCATAGCTCCGTTGATACAGGGAAAGTTTGACGGGCTGAACCGGAAAGCATCGTATATGTACGGGGTCTATGCGGCGGCGGACGCGGCGATGTTCACATGTCTTTATGTTTTTGTGATAAACGTAGGGCTTGCGAAAGAACCGCTGCACTATGTGTTTCTGGGCGGGGCGGCAATATTTTTTGCTGGGAAAACAATAGCCTACAAAGCATTTGAGGGTGCAAAGCTTCGTCAGGACATCGAGCAGGAAAATATAACGCCGGACGCGTTGGAATTTGAGCCGGACGGAAACGGTACTGACGATATTTTTGTGGATACTCTTGAAGAGGACGACGATATACAGGTCCTGATCTACAGGGACAAAAAAAGGTAAAAATACGAGGATACCTGCATATACATTACCAAACGGTGATATATGTGCAGGTATTTTTTATGTGGGGAAAAAGATTATGCGCCATAATAATGTCGGGACTTGCCTGCTTGCTTTATGTCGTATATATACAGAACGGTCCTTCAAAGGGCGACGGCATACAGTTTGTGGCTGGCAGGCGTTTTTATGAAAAGACGGTTGCGATAACCTTCGACGACGGACCGAGGGCGGGCTGCACCAAAAGACTTCTGGACGGGCTGAAGGAGCGCGGGATACGGGCGACTTTCTTTCTGGTCGGCGAAAATATTCCCGGCAACGAGGAGCTTGTGCGCCAGATGAAAAAGGACGGACATATAATCGGCAATCATACATACACTCATGTCGAGCTGAGCAAACTGTCACATGAAGCAGCCATGAACGAGATCAATAAGACGAACGCGCTCATTGAGGACATCACGGGAGAAAAGGTGGTCTATATAAGACCGCCGTGCGGCGCGTGGAGCGAACGCATGATTTTTGAGGTCGATATGACTCCTGTTTTCTGGAGCGTTGACCCGAAGGACTGGTGCACAGAGGATTCGTCAACGGTGGTAAAACGCGTGGTAAACAATATTAACGACGGGGATATAATATTGTTCCATGATATATATGATTCTTCGGTAAGCGCGGCGCTTGAGGTCATAGACCGGCTTAAAGCGCAGGGCTATGTATTCGTGACAATAGACGAAATTCTTATAGAGTAGGTTATTGCAATTTGCGGTTCGTTCGTGTATACTTTATGTATTATCAAAGAGGGCGTCGCCCGTAGATTTATTTTTCAGTAAGGTCTTTATATCCTTGTCAGGATGGACAATACCGGAAACGACGGCGAGGATATGGGACAGGTATTTGTCACCTGCATATCCTCACAACAATTTAAGGAGGAAAACGAGCGGGCAAAATATGACAGGTCTTTTGCCGAGCTTGCTTTTGCCGGCGGTTTTATGTTCGGGACGAAAACCGCTTGTTATGCGATAGAGCCTGCGAGGATACGGATTACAGGAAAATGCTTTATTAAGAGTACGGGTTATGAGGTTTGACGGACAGTATATGGATTTATTTGATTACATGAGAGAAAACAATATGAAAAAGGATTCGCCTTTAGCGTCAAGAATGCGCCCTGCCACTTTGGACGAGGTGGCGGGGCAGCAGCATATTATAGGACGCGGCAGACTGCTTTATCGGGCGATAGAGGCGGACAGGCTTAGCTCGGTTATTTTTTACGGACCTCCGGGGACTGGAAAAACTACCCTTGCCAAAGTTATAGCCAACACGACGAGCGCAGAATTCTGTCAGATCAACGCCACCTCCTCCGGCAAAAAGGATATGGAGGAGGCGGTAGCGGCCGCGAAGGAGAGAATGGCGGCGGGACGCAGGACGATCCTCTTTGTAGATGAGATACACCGCTTTAATAAAGGCCAACAGGACTATCTTCTTCCGTTTGTGGAGGACGGTACGATCATACTCATAGGCGCGACAACGGAGAATCCTTATTTTGAGGTAAACGGCGCGCTTATATCCAGGTCCGTGATTTTTGAGCTCAAGCCTCTTGAAAAGGATGATATTGCCGGAATAATCAAAAAGGCGGTATACGATCCCGAAAAGGGAATGGGCAGCTACAATGCCGTTATAGACGAGGACGCCGTCGATTTTCTGGCGGATATGGCAAACGGCGACGCGCGTCAGGCGCTCAACGCCGTGGAGCTTGGCGTGATGTCGACAAAGCGGAGCGGGGACGGAAAAATACATATAACGCTTGACGTCGCGTCGGAATGCATACAGAAGCGTGTCATAAAGTATGACAAGTCGGGAGATAACCATTACGACGTTATCTCGGCGTTTATAAAAAGCATGCGCGGCTCGGACCCGGACGCTGCGCTTTATTATCTTGCGAGAATGCTTTACGCGGGCGAGGACCCGAAATTCATAGCGCGCAGGATCATGATATGCGCGAGCGAGGACGTCGGCAACGCCGATCCGCAGGCGCTTACGGTAGCCGTGTCCGCGTCGCTCGCGGCGGAGCGCGTGGGGATGCCCGAGGCGCAGATAATTCTGGCCCATGCCTGCACCTATGTGGCGCAGGCTCCCAAAAGCAATTCGGCGTCGCGCGGGATTTTCAAGGCTATGGAGTATGTTCAGAACAATCCCGCCTACGGAGTTCCGGCGTATCTTAAGGATTCCCACTATAAAGGGGCGGCAAAGCTCGGGAGAGGACTTGAGTATAAATACGCGCACGACTACCCCGGACATTATGTAAAACAGCGCTACCTGCCGGAGGAGATCGACGGAGTATCTTTCTACGCTTCTTCGGGGATGGGTTATGAACGCGTGCTTGACGGACATATGGAGCGTCTAAAAGAAAACGCCGAGGGATAATTTTGTCAAAATATCGGCATCTTTCTTGCAGAAAAGCCGTAGATTGTGTATAATTATATATTAGACAAAAGAACGTATAAACATAATACGGCTTGTATTTTCAGGGTGAACGGATGAAGGAACAGATAAACAGATATGCCAGAGGAGTATTTGAATATGAACCTCCGGTAATTGAAGCTAAGGAAAGTTCAATATACGCGGTTATAGATAAGAACAGGGCTTATACCGGGCATATCGTTTTTTACGGACAGGGCGGGAGAAAGCTTAAGGGAGTAATTTATACCGACAACGACAAGGTCGTCCTTAAAGAAAATTCCTTTATGGGGGACAGGATATCGATAGAGTATACGGTCAGATGCGGCGGCTCTCCGGGCGGGGACGTTATAGAAGGCGCTTTTAATATCGTAAGCAGCGGAGGCGAACTGACAATTCCTTATTCGTTCAGTATTGAGACGGGTTCTCACGATACGTCCGCGGGGACCGTGAGGAATCTTTTTGATTTTGCGAGCCTCGCGCAGACCAACGCCGAGGAGGCGGTAAGTCTTTTTGAAGAGGACGATTTCGAGGACGTGTATATCGGGGACGATATGACGCTCAGATGCATATACGAGGGACTTTCCAAGGGAAGCAGTCCCATGGCGAATATGGAGGAATTCCTTATCGCGGTACATAAAAAGAACCCGATAAACATATCGCTTCCTGTCAGTTCGGCTTTGTTCGAGAATGTAAACGAGAAATTCAAGGAAACGATAACGGTTGAACGCGATTCATGGGGATTCACGGATGTGCGCGTGTCAACGGACGCGCCTTTTGTGCTGCTTGAACGTAATGTCATAGCGGCGGAGCTTTTCGCGGGAAATAAGTACGACTTCGCTTATATTGTGGATAACGCCATGCTCCATGACGGAATGAACTACGGAGAGATAGTTTTTGAAACGCCCGCCAAAAGAGTAGCGTTTTCAATAAGGATAAGCAAAAATATGTCTACCTCTGAGGCGAGAGCGAAGAGTGAGACAAGGCGCATGAACTGTGAGCTTATGAAGCTGTACATAAGCTTCAGGACGCACAAAATTAATATTTCGGACTGGATGAGAGAATCTCTCATAATACTTGAAAAGCTCAGAGAGCTTGACGATTCCTCGCCTTTTTACAGGCTCGCGCTGGCGCAGATATATATTTCCGGTAAGAACGACGTCAAAGCCAAGGAGCTTATCGAAAACGTAAAGGACGAGATACTGGCGGACAGCCCTTCAAAATATCCGGTCTACAGTTATTTTATGTATATAAATTCGCTTTATATGAAGGATCGGGCGTATTCGCGCAAATCAGCCGCCGCCGTCAGGGAATGCTATAAGGAGAACGAAGACTGGAGAATCCTGTGGACGCTTCTTTTTATGGACGAGGAGCTTGAGAACAATAAAAGCCTTAAGCTTCTGCGGATAAAGGAGCAGTTTAACAAGGGCTGCAAAAGTCCCGCGCTTTACATAGAGGCGTGCAACATACTTAACGAGCAGCCCGTGCTTTTAAGGGTGCTCAATTCCTTTGAGGTGAACGTGCTGTTTTTCGGAGCGCGCAACGGTATACTTGATTTGAATCTTTGCGAGCGCGCCGCGGGAATGCTTGTGAACGTAAAAAACGGGACCAAAGCGCATATAAGGCTGCTTGCGGAATTTTATAAGATCAACGGCGACAGCATCATCCTTGAAAGCCTGTGCAAGCTTCTTATACGGAGCAACTGCGTCGGAGAAAAATACCTAGAATACTATGAGCGCGGGATAGAGGCTGAGCTTAGGATAACAAAGCTTTTTGAATATTACGTCATGTCGAGAAAAATGGATGATATGAGTCCTATGCCCAAAATGCTGCTCATGTATTTCGGCTACAACAATAATCTTGATTACAGGCACAAAGCCTATCTTTTTGCGAATATAATTTACAATAAGTCGGACAGTCTTCAGGTGTACGGAAGCTATTACGCGCAGATGGAGCTTTTCGCTCAGGAACAGCTTCTTTTGGGGCATATCAACGAGCAGCTTGCGTATATTTACAAAAATATCGTCACCGTTGATATGGTGAACTCCGAAAACGCCGAGCCTGTTTCCGAGATATATTTTACATGCAGGGTGCATTGCGCAAGTCCGGGAATAAGGAGCGTTATAGTAAGGCACAGGGAGAGCAGCAGCGAGAGAGAGTACCCGCTTGTTTCGTCAGAGGCGTATGTAAGGATTTACACGGACAAGGCGCTTGTCATGTTTGCAGGAGCCGACGGCAGCAGATATTGTTCGGGCGTGGATTACAGCGTTACAAAGCTTTTGGACGACGACGCTATCATAAGAAAATGCCTGAAGGAAAACCCTTCGCTCATACACATAAAACTTGCGGATTGTGAGAAATATATCCGTTATCAGAAAAAGACCGTTGAGGCGGTCGAAAACATGATAACCATGTCAAGGCTGCCGGAGATGAGCAGATATTACAGGCAGCGGCTTGTGTCCGCGGTTATTGAGTACTTTTACGACAGCTATGATGAAGACGGATTTGAGGGTTTCATCGCGAATGTCGATATTGGGTCGCTTGATGAGAAGGACATATCGAGGGTTGCCGAGATATATATAATTCAAGGAAAATACCGGCTCGCTTATGAGATTGTGAGCGAACGTTCGGCGATGCAGATAATGCCGAAAAGGCTTGTGAAGCTGGTTTCAAGGATCATAGACGAGCACGGCGGAGAATATGACGGCGCGCTTTTAAGAATGTGCTCGATCTGTTTTGCCAAAGGAAAATATGACGATAATGTGCTCAGGTATCTTATACGGAATTATAACGGAGCTTCGCCCGTCATGGTGAAAATATGGAAAGCGGCGGCGGAGTCGGAGCTTGACGTTTATGAGCTTGAGGAAAGGATAATCGCGCAGATGCTTTTTACGCGCTCATGCCCGGAGGATATATACGACATTTTTGAATCGTACTACGCAAAGGGTCCGAGCGAGCGTATTGTCGAGGCGTATCTTGCCTATCACTCGTACCTTTATTTTGTCAGGGAAAAAAATGTTGGCAGACAGATTTTCGATATGACGGAGGTAACGCTTGAGAGTGAAAAGACGCTGCCGCCCGTCTGCAAGCTCGCCCTTATCAGATTCTACTCCGAAATGGAGGAGCTGACGGAATTCCGCAGAAGCCTTGCGCAGGACATCGTTCAGGAGATGGTGCGCAAAGGGTTCGTCTTTCCGTTCTATATAAAGCTGGGGGACAAAATAAGACTGCCGTTCGACGTATCGGACAAGACCATGGTGGAGTACCGCGCGGATCCGTCTCATAAAGTTGTGATACACTATGTTTACGAGGACGGGGAGCATCGCAAAAGCTATGTCGCCGAGGACATGAAAAATGTGTATGAGGGGATTTTTGTAAAGAGCTTCGTGGTGTTTTACGGAGAAAGCATACAGTATTACATATCCGAGCAGGACGGAGGGGGCGAAATCGCCACCGAGGGGCGTAATGTGGTGAACCAAAGCGTCAGCCCGCAGAAATCGGAGGGAAGGTACGAGGCGCTGAACGATATTATCGCGAGCCATGCGGCCCATGACAGCGAAACCTTCCGCAAGCTCGTACACACTTACGCCGTAACGGAGTGCGTCACAGGTCAGCTGTTCAAGCCGCTTTAGGAGGACGCCGAAAGGAATTTATATGGATACCAAGGAAAAGCTTTTATGCGTGGGGATAGACCTCTGCGGCGATTATTCCCAGATAAGTATATACAGTTACAGAAGCAAAGAACCGGTTTCCGTTGATTTTGCGGGGACCGAGAGCAGATACCGGGTTCCGACCGTCGTCAGCAAGATGCTGGGAAAGGACGAGTGGTTCGCCGGGGACGAGGCGGTAGGAAGCGCAAAGCTCGGAGAAGCTGCGGCGGTCAAGGACATTCTGAAGAAAGCCGCCGATAAAAACCCCGTACGCGTGGACGACGTGTCGGTTATGCCAATCAAACTGCTTGCGGTATTTTTTGATTATCTTCTGAATACGGCTAAGCATACGGCGCAGACGGAGGAAATAGGTGCGGTTTGCGTAACGCTTGAGGATTTTAATATTTCTGTTCTCAATGTTGCGGTCAAAGCTATGGAGCATATAGGGATAGAAAGGGACAGGCTTGCTTTCGCGAGCCATGACGAAAGCTTTGTGTACTATGCGCTCAGTCAGAAGCAGGAGCTGTGGAACAACGACGTTTTTCTTTTCGATTACGGGCGCGGCGGACTTACAGCCAAGAGGCTTTATATAGCAAACGAGCGCGGCATAAGGATCGCTATGGTGCATACGGACGGATTTACCGAGGAGATACCTTATGAGCTTTGCGAAAACAGCCTTTCGGCGGAATACCTTGACAACCGTCTCAAAGATACGGCGGCAAAGTTATTTGAAAAGAAGAATATTTCAACGGTATATCTGACGGGAGAGGCGTTTAAGGACGATATGAACCTTCCGGGTTTTATAAAATACCTGTGCGAAAGGCGGCGTGTTTTTGCAGGGAACAATCTCTACTGCAAGGGCGCGTGCTATCAGGCGCTTGAGCTTGCCTGCGGACGCGGACCGGAGGTCATGCTCGCCTGTCCGCAGCGCGTAACTACGGGTATAGAAATGAAAATATCCGACAGGGGGCGCGATAAAATACTTCGCATGGTGAAGCCGGGAATCAACTGGTTCGAGGCGGGCTGCGAATTTGATTTTATAGTGGACGGCGCGAAAGAACTTGAGATATTTCTTTCTCCGGTCGATACGAGAGAAAAGCAGCTTGTAAAGGTGCCGCTCACGGATTTTCCGGAAAGGCCGGGGAAAGCGTCGAGGATCACGGTCTCTTTCTCCTTTACAAGCGATTCCAGATGCCATATGATGGTTAAGGACAGGGGATTCGGCGAGTTTTACGCGAGCAGCGGACGTGTTATAAACGAGGAACTTTTATTGTAGGCGAGGACGGTTTATGGCGGGACTTATTTTATGCCGCAGCAGGCGCTCCGAGAGGCCGTATTATATAAGCAATATGGCAATAAATATATACTCGGTGGAGGAGCTTTGCTACTATATTTACAACAATATATATCTTATCGGAACCGATCTTTTTGACGGCGGTCTTATTGATTACATTGAGAGCGAGCTTAATGAGCCGGAGCTTGCGGGACAGCTGGAATTTCTTGTTTCGCAGAACGCGGGGCTTTCGGAGCTTGTGATAACCGTACTCAGATATGTGGATTATTACAGCGAAAACGAGATCGATACGATAAGGGACGTGATTGACAGGCTCGATACTCAGAATGTGTCAGAAAGGCTTAAAGCCAGGGCGGATAATTTTCTCGCTAATAAACGCTATAACAGCGCTATTCATAATTATGAGGCAATAGTTTACGGAAAAAGAGACAGCCTTCTTGACGATGTTTTTTACGGAAACGTATGGCACAATATGGGAGCGGCTTACGCGGGAATGTTTGTTTTTTATGAGGCTGCGAGATGCTTTTCGGAGGCGTACAGGCTCAACGGCAACGACGAGTCCTACAAGGCGGCGTTAGCGGCTTCCTATATGGATAAAGGGGCGGAGCCGGAAGACGAAGAGGACGAGCTTATGTACGTCACCTGCCGGGAGATAGAAACGCTTATGGACCACGCGCCGGAGGAGCCTGAGTACGCCAGGCTGAAAAGAGCGTTTATCTTTAAGGTGAACGGCCAGACGGCGGAATATTACGGCGCTTTGGATGAAATCATTGAGGAATGGAAAAACAATTACAGAAATTATATAAAATAGTAAAGGACGGATATGGGGTTTTTTAAGAAAAAGAAGAAAAAACAGAATGAGGAATTCGTATATATAGATTCCGAGCTGGATATAGAGGCTGAGTTCAGAAAAAGAAAGAGCGCCGATAACGGGGATAAGGAATTCCGCGATATCGAGGGACTGCAGTATATCCGTACCCAATGCCAGCTTATCACGGAGTCGTCAGGATATATAAGCGAGCTTAAAACGGAGTACGACGCGGTGGCGGCCTATCTGTCCGATATACAGATAATAGAATCGCAGAGCGAGACCAACCGTAAGAAGCTGAAAATGACAGCGCAGGAGGTTATTGCGCTCAGGCAGAGAAGGGACAGCCTGCAGAAAGAAAAACCGCGCCTTCAGTCCTCGCAGTACGCTATGTTCGATAAATACGCGAAGGACTTTCCGCAGGCGCTAGTCAACCTGCAGAACGACGAGAAATACTGCAGCGCCGTAAAGCATGACCTTCGCGTGCTTGAGGCGGAGAAGATGGCACTCAAGGAAGAACTTGACAATTCGGGGATGCGCCGGACAAATATCAAGAATGTATCTATTATATCGCTGCTCGGTATAATCGCGGTGTTCGTGATATTTTTTATATCGGGACAGCTTAACGACAAGAACGGTGCTACACTTTTTATGGTGGTGATGCTGCTTGCCGCCGTTTATGTGCTGCTTATATTTTTTATGCAGAGAAGAAATCTTTACCGCTTCAGGCTTGCGGAAAAAAAGCTTGCCCGCGCTGTGACGCTTCTCAACAAAACCAAGATAAAGTACGTCAATATAGTCAACAGCGTCGAATATCAGCAGGAGAAATTCGGCGTAAAGAATTCATATGAGCTCAGCCGGATATATGAGATATATCTTGACGAGCAGAAGAAATCCGAAAGATTCAGAAGCTCGAGCGTGGAGCTTGAGGATGCTCACGCCCGTCTGACCGAGCTTGTGTCGGGCATAGGTCTTTATGACGCGTCGGTATGGAACAGTCAGGTGGACGCTCTTGTCGAGCCTAAGGCTATGAAGGCTCTGCGCTCGTCGTTGAACGCGAGGAGACAGAAGCTGCGGGACCGTATGGAATACAACGCCACGCGCATAGAGGACTCCAAAAAAGGAATCATGGATTACCTTAAAAAACATCCCGACAAGGCGGATTCCATTATGGAGATCGTTGAGGGCTATGACGCGCTTTAGGGCGCGGTTCGCGTAATTTGCGCGGTTTTTTGACAAAACGGTTGACATATGCCGTATAAGACTTTATTATCAACATATAAAAACAGTCCCTTTAAATGCAGTGAAAAAGAGGAGTAGCAAAACGGCGCGCCCACAGAGAGGACCGTACAGGTGCGAGCGGTCCGGAACGGCTTTTGCGAAGGTAGCTTTGGAGCAGCATCGGTGAAATCACAGTAACCGGTGACGTATCGTCCGCGTTAAGGATAAGATGAGATGACGGATTTCGGGTCAATAAAGGTGGTACCGCGTATAATACGCCCTTTGCAGTATGGCAGGGGCGTTTTTTGGCGCCGGAAGCCCCGGCGGGATAAAAATATAAAGGAGTGAAAGCTATGAGCAAGGAGCTTGAAAAAAATTACAACCCTTCGGAGATTGAGGGCAGGCTTTATGAAAAATGGCAGAACCGCGGATATTTTCACGCGAAGCCCGACAAGACAAAGAAGCCGTTTACTATCGTCATGCCGCCTCCTAATATAACCGGACAGCTGCATATGGGACACGCTCTCGACAATACTTTGCAGGATATTCTTATACGCTTCAAAAGAATGCAGGGCTACGAGGCTTTGTGGGTCCCGGGAACCGACCACGCGTCCATCGCGACCGAGGTGAAGGTAGTGGAGGCTATCGCCAAGGAGGGGCTTACAAAAGAAAGCCTCGGACGCGAGAAATTCCTTGAGCGCGTATGGGACTGGAAAAAGGAATACGGCGGCCGCATTGTCAGCCAGCTAAAGAAAATGGGTTCCTCCGCGGACTGGGACAGGGAACGATTCACTATGGACGAGGGCTGCAATAAAGCGGTACGCGAGGTTTTTGTAAAGCTTTACGATAAGGGACTTATTTACAGGGGCAGAAGAATAATCAACTGGTGCCCGTGCTGTCTTACCTCGATTTCAGACGCAGAGGTGGAGTATGAGGAGCAGGCGGGACATTTCTGGCATCTAAGATACCCGCTTTCGGACGGCAGCGGCTTTATCGAGATGGCGACAACAAGACCGGAGACGATGCTGGGAGATACGGCGGTCGCGGTTAATTCCGATGACGAAAGATACAAGTCCTATGTGGGAAAAACGGTGATACTTCCGCTGGTACACAGGGAGATCCCCATAATTGCCGACAGCTATGTAGATATGGAATTCGGTACGGGCGTGGTTAAAATAACCCCCGCCCACGACCCCAACGATTTTGAGGTCGGAAAAAGACACGGCCTGCCTGTTGTAAACGTGCTTACCGACGACGCGAAAATAACGGACGATTACCCCAGGTACGCGGGAATGGACCGTTATGAGGCAAGGGAGGCGATAGTCGCGGATCTGCGCGCGGAGGGCGCCCTCGTTGAGATAGAGGACTATACTCATAATGTCGGTACCTGCTACAGATGCCATACGACCGTCGAGCCGAGGGTATCCATGCAGTGGTTCGTAAAGATGGAGGAGCTTGCGAAGCCCGCGATCGAGGCGGTGAAATCCGGTGAAACCAGATTTGTTCCCGAATATTTTGACAAGACTTATTTTCACTGGCTTGAAAATATAAAGGACTGGTGTATTTCAAGACAGCTCTGGTGGGGGCACAGGATTCCTGCCTTCTACTGCGACGGCTGCGGGGAAACGGTAGTTACCAAAGACGCTTCGGCGGTATGCCCCAAGTGCGGGAAGCCCATGCGTCAGGACCCTGATACTCTCGACACATGGTTTTCGTCGGCGCTCTGGCCGTTTTCGACGCTCGGCTGGCCGGAAAAGACGGAGGATCTGGAGTATTTTTATCCCACCAGCACGCTTGTGACGGGTTATGACATTATTTTGTTCTGGGTAATAAGAATGATGTTTTCTGGAATCGAGCATACGGGAAAAGCGCCGTTTGACACTATTTTTATACACGGGCTCGTAAGGGATTCGCAGGGACGCAAAATGAGCAAATCGCTGAATAACGGAATCGACCCGCTTGAGGTGATAGATAAGTACGGAGCCGACGCTCTGAGGCTGACGCTTATTACCGGCAACGCTCCCGGAAACGATATGCGCTTCTATTGGGAAAGAGTGGAGGCAAGCAGGAATTTTGCCAATAAGGTTTGGAACGCTTCAAGATTTATAATGATGAATCTTGACAAGGCGCAGGTAGACGATATGAAGCCCGAGGCCCTTACCGACGCGGATAAATGGATCCTTTCAAAGGTGAATACGCTTGCCGCCGAGGTTACCGAGAATATGGAAAAATACGAGCTGGGAGTCGCGGTCCAGAAGGTTTACGATTTCATATGGGAGGAGTTCTGCGACTGGTATATCGAGATGGTAAAGCCGCGCCTTTACAACGACGGGGATTCTACCAAGGCGGCGGCGCTGTGGACGCTAAAGACCGTTCTTATCAGTTCGCTCAAGCTTCTGCATCCGTATATGCCTTTTGTCACCGAGGAAATATTCTGCAATCTTTCCGACGAGGAGTCCATAATGATCTCTTCGTGGCCAAAGTTCAAGGAGGAGTGGAATTTCGAGAAGGAGGAGCGCGCGGTCGAAACCATTAAGGAGGCTGTGCGCGGTATCCGCAACACGAGAGCCGGAATGAACGTGCCGCCCAGCCGCAAGGCGAAGGTCTATGTAGTTACCGACGACAAAGAAACGGCGGATATTTTCCTTGACGGAAAGGTATTTTTCACCACGCTCGCGTATGCGTCCGAGGTAAGTATCCAAAGCGACAAAAACGGAATCGACGACGACGCGGTAGCCGTTCTTATACCCAAAGCGTCCGTATATATGCCGTTTGCCGAGCTGGTAGATATTGAAAAAGAAATCGAGCGCTTAAACGCCGAGAAAAACCGTCTTGAAGGCGAGCTTAAGAGGGTGAACGGAATGCTCGGCAACGAAAAATTCGTTTCCAAAGCCCCCGCCGCCAAGCTTCAGGAAGAAAAAGACAAGCTGGAAAAATATACCACCATGATGCGGCAGGTGGAAGACAGACTTGCACATCTTTCCCGATAATGGTATAATGTTCGCGAAAATATTCAGCAGTGCGAAAACAGACAGAGGCAGCCTTGCCGCTTGCGGCAAAGGATGACTATGTATGTTTTCATAGGGTGCTAAGCGCCGGTGGCGCCTGTTCAGCACGGACCGAAGCGGAGCGTAGAGGAAGCCCGCGAGCGAAAAGGCGCAAAGCGGCTTTGAGCTAGCACTGCTGAAAGCAGCGGATAGAGTATCAACGCGCACTGCTGAATGGCGCGCGACGCGCGGCTGTATTCAAATAATAGGAGTAAGCACAGGCCTAATGAAAATAAGTGTTATTTTACCATCACTCAACCCGGACGAAAAGCTTATGCTTGTCGTAAACGGCTTGATTGCCGAGGGCTTTGACGATATCGTTATTGTGAACGACGGCAGTGACGCGGCCCATATGGAGCCGTTTTTTGAAGCGGACAAGCTTTCTCAGGTGACGCTGCTGACGCATGAAGTCAACAAGGGAAAAGGTCGCGCGCTTAAAACCGCTTTTGAATACTGCGCGGCGAACAGACCTGATATTGACGGAGTGGTTACCGTTGACGGCGACAATCAGCATAAGCCGTCGGATATAAAGGCCTGCTGTGAGGCCATGGTATCGCACGGAAACAAAGTCATACTCGGATGCCGTGATTTTTCGGGTCCGGATGTTCCCGCGAAAAGCAAGGTCGGCAATAATATAACAAAATTTGTGTTCAGATTTGCCTGCGGCATAAAAATTACTGACACGCAGACCGGACTCAGGGCAATTCCCGCCCGGTATCTTGATTTTATGTCAAAGATAAAGGGGGAGCGGTTCGAGTACGAGACGCAGATGCTTCTTGAAATGAACAAAAGGCAGATCGGGTTTTGCGAGGTCACGATAGAAACCGTATATATTGAAGAAAATTCGGGGACGCATTTTCATCCGTTCAGGGATTCCATAAAGATATATATGGTTATACTTAAATTTATATTCAGCTCGCTTATGTCGTTTGCGATAGACTATGTGCTTTTTCTTGTTATTTCGCTTATAATAGGGGACAGGCTTGACAGATGGGCGAAGGTGCTTATAGCGACGGCGGGAGCGAGAGTCGTTTCGTCGGCGTTTAATTTTGTTTTTAACCGTAAGGCTGTATTTGACTCAAACGCGCCTGTGAGCAGGTCGATGCCGAGATATTATCTGCTCTGCGTATGTCAGGCTGCGGTTTCCTACGGACTTGTATATCTGCTTTCGGATGTTATCGAGGCGAAGGATTTTCTGACTTCGCTCATAAAAATACTCGTGGACGTCGTGCTTTTTATTCTGAGCTTTCAGATTCAGAGAAGATGGGTGTTCGCGGCGCATAAGAGGGAGGATTAATAATGGCAAAAGGGAGATCGAAGGGGAAAAAAGTCGCTGCGGCGATAGGACATTTTTTTACCGTTGTATTTTCTACGCTCGCGGTTATTTTTGTCGGACTGTATTTTTCCATGTGGATATTCTGCCACGGTCCGTCAGTCGCTGCGAGGGATCTTTTCGTGGGGACCGTGCTTGAGACAGGAGCGATGAAATTCCTTGCGAGATGGTATTTCAGCAAGGAGGAGATACTTCGCATCACCGACAATAATTCCATGAAGCCTAATGAGAATCAGGTCGATCCGGGGCTGATCGACGTTCCCGGTAAAAACGACAATAACGGCGACGATAAAAAGCCGCCCAAAAACGATTTGGGATATGAGGATGATTTTGACGAAAACGGTATCGAGATATTCAATATTTCGGGACGTTCATATATGGGTAAATTAATGATAATAAAGGACCCGTCCAAAGTAAGGGTCGGCACGATATATCCGTGGTCCGACGACAATAAAAGTAAGTACGGGGAAACGCTTGACAATCTTGTGACCGCGTCGGGCGCGATCGCCGGAGTAAACGGCGGAGAGTATTTCTCGGACGGTAACTGGGGCGGAAAGCCCAAGGGATTGGTCGTGTGCAACGGAGTTATACAGTACAATGTGCCGCAGTACGGCGACGTTATGGTAGGCTTTAACACCGACAACATTCTTGTTATAAGGGACATCGGAGGAATGAGCGCCGAGCAGGTCCAGACTGTCGTAGCGGAGAATAAAATAAGAGACGCCGTGAGCTTTAAGGACATTGACGACGGTGATACCAATCATTTTACAAAGCTGATCATAAACGGAGAAGCGACGCAGATAAACGGCAACGGCAGCGGCGCGAATCCGAGGACGGTAATCGGACAGCGCAAGGACGGCGCGGTGATGCTTTTTGTGACCGACGGAAGAGGCCATGAGGGACATATTGGTGCGACGGCGGCGGACCTTATAAGCGTGATGCAGCAGTACGGAGCCGTGAACGCCGCGAACCTTGACGGAGGAAGCTCCTCGTCGATGTACTATAACGGAGAATATGAAATGACAAGCGTTACTCTTTATTATTCGACCTCGTCATGGCGTCTTCCCACGGCT
>CAJTON010000001.1:94546-98753 GCA_910577605.1 uncultured Butyrivibrio sp.
ATTCTGGCTCGGATATGGCATATATATGGGAATACTTGCGGCGCTTGTCGCGGTTTTGCTCGTATATGTCTGGAACGTGATGAAAAAATACGAGAAGGCCCAGCCCGTATATGTGCTTGAGGGACTGCTTGAAGAGCTTAAGGAGGGTAAGTCGGACGCGATAGCCGACGTCAAGCTCGGAAA
Source organism: uncultured Butyrivibrio sp. (assembly GCA_910577605.1). Lineage (GTDB taxonomy): Bacteria > Bacillota > Clostridia > Lachnospirales > Lachnospiraceae > Eshraghiella. Next base: position 94,730 of record CAJTON010000001.1, read on the forward strand.
GTTCGAGGCGTCCGGCAATTATGCCGATACCTTCGCGCAGAGCGTAAAGGGAAAATCGCTTGATTATAAGGTAAAGTCAAACGGAAGTTATCTGATGACATACAGTTTACTTGACAATGACAAGGTGGTAGCCGAGGCGGACCTCAGGGCTGACAACGAGAGAAGGATAATGGGAATCCTTTCTATATCGGACTGGCGGGTGGACACCGTGCGCGTGACCGTTCCCGACGGAAATAAGGGTGTTAAGATAACCGTTCCCGACAATTATACGGTAAAAGTAAACGGCGTTGCGCTGACTGCGGAGGAGGTCAGCGGTGAGCCTGAGACACTGGAAGGAATGGAGTATGTTGCCGAGTATGTAACTCCTCCTAAAAAAACCACCTACGAGGTCAAAGGACTTATAAACGCCCCTTCGGTGGAAGTGTGGGACAGTCTGGGGACGCAGCTTGATATGTCCGGATACGCCGACGCCGAAGAGATAGAAATAGGATACGGCGAGAGCGAGATGCCTCAGGATCTGAAGGATTATGTGCTGACGGCTGCCAAGAATTATTCCAATTTCTTCTCAAAAGATATAGAAGGCTGTTATGAAAGTACGGCGTGCATACAGCCATATTTTCCGCAGGGATCGTATTATATAGACTTGGCGGAGCAGTACAGGACGGGCGATATGTGGATGTACAGCGCGCACAGCGCTCCGGAGTTTGAGAACGTATCGGTATCGGAATATGTCAGGTACAGCGATCACTGTTTTTCATGCAGGGTCGTTTTTGACAAGCGCATGGTGCTTACGCTTTCGGGAGAACCGAGGGTGGAGCGCAACGATCAGGTATATTACTATGTGAATATCGGCGGCGAATGGCTGATCGCCGATATGAAATCCAAAGCATAGCCGACGATAGATAATGAGGAGGAAAAGTAATGAGTTACGACAAGGCGATCGCCGTTGTTAACGAGGTCCAGAAAGCCGTAAAGGGCAAGGACGAAATAATAAAGAAGGTTATAATGGCTTTTCTCGCGGGAGGTCATGTGCTTATGGAGGATATTCCCGGAGTTGGCAAGACCACGATGGCGTTGGCTTTCGCTAAAGCGATGGCTCTTAAAGAAAACAGAATGCAGTTTACCACGGATGTTCTTCCCTCCGATGTGGTGGGATTTTCAATGTATAACGCCAAAACTCAGGAGTTTGAGTTTAAGGAGGGTGCGGTCATGTGCAATCTGTTCCTTGCTGATGAGATAAACAGGACCTCCTCCAAAACGCAGTCGGCGCTTCTGGAGTCGATGGAGGAGGGACAGGTGACTGTGGACGGCGTGACAAGGCAGCTGCCGAAGCCCTTCCTTGTGATCGCGACACAGAATCCGGCAGGCTCCGCGGGAACGCAGCTCCTTCCCGAGTCGCAGCTCGACCGTTTTATGATAAGGCTTACGATGGGCTATCCCGACGTAGCGAGCGAGGTCGAGATACTCAAGGAGCGTCAGGGCGAAAATCCTCTTAACAGAGTAAAAGAAATAGTATCCGCAGAGAGCATAATACAGATGCAGGAAGAGGTTGACAAAGTACATGTTGACAAGGCTATTTACGACTACATAGCCATGCTTTGCGCGATAACAAGAAAGCATCCTATGATAGAGCTGGGAATAAGTCCGAGAGGGACTCTCGCGCTTGCGTCAATGTCAAGGGCGCACGCGTACGTTTCGGGACGCGGCTATGTAACTCCGGGCGACGTTCAGAACGTTTTTCCGGACGTCGCCAGGCACAGACTTATTCTGAGCCCCAAGGCGAGGGTCGCGTCAGCCGATGTCGAGAGCGTTATAAAGACGGTATTCAAGACGGTTCCGGTTCCGCGCGCGGTAAGCTGACGGGAATTTAAGGAGAAAGATATATGCATTTATTTATTTATCTGCTCTGCGCCGTCGGCGTGTTTGTGCTGAACGTGTTCAGCGACGCGTACACCGCATATGTACTGGATTGTGTTTTTATCGCGGTGTCCGTACTGTCGCTCGTAATTTCGGTTATACTGCGCAGGGGAGTGGAGTTTGATTTTGAGGGAGAACACCGTATCGCGCCGCGCGGCGGTAAATGTACGGTTAAAATAGCTGTCACGAACAGGACGGCTCTTCCGCTTACCTATTGTGTGATAAAGCTGCAGGTAAGAACTTTGGGAAATAGAAGAAAAGAACGTAAAAGACCCGTAAAGCGTAAGGTGAGGGCGATGTGTCCGCCGCGCGGTACGGGAATTTGCGAATTTACCGTCAAATGTCCCCACTGTGAAAATATGCAGATAGTTATGCGCAAGGCTTACACTTTTGATTTTCTGAGGATATTCGGTTTCGGCAGGAAAATCGGCAAGACCTGCGATATAATCGTTGAGCCTAAGCTGCCGGACATCGAGGTTATAGACCGGATGTCGGCGGAGATAGGGGACGGCGAAAACGAAATATATTCTCCTAACAGACCCGGAGACGATCCGACCGAGATATTTGCCATACGGGAGTACGAGGGCGGCGACAAGATAAGGAATATCCACTGGAAGCTTTCGTCCAAAACAGGAAATCTTATGGTAAAGGATTACGGACTTCCTCTCAGGGACAACGATACAGTCGTGATTGATATTTTTGCGGGGAACATGAAGAAAAATAAATTCCGCATGATGAGGGACAGCGTTTTTGATCTTTTGTACGGGCTGATAAACGCTCTCACAAAGAGGGGAACGGGCTTCAACGTGTGCTACTACGCGGATTCGTACGTTACGGCAAGGATCGAGACGCAGAACGATATATATAATCTTTTTGTGCAGCTGTACAGGATAATCCCGTACGGGAACGATACGTCCTGCGCGCAGCTTTTTTATGCGCAGAACAGTGACATAGCCAAAAGGCGCATCTATTATGTTACGCCGTTTTACGACGATAATGCGGTCGGGAATATGAATGTACTCGGTGAAAAAGGAATAGTATACTATCTGATTCCCGGTCAGGTGAGGGACAGCAGAATGCCTGTAAGATTCAACAGGTAGAGGGGGAGAAGGCATGGAGAAAAACAGCCGCAGGCTATATACGGTTCTGACGACGGCGGTTCTGACTTTTTCGGGACTGCTCTCATTTGTCATGTCCTTTTACGGGGAATTTTATGACGCTTATGATTATTCTGCGGCGGGGATGATATTTTTTGCCCTTGTGTGCGCCGCGGGATTTTCCGCGCTTTTTAATCTGTTACGGAGAAAATGGGCGGTCTGGGCAGGTTTTGTCCTGCTTTTCGGGCTGTTTTTCCTTATAAACAGAGAGGCACTGATAGGGGGAAGCGGAATCGCGATAAATGAGGTCATTAACGAGACCTCCGGATATTTTGACTGCGAGATGTATTACATAGACATACCGCGTCTGTATCTGCGTATGGGAAACGAGGTAATGGCGATCTACTGCCTTATATTTATTCTGTCGGCGGTATATGCGTTCTGTATCAGCACGCCCGGACTTGCGTTCATACCGTGGGTGATTTCGCTTGCGGCTTTTGTGTACCCGCTGGTTCTTGAAAAATATCCCAAAGGTTTCTGGGTGCTTTTCGGCATAGCGTACCTTGTTGTCATGGCGGTCACGGCAATGTCGTGCACACGCAGAAAAAGGCTTGCGGGGAACGCTGTGTATATGCAGCTTTCAGCGATAGCGCTCGGGGCTGTTATCTGTCTTGCCGGAATGGTTGCTATAAATATCAAGCCGGAGACCGGATTTCAGAGGTCGGAATATTTTTCCGAAGTATATGACAGGGGAAAAGATATTTATGACAGGTATCAGAACGGTGAGCTGGCGATCAATAAGATCGAGGATTTTTTCCTGGCGCTCAATCCTTTTTATAAGGATAAGGAGGTACAGGGCGGAAATGTCGATCTGGTTCCCGGTCCTTCCGGAAGCGCGGGCAAAATCGGAGCCGGTGAGCTTGGACAGGTGGACGAGCTTATTTTTTCCGGACAGGATGTGCTTGAGGTCACAGTACCCGACGTCGGCAGCAAAATTTATCTTAAAGGTT
>CAJTON010000001.1:98836-124445 GCA_910577605.1 uncultured Butyrivibrio sp.
GGGGTGAAAACGGGTTCCGTTCGCAGACGCAGGTTTCGGATTATCTGAGTTATCTGTATTCGGAAATGCCGATCGACGCGTACCGTACGACAATGTGGGTAAGATATGTCGCGCAGAATCAGGACTATAAATTCATGCCGCTTTATCCTTTAAAAGAATCGGCGGACCAGCTTGGCGCATATATCGGCGACGCGGGTTTCGCGGATTTTGACCAGGAAACGGGTATTATTTTTATAGATTTCAATCAGAATCAGCTTGGGGATATAGACTACGAGTATCTTCATAATGTGGGCAATGAGGAAATGGCGGAGTTTTTTGAGCAGGAGATGTATTACCGGAATTATGCGTATGAAACATATCTTGACGTTAATACCACGGCAGCGTCACAGCTTTATGAAATGTGGGGAGAAAGTCCGGTATACAGCGCTTCCGACAGATACGAGCTTGCGTGCCGTATAAGGGAATATCTTTCCGATAACTGCAGATATACTACCAAGCCCGGAAGAGTTCCGGAGGGAAAGGACTTTGTCGATTATTTCCTCAATGAGACTCATCAGGGCTACTGCACATATTTTGCCACTTCCGCAGTCATGATGATGAGGAGCGCGGGGGTTCCGGCAAGGTATGTTGAAGGATATACCTTCTGGGGCGGTTCGACGCCGCTCGCGGACGATGTTTTGTATACAAAATACGAAGCAGGAAAAGTAGGAGGACATAGCGAAACAAAGACCTGCGTTGTGAAAAACGTGCCGGACAGCGCCGCCCACGCCTGGATAGAGTATTATGTGGACGGAGTAGGCTGGGTTGATTTTGAGGTTACGCCGGGTAATTACACTTCCGGACAGGTAACGCCCACACAGCCGCCTACGACTACAACTCAGCCGCCGACTACGACTTCCGATGAGGAGAAAAAAACTACGGCTGCCGGTGAGAAGCCCACGCAGACGGAGAGAGAGACGACAAAGAGTAAAGACGAGCAGGGCGGCTTCCGCTTCAGAATAAAGCTTTCAAAGACGGCGGAGCGCATACTTATCTGCGCGGCAGTTTTGGCGGCAGCGGCGTTTGCGTTTGTTCTTGTCATAAAGTCGAGACACAGAAAGGCTGAAGCGCTTTATAGCAGGATGCAGGATATGGGCGACGAGGAGTCCTCAGGCTGGTGCATTGAAATGATGTACAACGATTACCTGAGAATGCTGAAGCATTTCGGGTGCGTGAGAAAGGAATATGAGACAGAAGCGGCCTTTGCAGCGCGGGCGGCAAAGGAATGTCCTTTTGTTGGGCGCTCTGAAGCGCTTAAAATGGCGGGGCTTTTTGAAAAAGCGGTATTCGGAGATTCTGAGTTAAGAGGGGCTCAGAGAGCCGAGCATTGGAAGATCCATATGACGGTGAGGGAAAGAATGTACGGTTGTATGGGAATAATAAAGAAACTGGTATTTAAGTATATTTATAATCTTTAATAAGGGGTGAGGAGATCTTGTTCCCGCGGCGGCGCGCCTGAACGTAGATTTCCCGTCTGCCTCGGCGTATTTTTGTAGGAGGAAAAACATATGAGAAAATTCAGGACATTGGTCATATTTCTGGCGGCGCTTATGTTATGCGCCGGTTCGCTGGGAGAAACGGCGTCTGCCAAGGACGCGGACGGGGATATAGTCATAGTGATAGACGCGGGACACGGAGGACATGACCCCGGTTCTCAGGCGGTCACGGGGGTGTACGAAAAGGAATGTAATCTTGAGATAGCTCTTGCCATGAAAGCGGAGTTGGGCAGGTACAAGGGCGTTAAAGTATATCTTACAAGGATCGACGACCAGTGGCTCACGAATACGGGACGCGCGATGTTGGCGGCGTCTTTGAAAGCGGATTTTCTTATAAGCGTTCATAACAACAGCGGTTCGGCTTCAAACTCCGGCTGCATCGCGTACAGGTCGTTAAACAGTTATTACAGCGAGGCAACGAACGAGATGTGCAGCCTTATCACCGACAATCTTGCCGCTTTGGGTCTTAATAACGGCGGCGTGCAGACAAGGATGTCTACGCAGTATGACGGAGAGGATTATTACACGCTTATAGGCGAGGGCGTGAGAGCGGGCGTTCCTTCAATAATCGTAGAGCATTGTTTTCTGAGTAATGAGGGAGACGCGGCGCTTCTCACCAACGCGGATAAAACAGTCAATAAAGAAATGGCCAAAAAAATGGGTGTTGCCGACGCAAACGCAGTGGTAACATATTTCGGACTCAGCAAAAGAACGGCGGCTGCCGACAGCCAGTCGTCTGTTACTCTCGAAAAAGGCAGCAGCGTCGCTCTTTCCATACCCGGTTACGCGGGAACGGACGCGACATGGTATTCCCTGGACCAGAATACGGCGACTGTGGACGGAAATGGAATTGCGACCGCCGTCGGAACGGGTACGACCAATATCGTTTACAAACTCGGAGACGGAACGACGGGGTACTGTACAGTAAAGGTCGGGCAGCCTGAAGCGGTTTCTCTTACAGGCTGCATTGACCCGACGTTTTATGAAAATATGACCGATTTCGGGGCGATAGATCTTAACAGCGCGTTCGGCTTCGTATCGTACAGCGACGGAAGCTCCGTTAAGGTTACGCCCGAAATAACGGGAAGCCTTGATAAGAGCAAGATCGGGATCCAGGATATTGCGATAAAATACGGAGAGCTGACGGGATTTCTTCGCGTGTGCAACGCGTCGTCGCCGTATGTTCCGGAGGTAACGCTTCCTCAGCAAACCGATGCTCCTGCGGAGACAACCGCCGACGCGGGTACGGAGCCGGAGACTGCCGGTGAAAATTCCACCGATAAAGAGCAGACATCGGGGGCTGCCGCCGAGCTTCCGGGGGAAAATAAAGATATTACGGGAAAGCTTATAAAATATATAGTGGTTCTGTTGGTTGTTCTCGTTTTTGGAATAATACTTTTTGTGTTTGAGAACAGCAGACGCAGGGGTAGAAACGGCAGGAATTCAAGGAGGAGATACAGATGAAGGCGCTGAGCAGGATATTAATAGGTATAATAGCGGGAATAGGCGCGTTTGCCGCGCTTACGCTTCAGACATATGGAAGGGATGCAAACGGAGATATCGTTGTCATTGTGGATCCGGGTCACGGCGGCAACGACGGCGGTTCGGCTTCGGCATATGACAAGGAAGCGGACCTCAACTGGCACATAGCGATGGCGCTCAAGGCCGAATTGCAGACTTATGAGGGCGTTAAGGTGTATCTTACAAGAGGCTCAGCCGAATGGAACTCGAATACCGCTAGAGGAAGGATGGGAGCCGAGTTGGGAGCCGATCTTTTCGTATCCGTTCACAATAACAGCAGTACGAGCGGGGCGGCAAGCGGGGTTCAGGTGTACGGAACCGTGAACGCCGGATACAAGGATCAGGTCAGGACCTTGTGTGATATGATCGCGCAAAGAGTAAGCGCTCTCGGTCTCGCAAACGGAGGTTATCACGCTAGACCGTCAACGGACGATCCTGCGGTGGATTTCTACACAATGCTTGACGAGGCTGTTAAATGCGGCATACCGGGGCTTATTATCGAGCATTGTTATCTCAGTAACGCGGGGGACGCCGCCTTTATCAACAATCAGGAAAACCGTATCAAATGCGGTATTGCCGACGCGACGGCGATAGCGGAGTATTACGGCTTAAGTAAAAGAGGAGTTGCCGCCGGGAGTGAAATAACTCTCGTAAGAACATACAGCGCGTGTATGACCGGGGCGACAGGGACATATTCGTCCTCGGACGAGTCGGTCGCTTATGTCAGTCAGGAGGGCGTGATAACTGCCGCAGGAGAGGGTACGGCGGTAATCACCTGCACCGGAGCCGACGGAGTTAAACAGAGCGTGACGGTCAAGGTTCTGCCCGTGACGACTACCGGAATTTCCGCCGGAATAAATCCTACGTTTTACAGCGATCCTGCCGCCGCTTCGGCGTATGACAAATCCACGGTCATGGTCAAAGCGATATACAGCGACGGACATGTAGAACAGCTGGGGGGCGGCTTTGAGCTTGGAGAGTTTCCGGCATCGGGAAACGGGATATTCGATGTTTTGGTAAGCTATAACGGTCTGTCATGTCCTCTCAGGATATACGGTGTCGGGGGTTATCTCGGAAACTATAATAAAAACAACTATAAGGTCATAGGTACGAACGCGGATATTCTTTTGTTCCCGCCCGTATATAACGGAATAAATACGGGAATAAAGATAACCACCGGAGGAAGTATGCAGGTCGTGGCGCCTGTCGTCAAGCCGACGGAACCGCCCGCGCCTACGGAGGCTTCCACGGAGCCGATAGCCACAGAAGCGCCCGTACAGACGACGGAGGAGATCCCGCCGCAGACGTCCGCCGCTGATATTCCCCAAACTCCCGGCGCAACTACCGTGGAAGACGAGGAGTATACGACGTTTGATGAAGGTACAAAACAGACGGAGCAGACGCGAGGTGAAATGCCTGACGGGACCGACGATGATTTGGATTACGCCGGAGCGGACGATCCGGCAGACGGCAGCGCAAAGAAGCACACTGTATGGTTCTATGTAATGGTCGTTTTCGGCATAATAGGCGCGGCGGCGGCAATCGCCTGCGCTGTGCTGATTATTACCGGGCGCATGAAGAAGAAAAGGAAATGATCGAATGCCAAGAATATTGCTTGTTGAGGATGATAAGGACATTACCGACAATCTGACAGTGTTTTTGCGGAGAGAGGGTATGGAGGTTGACTGCGCTGACGGACAGAAAAGCGCGTTCGCAAGGCTTGAGGAAAATATATACGATCTCGTACTGCTTGACGTATCTCTAAAGGACGGAAACGGTTTCTCAATATGTAACTGGATCAAGTCCGAAGGGGATATTCCAGTTATCTTTCTGACGGCTTCGGGCGACGAATTCAGCGTTGTGGCAGGCTTCGACGCGGGCGCGGACGATTATATACCTAAGCCGTTCAGACCGCGCGAGCTGGTTTCAAGGATGAAAAACGCCATGCGCAGACGTATGAAAAGCGCGCCAATCGAGTATAAGGGCGTAGCTGTCGATACGGATAAAGGCATTGCGACTAAGGGCGGAAGAGACTTATTTCTCTCGGCGCTTGAGTATAAGCTTCTGCTTATTTTTTTCAACAATATGGGTTCGGTGCTTTCGAGAAACAAGCTTCTTGACGAGATATGGGACGTTTCGGGGGAGTTTGTCAACGACAACACTCTTACCGTGTATATAAAGAGGCTTCGCGACAAAATTGAGGACGACCCGCAGAATCCGCAGATAATCAAGACGGTGCGCGGGCTTGGATATAAGGCGGGGGATTGAAATGGGATTCTTTCGTAATCCGGAGATAAGCAAAACAGCGTTGATATGGGGACTGTTAAGCGCGGCGGCTGTTACCGCCGCTTTTGCCGCGGGGCCGCGGACGGGAGTTGCGGCTTTGGCGCTGTGTATTGCGTACTCTGCGGCACATTTTATGATAACATACAGAAGATACAAAAACATTGCCGACCTCAGTTCGGAGGTCGACAGGGTGCTTCACGGTTTTACGAAGATAGAAATGTCGGAGTACGGCGAAGGCGAGCTTAATATCCTAGCGAGCGAAATACATAAGATGACGCTGCGCCTAAAAGAGCAGGCGGACAGACTTGCAGCCGACAAGGAATATCTTGCCGATTCGATAGCGGACATATCGCACCAAATAAGGACGCCGCTTACCTCGGTAAGCCTGCTGACGGAATTTCTGTCCGAGCCGGAGCTTGATACAAAGCGGCGGATCAAATATGTAAAAGAGCTTTTTGAGCTTCTCGACCGTATCGACTGGCTTATCAACACATTGTTAAAGATGTCCAAATTCGACGCGGGAACCGTTTATTTTGACAGGCGTGAGGAAAATATTGTGAAGCTTGTGAAAAGAGCTTACGAGCCTATCTCCATTCCCATGGAGCTTCGCGGTCAGAGCTTTGAAGCGCGGATACCGGAGGATATGACGCTTTGCTGCGATGCGCGTTGGACGATAGAAGCGGTGGAAAATATTCTGAAAAACTGTATGGAGCATACGCCGGAGGGCGGAACCGTCACCGTTACGGGAGAGGACAATGCGGTTTATTCCATGATAACGGTAAGCGATACGGGCTACGGGATCGCCAAAGAGGACCTGCCCAATATTTTCAAGCGTTTTTATAAAGGAAAGGATTCGTCCGCGGGCAGCGTCGGGATCGGACTTGCGCTTGCGCGAATGATAATAAACGGACAGGGCGGCAGGATAAAGGCATATAACGGAAGGGACGGCGGAGCCGTTTTTGAGATAAAATTCTATAAGTCGGTTGTATAATGATTGCGCGGAAGATGACGGATTTGTAATATTCAAGTCACTGTGCAGTCATTTTGATTTGATAAAGTAATATTGTCGGAAGGCGAAGGGCCTTTGTTTTTAATAGCAATCCAAGGGAGAGTGAAAAGATGGAGATATTGAGAGTGGAAAATTTATCCAAGACTTACGGTAAGGGGGACAATACCGTAAAGGCGCTGGATAATGTGTCATTCAGTGTTAACAAGGGAGAATTCGTGGCGGTCATAGGTCCGTCAGGCTCCGGAAAATCAACGCTCCTGCATATTTTGGGCGGAGTGGATATACCGACGGGAGGAAAGGTTTATGTTGACGGACAGGACGTATACGCGCAGAACGAAGAAAAGCTTGCTGTTTTCAGGCGCAGGCAGGTTGGTCTTATTTATCAGTTTTATAATCTTATTCCTGTATTGGACGTTAAGGAGAATATTACGCTCCCCGTCCTTCTCGACGGAAGGAAGGTCAACAAAGAAAGGCTTGAGGAGCTGCTTGTTACCTTAAAGTTAAAGGGCAGGGAAAAGCATCTGCCCAATCAGCTTTCGGGCGGACAGCAGCAGCGCGTGTCCATAGGCAGGGCGCTTATGAACGCTCCGGCGATAGTGCTTGCCGACGAGCCGACGGGAAACCTTGATTCCAAGAACAGTCAGGAGATAGTGGAGCTTCTTAAAATGTCAAATCAGAAGTACAACCAGACGCTTATCGTCATCACGCACGATGAGGACATCGCTTTGCAGGCGGACAGGATAATTGAGATCGAGGACGGAAAAATCACCAGAGACGAGGTGGTAAAGGGATGAACGTATTAAATAAGGTTACGCGCAAAACGCTGACTAAGAATAAAGTACGCACTGCGGTCACAATAGTGGGAATCATGCTGTCGGCGGCCATGTTTATGGCGGTCATGACAAGCGTCACGAGCGTGCAGGGCTATATAATCGACGCGGCGAAGGCGACGGAGGGCTCTTATTACGCGTGGACTATTGTCGACTCGGCGGAGGAAAGGGACAAAATAGTCGGAGACTCCGAGGTAAAGGACAGCGTTGTTTTACAGAACCAGGGCTACGCCGAGATAGGCAGCCATAATGAATACAAGCCGTATCTTTTTATAGGCGGCATAAAAGAAAACTATTCCGATCTGGCGAGCATTAACATAACAGAAGGGCGTATGGCGCAGAACGGCGGCGAGATCATGCTGCCGAAGCATCTTCGCGATAACGGGGGCGTGAAATATTCGATCGGCGATAAAATAACGATCAACGTCGGATTGCGAGTACGGGACGGTCAGGCACTCACGCAGGCGGACGGATATTATATGGAGGATACCGATGAGGACGGAGTTGCTTCACCTGCGGAAACGCTGACAGATTTGCAGGAGCGCACCTATACGGTAGTGGGCTTTTATTCAAGACCGGGATGGGAGCCTTATGTCGCTCCGGGTTATACGGCGCTTACCGTGTATGACGGGGAGCGTGAGGACTGCGGCTATCAGGTCTTTTATCAGACGGAGAAAATGAGGAGTATCACATCGTTTGTGAATAAGCTCGATCCGCATACGGAGCGTTCAAGTCTGAACAAGGAATATCTCAGGGCAAACGGAGTCGGCTTTGGCAGCGGCATAAATTCGATGCTGTATACGATGGCGGCGATCCTTTCGGCGATAATCATGTTCGGCTCTATCTCGCTTATTTACAACGCGTTCGCTATATCGGTGAGTGAGAGAACAAGGCAGTTCGGAATACTCAAATCCATCGGAGCCACGAAAAAACAGATGAAGCGCAGCGTTATGTATGAGAGCATGGTGCTTGCGGTAATAGGAATACCTCTCGGAATACTGGCGGGAATACTCGGAATGTTCATAACCTTTAAGGCGATAGGCGGCCTTTTTGATATGATGCTTTTTGCTGACTCGAACGTTAAATTCTCCATTCATGTAAAATGGTGGGCTGTCGCGGTTTCGTCTGTCATCTGTCTTATAACCGTGCTTATTTCGGCGCATATCCCCGCAAAAAGAGCCGCAATAAGACCGGCTATCGAGGCGATCAAGCAGAGCCAGGATATAAGCGTAAAGGGCAGAAGCGTCAGGACTTGGGGAACCACCTATAAGCTTTTTAAATTCGAGGGAATGCTTGCAAGCAAGAATTTCAAGCGCAACAAAAAAAGATACCGTGCGACGGTAATATCGCTGTTCCTCAGCATTGTGCTTTTTATCTCCGCTTCGGGCTTCTGCGGCTATATGAGCAGGGGAGTGAGCGCGGCTGCAAGCCAGTATAATTATGATATATACAGCAGATACAGATTCAATGTCGATGCCAATGGACTTTCCTTTGAACAGGCAAGGAATATTTTTATGAACGCTAAAAATGTTACCGAAACTCTTTACATCTATAACAATCAGCATGATACGGTAATGCTTGACGAAAATATTGTTCCGGAGGACAGCTGGAAAATACTTAAAGACCAGTCGGAGGACGATGAGTACGAGATGACGGTGCAGTATATATTCGTGGAGGACGCAAAGTATTTGGAATACCTTGAGGAAAACGGTCTTGACGCCGCAAGATTAACGGACACGGAGAATCCGCTTGCCGTCGTTTACTGCAAGGCATCATTGTATAACGGAAGTAAATTTTACCCGGTAGACTTGCTTAAGGAGTCGGTCAGGACCATTGACGTTTTAAATTATGTATACAACGAGGAGAAGGGGAAAAGCGAAGCCGTAAAGGTTCCGACAGAGATTGGAGCGTATGTTGACAAGGTGCCGATGGGTGTGGACGAGAACAACTACGGCATATATGTCATGCTTATGTATCCTTACAGCGCTATAAAAGCGGTTTTGGGAGAGGACTATACGATACCTGATACGACCTTTTATATGAGATCAGACAATCCGACAGAGAGCTATGACAGTATCATCGAAAGCTTTGAGGAGGCTGAAGTAACCGGAATGAGCGTGTACAACAGGGCTGACGAGGAGAAGGTCACACGCGCGATGATAACGATAATTAAAGTATTTTCGTACGGATTTATCGTGCTGATCTCGCTCATATCACTCGCGAACGTGTTCAACACCATTTCCACCAACGTGGGATTAAGGCGCAGGGAGTTCGCGATGCTCAAGTCCGTCGGAATGACCAAGAAGGGCTTTAACCGGATGATGAACTATGAGTGCCTGCTGTACGGCATAAAGGGTACGGTATTCGGTCTGCCCGTGGCGATATTCCTTAACTGGCTTATGAGCCGCTCGATGAATATGGGAATCGAAATGGGATTTATGATGCCGTGGAGCAGCATTGCGATAGCTGTCGGAAGCGTATTTCTGGTGGTATTCGCGACAATGATCTATTCGATGAGCAAAATAAGACACGACAATACGGTCGAAACGCTCAGGAGAGAAACAGCCTGACGCGGTTTGACGGGGAGTATGATCGGTATAAAAAAGGAGCCGCTGGGGGAAGCGGCTCCTTTTATTGTATGACCGTTATAATCAACCGTTTTTCTTGGCGCGGTATCTTGCCGTCGAATCCAGTATTTTTTTACGGATACGGAGATTTTTTGGGGTTACCTCCAAAAGCTCGTCCGTGTCTATGAACTCAAGCGACTGCTCGAGGCTTAAGATTCGCGGCGGAACAAGTCTGAGCGCGTCGTCGGCGCTTGAGGAACGGGTGTTGGTGAGATGCTTTGTTTTGCACACGTTGACCTCTATATCCTCGGCGCGTCCGGTCTGTCCGACGATCATGCCGCCGTAGACCTTTTCGCCCGGTCCGATAAAGAGAGTCCCGCGTTCCTGCGCGTTGAAAAGACCGTAGGTTATCGCCTCGCCGTTTTCAAAGGCGATGAGGGAGCCTTGCTTGCGGTACTGAATGTCGCCCTTGTAGGGAGCGTAGCCGTCAAAAATCGTGTTGATAACGCCGCTTCCTCTTGTGTCGGTAAGAAATTCGTTTGTGTATCCGATAAGCCCTCTTGAGGGGATAGAAAATTCAAGTCTTGTCGCGCCTCCGTTTATAGGAGCCATTCCCGCAAGCTCGCCCTTGCGCATGCTGAGCTTCTGGATAACGGTTCCGGCGCATTCTTCGGGAACGTCTATATAAGCCGCCTCCATGGGTTCAAGCCTGTGACCGCGCTCGTCGTAATGATAGATGACCTCAGCCTTGCTTACCGCGAATTCATAGCCCTCGCGGCGCATATTTTCTATAAGGACGGAAAGATGAAGCTCGCCGCGTCCCGATACCTTGAAGCAGTCGGTGTTATCGGTTTCCTCAACGCGAAGGCTGACATCGGTGTTAAGCTCGCGCATAAGACGCTCGCGCAGATGACGCGAGGTGACGAATTTTCCCTCCTGTCCGGCTAACGGGGAGTCGTTCACCATGAAATTCATGGAGATAGTCGGCTCGGAGATCTTCTGGAAGGGAATGGCGTCGGGAGCATCGACGGAGCATATGGTGTCGCCTATCTTTATGTCGTTTATGCCCGATATGGCTACGATCGAGCCGATGCCCGCCTCGTTCACTTCGACCTTGTTCAGTCCTTCAAACTCGTAAAGCTTGGTGACCTTGACGCGTTCGCGCCTGTCCGAGTCGTGATGGTTTACGATCATAACCTCCTGATTGATTTTAATAACGCCGTTGTCGACCTTGCCCACGCCGATGCGTCCGACATAATCGTTGTAGTCGATCGTGCTTATAAGCACCTGAAGAGGCGCTTCCGGATCGCCATTCGGAGCGGGAATGCTTTTGATGACAGTCTCAAAAAGAGGCTCCATGCTGTCGGACGGCGTGTCCATGTCATATTTTGCGTATCCATCCCTTGCCGAAGCGAAGACGAAGGGGCAGTCAAGCTGTTTGTCGTTAGCGTCCAGGTCGAGTAAAAGCTCAAGCACCTCGTCAACGACCTCGTCCGGTCTTGCCTCTGGGCGGTCTATTTTGTTTACGCATACTATTAAATCGAGATTTAATTCAAGAGCCTTCTGGAGTACGAATTTGGTCTGAGGCATAACGCCCTCGTAAGCGTCTACCACGAGTATAACTCCGTTTACCATTTTGAGCACGCGCTCGACCTCTCCGCCGAAATCGGCGTGACCGGGCGTGTCGATAATGTTTATTTTGGTATCCTTGTAGTGTACCGCCGTGTTTTTGGAAAGAATCGTAATTCCTCTTTCGCGCTCTATGTCGTTTGAATCCATGACACGCTCCGCAACCTCCTGATTGGCACGGAAGGTGCCGCTTTGCTTTAGAAGCTCGTCCACTAACGTCGTCTTTCCGTGATCGACATGGGCTATAATGGCGATATTTCTTATATCATCACGATTGGTAATCATATATACCTCCCCAAAATGTGACTTTTCGTTGTTTTTTACTACATAAATAAAGTAGGGCGAAAGCCAAAAGACTGCCTTTGCGCAGTCAATTAATAAACATTTTATCACATATTTTGTAATTTACAATAATTTTTTGTTCTAAAAGTGCGGGTATGTGCATATTATGTAATGATAAAGTTATCAAGCAACGATTGGCGCGGCATTCGCGTGCGCCGGCAGGTAAAGAAAAAGGGAGGAACATAAGAATGGTTGATAAGGTTATTGAAAACAACAAGGTTACTATTATCGGGGAGGTCGTGTCTGAATTTGAATTCAGCCACGAGGTGTACGGCGAGGGCTTTTACACGGTAAATATCTCGGTGAGCAGGCTCAGCAACAGCGTGGACGTGATTCCGCTTATGGTGTCGGAAAGACTGGTGGACGTTACGGAGGATCTAAGGGGAACGATCATCGAAGCCTCAGGGCAGTTCCGGTCCTACAACAGACATGAGGAGACCAAAAACAGGCTTGTGCTGTCTATTTTTGTGCGGGAGCTGGAATTCCCGGATTCGTATGACGAAGAAGTCAGCACGAACCAGATTTTCCTTGACGGCTATATATGCAAGCCGCCCATATACCGCAAGACCCCGCTAGGCAGGGAGATCGCGGACATTCTTATCGCGGTGAACCGTCCGTACGGGAAATCGGATTACATACCCTGCATAGCGTGGGGGCGCAACGCCCGCTATGCCGCAGGCTTTGAGATCGGCGGACACATTCAGGTGTACGGCAGGATCCAGAGCAGGGAGTACACCAAAAGAATAAACGAGGAGGAATGTGAGAAACGCGTTGCTTACGAGGTATCAGTGAGCAAAATAGAATTTTTGGAAGAATAAGGTCTGAATTGCCGCCCCGGTTTGCCGCGTAAGCAAATCGGGGCTTTTAGCGGTTGACATTTGTACTGCGCGGTGTTAAACTGATTCCATACAATTAAAGTAGAGGTTGCGCCGTTAATAAGTAGACCGCGGGATGCGTCAGGGGCAGAGGAACGCGGAGGAAAGGGAAGGGCGCCGAAGCCGCATTATCCCTGAGATTCTGCGCGCTGGGAGTATGATCAATAATCATGCTACTGTCATCGCGGGATGGGGAGCTACTGAAGTATTATTCGATAGAAGAGTATGTTTGGGGCTGACGTCTTGTCGGTTCTTTTTGTATGAAAAAATAACATATACATATAAACGGGAGGATGGCTATGGCATTATTTACGGGCGCGGGCGTGGCGCTTATCACACCGATGAAGGAAGACGGAAGCGTCAATTATGAAAAGCTTGCCGAAATTATCGATTTTCAGATCGACAACGGGACGGACAGCATCATTATATGCGGTACGACCGGGGAGGCGGCGACGCTTACCGTCGAGGAGCATATAGAAGTTATAAGATTCTGCTGCGAGCAGGTGAAGGGAAGGATACCTGTGGTTGCGGGAACCGGCTCAAACTGTACGCAGAGCGCGATAACTCTTTCAAGGGAAGCCGAGAATGCCGGAGCGGACGGTCTTCTTTGTGTGACCCCGTACTATAACAAGGCTACGCAGACGGGACTTGAGGCTCATTTCAAAAAGATCGCCGATTCAGTCAGGATCCCCATAATTCTCTATAATGTGCCGAGCAGGACGGGCTGTAATATCAAAGCAGGAACCGCCGCGCGCATATTCGCGGCTTCGGATAATGTTGTGGGAATCAAGGAAGCGACTGGAGATATGTCGCAGGTGGCTTCGCTTATGAACCTCACGGACGGAAAGATAGACCTTTATTCCGGAAATGACGACCAGATAGTTCCCATTATGTCATTGGGCGGCAAGGGCGTTATCTCGGTATTTTCCAATGTCGCTCCGAGACAGGCGCATGAGATACCGACGGATTTTCTTGAGGGAAGGACGGCGGACGCGCTCGCCAAGCAGATGAAGGCTCTGCCGCTTATGAACGCGCTTTTTTGCGAGGTAAATCCTATTCCGGTAAAGCACGCCATGAACCTTATGGGCATGGAAGTAGGACCTTTAAGGATGCCGCTTTCGCCGATGGAGCCTGAGAATCTTGAAAGACTACGCGCCGAAATGGTCAATTACGGTCTTATTAAATAAAAAATTTAAAATGAGGTAAAAATAATGACAAAAATAATTATGCGCGGCTGCAACGGCAAAATGGGACGCGTTATCACGGAGATCGTAAGAAACGACGCGGACGCGCAGATCGTTGCGGGAATAGATATATTTGACGACGGACACAACGATTATCCGGTTTTTGAAAATTTTGCCAAATGTTCAGTGGACGCCGACGTTATAATTGATTTTGCGTCAACAAATAATTTTGACGAATTTCTGGATTACTGCGAGGAAAAAGGAGTTCCCGCAGTTATATGCACAACGGGGCTTTCAAAGGAGCAGACGGACAGAATAAGTGATGCGTCGCGCAAAACCGCGTTTCTGCGTTCTGCCAATATGTCTCTCGGAATCAATACTCTTTTTAAGGTGCTTAAAAATATTTCGCCGCTGCTTGCCGGAGCGGGATATGATATCGAGATAGTAGAAAAGCACCACAATCAGAAGCTTGACGCGCCGAGCGGGACCGCGCTTGCTCTTGCGGACGCGATAAACGAAAGTCTTGAGGAGGATTACGGTTATAAATTTGACAGGAGCAAGGACAGGGCGAAGCGCCCCAAGGATGAGATAGGAATCAGCGCTGTTCGCGGAGGTACTATCGTGGGAGAGCATGAGATAATTTTCGCCGGAGAGGACGAGGTCATAGAAATAAAGCATACCGCCTATTCCAAGAGGATTTTTGCCAAGGGAGCCGTGGAAGCCGCGAAATTCCTTGCCGGAAAGCCCACGGGACTTTATACCATGAAGGACGTGCTTGATTAAATTTTGAATAAATTTTATTTTTCTGTGCACAATATTACTGATTAAACAAATCAGTAAAGGAGCACAATCATGAAAAGAATAAGAATATTATTATTATGCATGACCTTTGCGTTATGTACATTGTTTATTGCGGGGTGCGGAAATGACGACAGCAGCGGGAGCGGAACGTCAGCTAATAATGGACAGTCCACTTCAGCGGGCAATAACGGAACTTCCGGAAATGAAAACACAAGCAGGAACAATGATTCGGACAGAAGCAGCTCGGATAAGGACAACGGAGGAATTCTTGACGATGTCGGAGACGAGTTGAAAACTATTGCCGACGATGCGGAATCAAAGCTTAACGATATGGTAGATTAATAAGCCAGGCTGCTCACGGAGTATATCCGTGAGCAGTTTCCTTTCTATGCGTACGGGCGCCCAAAGGAAGACGTCGGTTAAAGCTGACGGAAGTTTGGCGCGGCGGGCAGGGGAAAACTTTCCTGCCCGATTATTACGGCATTCAAATTTTTATACCGTCAAGCTCCGCAAGCCACATCTTTGCGGATGCGTCGCTCGGCATTCTCAGGTCGCCTCTCGGAGAGAGCGCGACCGAACCGACTTTGGGACCGTCGGGCACGCATGAACGCTTGAACTGCTGGGAGAAGAAGCGTCTGTAAAATATTCTCAGCCAGTTGAGGATAGTCGGCTTGTCATAAAAATTCACAAAGGCGTTGCAGGCAAGACGGAATACCTTAGACGGCGTGTAGCCGAATCTTAAAATATAATATAAGAAAAAATCGTGAAGCTCATAAGGCCCGACAATGTCCTCCGTTTTCTGGGAGATCGTGCCTCCCGACGGAGGAAGAAGCTCGGGGCTTACTGGAGTGTCAAGCACGTCTAGCAGTATTTTTGACAGAGCTTCGTTTCCGCAGATGTCGGCGTAGTAGCGCACAAGATGACGCACAAGGGTTTTGGGAACGGAACAGTTCACTCCGTACATCGACATATGGTCGCCGTTGTAGGTCGCCCAACCCAAAGCAAGCTCCGACATATCGCCCGTGCCTATTACAAGCCCGCCGTTTTGGTTGGCTATGTCCATAAGTATCTGAGTGCGCTCCCTTGCCTGTGAGTTCTCGTAAGTTATGTCGTGAAGAGAAGGGTCGTGCCCTATATCCTCAAAATGAATATTTACGGATTTTTTGATATTTATTTCCTTAAGCGACGCGCCGAGACCGTGAACGAGACGGCAGGCGTTATTGTACGTTCTGTCTGTGGTCCCGAAACAGGGCATCGTGACCGCAGTTATTCCGGAACGCGGAATTTTAAGCATATCGAAGGCTTTGACTGTCACTATCAGAGCGAGCGTCGAGTCAAGCCCGCCGGAGATCCCTATGACCGCGTTTTTACAGTTTGTGTGTTCAAGCCTTTTTTTAAGCCCCATAGCCTGAATAGTAAGTATTTCCTCGCACCTTGAATCCCTGTCGGATTTGTCGGAGGGAACAAACGGCGTTACGTTATATTTACGCCGAAGTTTTATGTCCTTTTTTTCAAGATTAAAACTTATCTCAAAATAATTTTCGTCACAAACGGCATGAAAAGTCGATATGCGGCGGCGTTCGCTGCATATCCTTCCCAGATCCACGTCCGCGTATACGGATTCGTTCATAAAGCGGCGCGCCTCTGCAAGTACAGTTCCGTTTTCGCATATAAGCCCGTGTCCGGCGTAGACAAGATCCTGCGTTGACTCGCCTTCTCCCGCGTCTGAGTAAACGTACGCCGATATAAGGCTTGCGGACTGCCCGCTTATAAGATTTCTTCTGTATACATCCTTGCCGACCGTTTCGTCGCTTGCGGAGCAGTTCACGATAAGGGTAGCGCCCGCGGCAGCGTGATTTACGGAGGGAGGTGATGGTACCCACAGGTCCTCGCATATCTCGGCGCCTATAACAAGCTCGGGGATGTCGAGGCAGCGGTACAGAAGCTTCGGACCGAAAAGTACGCTGTGCTTGCCTACGTCCATAAACACATAGCCGGACGAAGACGGAACAAAATGCCTTGCCTCGTAGAATTCGGAGTAGTTGGGAAAATGCGATTTGGTCGTCATGCCTAAAACAGCCCCGTCGCACACGGCGGCGGCCGCGTTATGGAGCTTGTTCTGATAAAGCACCGGCAGCCCGATAAAAGCGATAAGGTTCATTTCTTTTGTGTGCTCCGCGATGCGCAGAAGCGACTGCATTGCCTCGTTTGTCAGCTTGTCCTGTAAAAACAAGTCCCCGCAGGTGTAGCCCGTTATGCAAAGCTCGGGAAAAACAACTACGTTCGCGCCCGCCTCGTCCGCTTCGTCGAGAAGACGTATGATCTCCCTTTCGTTTGCCGTACAGTCGGCAACCGTGACTTTCGGAACCATTGCCGCGCATCTTATAAAACCGTCTTTCATCCTTAAAACCTCCGATCACGCAATACTTGGTTTCAGTATAAATTATATCCGTTTTTTTTTCAATATCCGCTTTCGGAGTATAAGAATATATGTTAAACTGTCCGTAAGGCGTTAAACAGAGTGAAAACAGCCGGAGGCAGACCTGCCGCGAGCGGCGTGACCTGACACTGACTGTTTTCACAAGGCGGATGAAGCTTACTTGGCGGCTAAGGAGCGGCTTTTTCAAGAGCGTCGTTGATGGCTTTTATCAGTACTATGGACGTATACTTGCTGTCGGAGGAATATGTAACTTTATCCGTCGAGTTGTTTTTTACAACCTGTGACGCTATATCGCTCAGCGAAGAGGATATCAACGGGTACATTGTGGCAACGGATTCTGACGTATTGACCAGGCTTATGGATTTTATCTGGTTGCTGTCCACGATCACCTCAATATCCACGGGATTGGTTGAGAGAACCATGGAGGAAGTATAAATTCCCGGTACAAAGGTCTGTGCCGCAGGCGGAGCCGAATGGTTTTTTTTGGATTTCCCTGTAAATATAAGGAAAAGCAGTACGATAAGTATTATGCCGAGAACCACGAAAATCAGGGTATATATGATTTCCTTGAGCTTCAGGACAAGTATTTTGGTTTTTGAACTCATGGCAAACTCCCATGTCTGATTATTACAGATTATTATTTTAAGGACGAAAATATTACTTTTTTATGAAAGAAGGATAAAATGTCGCTGCATATTTTAATGGGCGCGTCGGGACACGGAAAATCGTTCACACTGTACGGCAGGATAATCGAAGAGGCAAAGAAAAGGCCGGAAAGCAGATTTATCATCGTCGTTCCCGAACAGTCCTCGCTCCAAACGGAGAAGGATATAGTTAGGATGAGCGAAAACGGGGGCGTTTTTAATATTGAGGTGCTTACCTTCGGGCGCATGTGCTTCCGCATATTTGACGAACTCGGAATCGAGCTTGCCGAAAATATAGACGATACCGGCAAAAATCTTATCGTGCGCAAGGTCCTTGATCGCGTGGCAAATGACCTCGCAATAATAAAGCCTAACAGGCGGCAGGGCTTTGTGAGCGAGGTAAAATCAATGATCTCCGAATTCAAGCAGTACGGGATCACGCCGGAGGGATTAAAAGAGCTTTCGGATTCACTTGACGCGGGGGACAGGCTCAGGCAGAAGCTTTCGGATATACGGCTTATATATGAAGCGTTTGAGGAATATATACAGGATAAATACACGACCGTCGAGGACAGACCGGAGGCGATGTTAGGCGTTATGGAAAGGTCGTCTTTTTTTTGCGGCGCGGTGGCGGCGTTCGACGGCTTTACGGGTTTTACTCCTGTGCAGTACCGCATACTGGAGAAAATAACGGCGGCGGCGGAGAGAGTGATAATAACCGCGACGCTTCCCGAAGACGAGAGATACAATGTAATAAGCGGCGAGGAAGATCTGTTCATTATGAGCAAAACGATGATCGCGAAGGCGGGGGCGCTTGCCGACAGGCTTATGCAGCCTGTTTACTACGAGTATCTGCCGACGGATCACGGGCGGTACAGGTTTGCGAGATCGGACGAGCTTGATTTCCTTGAGCGCAATCTTTTCAGATACAACGGTAATGTCTATGACGGCGAAGTCAGGGACATAAAGCTTTACCGTCTTGAAAACATAAGGGAGGAGCTTTCGCTTGCCGCCGCGAAGATACTTTACCATGTCAGGGCGGACGGGCTCCGTTTCAGGGATATGGCGGTCGTTACGGGAGATATGGATATGTATGCCGACGAGACGGTGCGGATATTCGGCGAGAGCGGCATTCCTTTTTTCGTGGACGTCAAAAGGAGTCTTATCGGGAATCCGCTGGTGGAGTATATAAGGGCGGCGCTTGAGATAGTGAGTACGGACTATTCTTATGAAAGCGTGTTCAGATTTATAAAAAACGGTCTTTGCGGAGTTGACAGGGAGCAGTCGGATATACTTGAAAATTACGTTCTTGCGCGCGGAGTGCGCGGCGCGAAGCGCTGGCGAAATGCTTTTAACGGGCCGTATCCGGGCAAGGCGAAGGACATGGATACGGTCAACGGGGCGAGACAGGCCTTTTTTGAGAGGATAAGCGGGCTTGACGAGGCGGCGCATAACAGGGATGCCAAGGTTTCGGACTATGTGCTTGCGGTCTATGAGCTTATGGAGGCGGAAAACGCGTACGAACGTATGGAGGAGCTTGCCGACGGCTTTGAAGCGGCGGCTTTTGGGGATCCGAGGTTAGGCGCGAAGGCGGCAGAGTACCGTCAGAGCTACAAAAGCGTTATAGGACTGCTTGAGCAGATAGACGGTCTTATGGGCGACGAGGATATCGGGATAAAAGAGTTTGCGCAGATACTTGATGCGGGCTTTGAGGAGATAAAGGTCGGAATAATACCGCCGTCAGTGGACTGCGTGACGGTGGGCGATATAGAGAGGACGAGGCTTGAGCATGTGAAGGTGCTCTTTATGGTCGGCGTAAACGAAGGCGTTATCCCCAAGCTGACCGCAAACAGAGGCGTGCTCTCGGAAACCGAGCGCAGGACGCTCTCGGAAAATTCCGTAGAGCTTGCCCCCACTCCTCGCGAGAGGATATTCATACAGAATTTTTATCTTTACCTTAATATGACGGAGCCGGAGCAGGGGCTTTATATCCTTTGTCACAAATTTGACTCGGCGGGGAAGGAAAGCAGACCTTCGCGTATTTTTTATACGGTCAGAAAAATGTACCCGGCTCTTGAAGTGCAAGATGGCGTCCCGTCCTTTGAAATGCTTACGAATCCTGACAATTCCGGACATATGCTTATCGGGGGAGGGCTGACGGATGAACAGCAAAAGGCGCTGCTTATGTTCTATATGCAGAATGAGCCGTACGCTTCGGGGCTTCGCAAAATTGCTGATATGACAGCCGCGATGGACGGAGCGGACAGTCTTACGAAGGAGGCGGCGTACCGTCTGTACGAGGGAATCAGAAGCAGCAGCATCACAAGGATGGAGACCTTCGAGGAGTGCGCGTTTTCGCATTTCGCGAAATACGGGCTTGAGCTTGAGGAAAGGAAGCTGTACGAGATAAACCCGGCGGATATGGGTACGGTTTTTCACAAGGCGCTTGAAATGCTCTCGGAAAGACTTGCCGCGTCAGGCAGGAATTTTTCCGACATGACGGACAAAGAAAGACCGGAGGCTGTGCAAAAGGCGGTGGACGACGCGCTTGAGGCATGCGGAATAGCTTATTTTGACGAAAACGAAACGGGGCGCTTCTTAAGGAGACGGATAACGGACATAATGCAGAGGACGGTATGGGCGCTCGGAAAGCAGCTTGAGAAGGGAGAGTTCTCTCCCGTGGATTTTGAGCGCGTTTTTTACGGGCATTATGAAAATACCATGATAGGCGGCAAAATAGACAGAGTCGATACAGCGGAGAAGGACGGAAAGCTTTATGTCAAGATCATAGATTACAAATCGGGACGCAACGATCTGTCGCCGGACGAGATATACGCGGGATTAAAGCTTCAGCTCATGGTATATCTGCAAAATACCCTTGAACGCGCCGCCAAGGATAATCCGGGAATGGGAATCGTCGCTGCCGGAGCGTTTTACAACAGGATGGATAATCCGATAGTGCCTTATGTGAGCGGCGCGTCGGACGGGGATTATGAAAAAGCGCTGTTAAAGCAGTTAAGACCTACAGGGGTTGTAGGGTTGGAGAGCGCGGGGCTTATGGATTCATGGGAAAGCTCCGAGTCCCTGGTCATACCCGCGAAGCGTAAGAAGGACGGGCTTTTGCAGGCGGACGGTCATGTGTATACCGACGCGCAGCTTAAATGTCTGGCGCGATTTGCCGCGCGCAAGCTCGCGGAGCTTGAGGGCAGGATAAACTCCGGTGAGATCGGCGCAAGCCCTTACGAGGGCGCGTGCGAATACTGCCCGTACGACGCTGTATGCGGCTTCGGCAGAAACGGCGAGAGGAATTTTAAGAAGCCCGAAAAAATATCGAAAGCCCCCGATATGTGGATCAAATTCGGGTATGAGGAGGGCGGCTGATGGTCTGGACAGAAGAACAGCAAAGAGCGATAGATTTCAGAAACGGAAACCTTCTTGTCAGCGCGGCGGCAGGCTCCGGCAAAACGGCAGTGCTTGTGGAGCGCATAATAAAGAGAGTGACCGACACCGAAAATCCAATAGGCGTGGATTCGATCGTCGTCGTGACGTTTACGAGGGCGGCGGCGGAGGAGATGAAAACAAGGCTCGGAAGGGCGCTTGAGAAGCTTGCGGAGGATAATCCTGACAACAGGCATATCATAAAGCAGCTTTCACTGTTAGACGGAGCCAGAATAACGACGATAGACAGCTTCTGTACATATATACTGCGCAATTACTATAATACGATCGGGCTTGACCCCGCTTTCAGGGTCGCGGACGGAGGCGAACTGAGCCTTATAAGAAGCGACGTTTTCAAGAAGGTGGCGGAGGAAGGCTTTGCGTCCGGCGACGAAGCCTTCGTAGAATTTGCCGAGTGCTTTGCGCCGGGAAAAAGCGCAGACAGACTTGAAGAGCTTGTGTTAGGGCTGTATGATTTCGCGCAGAGCAATCCATGGCCGGACGAATGGCTTGACGGATGTCTTGCGGTATATCAGACCGAATCTGCGGACGAGTATGAGAAGCTTCCGGTGGTAAAGGATACGGCGGAATACATACGGGCGATATGCAGGGAGTGCGTGGAGGAGTATGAGACGATACTAAGACTTTGCGGCGAGCCTTCGGGACCGGAATGCTACAGGGATACGATTCTTGAGGAACTCCGGTTGTTCGAGGACGCGGCGCGCGCCGGTTCGCTTCAGGAGCTTGAGAGGGCGCTTTCGTTTGATTTCGGACGGCTGCCCGCTGCGAGAGGCGTTGACGCGGAAATAAAGGAAAAAATCAAGAACATAAGAGATGCGGTCAAAAAGCGCCGTGAGACTATTTGTGAGAAATATCTTGCCGACGTTTCGGGTCAGTATGAAAAGCTGCGCTCATGCCGCATTCACGCCAAAACGCTTATATGTCTTACAAAAAAATTCGCGGAGGAGTTCAAAAACGCCAAGGCGGATAAAAACATCATGGATTTCGCGGATATAGAACATTACGCCCTTGATATACTTATTGAGAGGAAAAACGGACAGGCCGTATATACCGAAACCGCCGACGAGCTGGCTTATGAGTATAGCGAGATCTATATAGACGAGTATCAGGACAGTAATCTAGTTCAGGAATACATTCTCGGAGCGGTATCGAAAGAACGCTTCGGAGAGCCGGATACCTTTATGGTGGGCGACGTAAAGCAGAGCATTTACAAATTCCGCATGGCAAAGCCGGAGCTTTTTACGCGCAAATACGATACATACGAACCCGACGGCAAGAAGTACGTGAGAGTGGAGCTGCATAAGAATTTTAGGAGCCGCGGGAACGTGCTTGCCTGTATAAACGACGTTTTTTTCATGGCGATGAAAAAGGGCGTGGGCGGCGTCGAATATACGAAAGAGGTGCAGCTTAATTACGGAGGCGGAGAAGAGGAGGAATTTGACGACGCGACGGAGATACTGATAGCCGACAGAGCGGAGATAGACGAGGCTGGCGCGCAGTCCGCGGAGGTTTACGCGCATATGGCGGCGGCAAGGATAAGAAGCCTTATGAGCAGCGGCGGGCTTGCGTACAGGGACATAGTGATACTTCTGCGCAGCGATAAAAAAACAGGCCCGGTATACGCATCGGTTTTAAAAAGCTATGATATTCCCTGCGTGTACGAATCCTCCACGGGTTATTTTGACGCGTACGAGGTAAAATGCGTGATGGACCTTCTGCGGATAATTGACAATCCTAGGCAGGAGATAGCTCTTGCCGGAGTTATGCATTCGTATTTTGCTTATTTTACGGCGGAGGAGCTTGCTCTTATAAAAGGAAAAAGACGCAGGACGGAGTTTTACGACTGCGTGCGGACGTACTCAGAGGCGGACGGAGAGCTTGCGGCAAAATGCCGTGATTTCCTTTCGCGGCTTTCGGAATACAGAAAAAAAGCGGACACGTCTACGATAAGGGAATTGCTTTCGCACCTCATATACGCTACGGGCTATTACGACTATGTGGGTGCCATGGGCTCCGCCCGGCTCAGACGCGCGAATCTCGATATGCTCGTGCAGAAGGCAAAGGAGTTTGAGCAGACCAGTTATTCGGGTCTTTTCAATTTTCTCAGATACATTGAAAAAATACAGAAATACGATGTGGATTACGGCGACGCGCAGACGGTCTCGGAGAGCGACGATGTTGTGCGGATAATGAGCATACACAGGAGTAAGGGACTTGAGTTTCCGGTCGTGATACTGGGAGGGGCGGCGCAGAAATACAATCTGAGAGATGTCAGCGAAAGCCTTATCTATGACAGCGCCTTAGGAATAGGAATGTCGTCGGTCGATCTGAAGCGCCGCGTGAGAGAGGAGATCCCGTACAAGCAGATGCTTGCGCGCAGGATGACATGCGACAGCATAGGCGAAGAACTCCGGATACTGTATGTAGCCATGACAAGGGCCGCAAAAAAACTTATTATTCTGGGGATTTCGGGCGGCAAAACGGCAGTTTCCAGATGGGAGAAGGTAAATGACATCGGACATATGAATATGGCGTATATAACTGAAAACAGGTCGTATCTTGATATTGTGATGCCGTGTACCATGCAGCCGGTAAAAAACGGGCGCTTCAATGTAAAATATATCCCGTTCGACAGCGTTCTGGAAAAAGCCATGGAGCCGGTCGGCGAGAGAGCCGGTTCGTTCCGTGAGGTTATAGAAAATTTCATGAACGGGGAACGCTGCGATCCTTTGTACGGCGAGGCGAAGGAAATTCTTGAATATCAGTATCCGTACGCAAACGTGCTTTCCCTGCGGACAAAGTATTCGGTGTCCGATTTGAAGCACCGCGCAATGGAGGAAAACGGGGAGCTTGAGGCGGCGCTCGTACCGCTCGACAGAGAAAAGCCTGTTCCGCGTTTCATTGAGGAAGCTCGGAGCGTAAGCGGTACGCTGAGGGGCAGCGCTTATCACAAAGTATTTGAGCTTCTTGACTACGGCGCCGCGGACGATGCCCGCTCGGTTGAGCTTCAGATAGAAAAATGGGTGCAGGAAGGGCGAATCGGAGAAGAATACCGCAAGTTGGTGGACTGCCGCAAATTCGGGGAATTTCTGGCGTCTCCTCTTGGCAGGGCTATGAAAACGGCGGCTGAAAAGGGGCTTCTTTACAGGGAGCAGCCGTTTGCCATGGAGATAGGGGCGGACGTTATCGACGCGGACTGTCCGTCCGAAGAAAAGGTGCTTGTTCAGGGAATCATAGACGCGTTTTATTTTGAGGGGGAAAAAGTGTTCGTCGTGGACTACAAGACGGATTCCGTACCACGCGGCGCGAAGGGCGAAGAGCTTCTAAGGGAGCGCTATGCAAAGCAGCTTGAGCTTTACTGCGACGCGATAAAAAAAGTGACAGGAAAAGAAATAGGCGGATGCTTCATATATTCCGTTAATCTCGGAAAAGCATTGGATGTGTAATGAATCGGACTTTTCCGTCATATAATTAAGCAAACACTGTCCCGGCATTTTGAGTGATGACCGGGATATTTTGCGCGGTGAAAAAATGGATCAGAAAATAGAAAACCAGCTTAATCTTGCGCTTTCTCTCAGCGAGGAGGAGAGGGCGCAGACCAACGACCTTAACACGGGTTTTGACGAGGATACGAGGACATGGGAGCTTATAATACGCTACTGCGGAGATATAGAGACCGCGGCAAGGAGCGTGGGGGCGAGCTTGAAGATTCTTTCCGGAGGATACGCGATCGCGTATGTTAAGGAGGAGCGCATTGAGGATTTTTCGAGGCTGATGGAGGTCATCTATATCGAAAAGCCCAAAAAGCTGTTTTTCGAGTTGGATTACAGTGTTGATATATCGTGTATCGATTCGGTGCAGAGGGGGAGCAGGGGACTGAGCGGAGAGGGGACGATCGTCGCGGTCATCGACAGCGGTATTGATTACGCGCATCCCGATTTTATAAACGAGGACGGAACGACAAGGATAATTGAGATATTTGATGAAATGACGGATAAGGTGTATGACAGGGACGTGATCAACGAAGCGCTGGGAAAATCCGGCAGGCAGGAGAGAATGGAGCTGGTGCCCGTTACGGATGTTAGCGGTCACGGTACTCATGTCGCGGGGATCGCGGCGGGCAACGGAAGGGCGTCGAACGGACGTTACAGGGGAGTAGCCTACGGAGCGGAGCTTCTGATAGTAAAACTTGGAGACGACGAGTATTTCAGCACCGCGAGACTTATGGAGGCGGTGGATTACGTTATCAGAAAGGCGGCGGCGCTCGGAAAGCCGATAGCGATCAACCTGAGCTTCGGCAATAATTACGGCTCGCATACCGGAAATTCTCTTTTGGAAACATATCTGAACTATGCCGCGGAAATGTGGAAAAACGTGATTTCGGTGGGATCGGGAAACGAAGCGGCAAAGGGCGTTCATGTAAGCGGCATACTTTCACAGCAGACAGTCACCGAGGAGCTTGTCATAGGGCAGTTTGAACCTTCGCT
>CAJTON010000001.1:124468-141517 GCA_910577605.1 uncultured Butyrivibrio sp.
ATTCGGATGATTTTCTGGTTACGCTGATAGCGCCGGACGGAAGGCGGATAGGGCCGATATACAACGAAAACGGGATACTGCATTATTTTGCCGGCGATACGAAGATATATGTGTATTACGGCGAATCCGCTCCGTATACGACGAGCCAGGAGATTTTTATACAGATCGTCGCCGACAGAAACGGCGATTATATAACGCCGGGAATATGGAGGCTGGAATTACAGCCCATGCATATCAGGGACGGCAGATACGATATGTGGCTTCCCGCCGGGAATTTTGTCAGCACGGATACAAGATTCAGCAGAACGGTGCCGGACGTGACGCTGACGATTCCCTCGACGGCGTATAAGGTGATAACGGTGGGGGCGTATGACGCCAGACTTCAGGCGTACGCGGATTTTTCAGGTCGCGGATATACTAGGAATCTGCTCACGATAAAGCCGGACCTTGTAGCTCCCGGGGTAGGGATAACGGCTCCGGCTCCGGGAGGCGGTTATACTGCCAGAACGGGGACTTCCATGGCGACTCCGTTTGTCACCGGAAGTGCTGCCCTGCTTATGCAGTGGGGGATAATAAACGGCAACGACGCGTATCTTTACGGGGAAAAGGTAAAAGCGTATCTGATACGCGGAGCAAGACCGCTGCCGGGCGAGGAACTTCCGTCAAAAAAAATCGGCTGGGGAGCGCTCTGCCTGAGAAACAGTATCCCCGTATGATAAGAATATTGACAATTATTTCAATATATAGGATAATTTAAAATAAGAGATAAAACAGTGGCGTTGTGCCGTAAAATCAACTGAGGAGTACAGGCGCGGAATGGTTAATGCGGTTATAATTGCACAGGCGGCGGTTATTTTGATAATCCTGACTGCAATAATTCTTTTGATATCAGATGCGAGCGGATCAAGGGAACAGAAGATGATGAGCTTTTTTTTGTGCGGAATACTCGTGCAGAATACCGGTTATCTTCTGGAGTTTCTTTCCGCGTCCATGGAGACTGCGCTTATGTGCGTGAAGATACAGTATCTGGGCTCGATTTTCGTACCGTTGTGTTATTGCTGGTTCTTATACAGCTACTGCTATGAGAAGCCGCCGAAGAAGCTTATCTGTCTTCTGGTGCTTATAGACATAGCCACGCTGGGCATGGTGCTGACGCTGGATTTCCATGATTTTTATTACAAGAGCACGGAATGGCTCGTGACGGATGGCGGACATCATTACCTGAGCCTCAAATACGGACCGGGATATTTTGTTTTTATCGTTTTCGGATGCGTAATACCGTATTCTTTATCAGTATTGACACTGATAAAAGCGGTGGTCACGAAGCCTAAGTATTCGGCTGTGAAGAAATACAAGGCTATCCTTGTGATTTCTACTCTGCCTATATTCGCTCTTGCCATGTATGCCTTGAAGATCACGAGTATTTTCGACCCCGCGCCCTTCGTTATCGGAATGGTGCTGTCTATGGTCGCTATACTGATCTGGAGGAAAAAGACTTACGATTTCAGAAGAATGGCGGCTGATATGGTAGTCGAGAGCATAGGCGACGGCGTCATAGCTCTTAGCCGTCACGGAAAAATTCTTTATTACAATAAGGCGGCTGCATCTGTTTTTCCCGAATTTGAAAGCCTGAGATTAGGCGCTTCCGTAACGGGTATAGATGATTTTCCCGCGAATATACTCGCGGAGGGCCATGACAATATGGAGTTCAGTCTGAACGGAAACTATTATGAGAGCCATGTAGAGACGCTCAAGGATCCGAACGGTCGCAGTCAGGGTTACGTTATACTTATAATAGACGTTACGGATATAAAGAAAAATATAGAAGAAATGAAGGCCGCGCAGGAGAAGGCGTCTCAGGCCAATATGGCTAAGAGCGAATTCCTTGCCAATATGTCGCATGAAATACGCACCCCCATGAATGTGATAATCGGACTGAGCGATATAATCATGGAGGAGAGCGCGGGAAGGAAACTGTATTCCTATGCGGGTGATATAAAATCCGCATCCCAGAATCTTCTGAGCATAATAAACGATATTCTCGACCTGTCAAAGGTGGAGGCCGGTAAAATGGAACTGGTCACCGCCGATTACCATGTGAGGAGCGTCGTAAATGAGGTCGTGCATATGATGGACATAGCGGCGTCCCAGCGCGGAATACTTATGAAATGCGAGTATGACGAAACCATACCGTGCCGTTACCATGGGGATCAGGGAAGAATAAAGCAGATACTCATAAATCTTCTTAACAACGCCGTCAAATTTACAAGAGAGGGCTATGTCAAGATATACATAGGCGGCCATCCCTCAGACGCGGACGGCGAGGAGCTTCTTGTTTTCAAGGTAGAAGACACGGGATGCGGTATACGCGAAGAGGACCAGAAAAAGATATTCGAGAATTTCACGCAGCTTGATTCGAGTAAAAAGCGTTCCATAGAGGGAACGGGGCTGGGGCTTTCCATAACGAAGCATCTGGTGCAGCTTATGGGAGGAAGCATCGGACTGAAGAGCGTGTACGGAGAGGGATCAACCTTCACCGTTACGATACCGCAGAGGATAGTGGACGCCAGACCGATTTCCGAAGTTCCCGACGAGGTCGTGCCGGACGACGAGAAGGTCCGATTTTTTACCGCTGACGGATACAAGGTGCTGGTGGTGGACGATAACCGCATAAACAGGATGATTGCAGACAAATTCCTCGAAAGGTACGGATTTGATCTGAACGAGGCGGCGAGCGGTCCCGAAGCCATTGAGATGGTGAGAGAAAACCTGTACGATATGATATTTATGGATCATATGATGCCGGGAATGGACGGAATGGAGGCGGTCAGGAAAATACGCTCGGAATGTGGGGAAAACGGACGGAGTCCTATTATTATCGCTCTTACAGCCAACGCCATGGAGGGAGTAAGGGAACGCTTTATGAGCAACGGCTTTCAGGACTTCCTTAGTAAACCCATAGACAGGCGGCAGCTAAACGATATGCTTCTGAAATGGGTGCCGGAGGACAGAAGGAAGGCTCATGTTCATAAGGAGGACTCCGTAAAAACTCAGGACGGTAGCACGGATTTCGACGATATAAGGATTCCGGGCATAGATACTGAGGCGGCAAGGAAGTATCAGACAGGTTCGGTGGACGATTATTTGGAGATACTGCGGATATACCGCATTGACGGAAAGCGGAAGATTAAGCTTATAGAGAAGCTTTTTAGGCAAAAGGACTATGAATCGTACGAGGTTGAGGTGCATGCTTTAAAGAGCGCTTCGGCTAATATAGGGGCGCTTGCCCTCTCGGAGGCGGCAAGGAGTCATGAGAAGGCGGCGGATGGCGGCGACGGAGGATTTATTGAGGAGAACTTTGAGAGCCTTATATCCCGCTATCAGGAACTGCTTGATGATATCGGTGCTTTTCTCGATAAAAGCAAAGAGGAAGACGGTACGGATAATGAGCAGGCGGTAAGTGTGGACCGTCAGACGCTCATACGGGAGCTGGGAGAGGCTTTGGAACTTCTGGAGAATTTCCGGTCAAAGGAATGCGCAGCTATAATAGACAGACTTATTAAAAGCCGTCAGGACGCCGATATATCCGACAGACTTACAGAGATAAGAGAGCAGTTAAGTTTGTATGAGGATACTGCGGCGGAGGAACTGCTGCGCAAAATACTTGAAGATATCAAAGTGGAGGAATAAAATCGTTATGGAAAAGAAATCGCGTATATTGGTGGTTGACGACAGCGCCGTTAATCTGATGGCTGTCGAGCAGAAACTCAAGGATATTTACGAGATAATTCCTATAAATTCCGGTACGCGCGCGCTGCGCTATCTTAGAAACGAGCGGCCGGACCTTATTCTTTTGGACATAAAAATGGATGATAAGAACGGTATCGAAACGCTTAAAGAGATACGCGGGATGGAGAATGTGTGCGACGTTCCCGTTATAATGCTGACCTCCAAAAATGACAGGGAGAGCGTGATACAGTGCCAAAAATTAGGAGCGTACGGTTATGTGCTCAAGCCGTTTGAGGTACAGATATTGAAGGATAAGATAGAGCATGCGCTGGAGTGGGCGGGAAACGGCGGAAAGCCCCTTTGAAAGCCATGTTCATATGGCTTTTGGACAATCAAAACAGTTGACAAAGAAATCCAAAAGGGTTAAGATAGAAAAAGGTGTATAATTACATAATTAGTCTTTTATTACATTGTAGATAGACTCATGGAAATAAAAGAAAAAAGTGCCATGATGTCTGAGGAGGCATAAGTTATGAACGACAATGAATTTAGACGTATTGTGGCGTACATGAAAAAAAATTACGGAATAGATCTGAGTCAGAAAAAGGTTCTTGTCGGGGGTAGACTTGAGAACTATATCATCCGCAACGGATATTCCGGGTATGACGAGTATATGTCAAAAGTTGAGTCAAATCCCAACAGTCCGGAAGCTACCGATATAGTTAATGTACTTACCACAAATCACACTTACTTTATGAGGGAAAGCGAACACTTTGACTATATGACGCGCGTAGCCCTGCCGTGGGCTAAGGCAAAAGCTGAGAGGGATAAGGATTTACGCATATGGTCCGGTGCTTCTTCCACCGGGGAGGAACCTTACACGCTGGCAATGGTTCTTCTTGATTTTTTCGGCATCGAGCATAAGTCTTGGGATACAAGGGTACTTGCGACCGACGTATCCACGAGAGTTCTGGAGCACGCCACAAAGGGCGTCTATCTTAGAGAGGATATTGATCCGCTTCCTGCCAAGTGGAAACAGCGTTATTTCAAGAAATTAAGCGATGAGGAATATGTGGTTAAGGATGAGCTGAAAAAGGAGCTGATATTCAGACAGTTTAATCTGATGAGTCCGTTCCCGTTCAAAAGAAAGTTTCATATCGTCTTTCTCCGCAACGTTATGATATATTTTCAGGATGATGTAAAATACCAGCTTGTCAAAAAGATATATGATTTTATGGAGCCGGGCGGTTATCTTTTCATAGGCACTACGGAGAGTCTGGACCGGCACAAAACACAATTTCAGTATGTACAACCATCAATTTATAGAAAGCAGGGGACTTGAAATGAGACCGATTAGAGTATTAGTGGTTGACGATTCGGTAATGTTCCGCAATATGCTTGTGAAAGGGCTCAATTCGGACCCGAATATTGAGGTCGTTGCACAGGCGGAGGACGCCTATGAGGCGAGGGACGCCATTATTAAATATAAGCCGGACGTTATGACGCTCGATGTGGAGATGCCTAAGATGAGCGGAATAGAGTTTGTGCGAAGGCTTATGCCGCAGTATCCGCTTCCGGTGGTTATGATAAGCTCGCTGAGCGATAAGGTTTTTGACGCTCTTGAAGCGGGCGCGGTTGATTTTGTAAACAAACCTGACAGCCTGAACAAGGAACAGCTCAATATTTTCCTCACCCAGGAGCTTGCCGCCAAGGTAAAGATCGCGTCGACTGCAAAGGTAGGAAGGCTCAAGCGTGTGGACGCGGGGACTATATCAGAGCATATTACCGTCGGTAAAGACCGTCTTGTCGCTATCGGAGCGTCTACCGGAGGCACCGAGGCTATTTACGAGGTTGTCAGAAATTTCAAAAGGGATATTCCGGGCGTTGTCATAGTTCAGCATATGCCTCCCGGTTTTACGAAGATGTATGCTGACCGTTTGAACAATCAGTGCGAGGTCGCCGTAAAGGAAGCGCAGACGGGAGACAAAGTCCTTCCGGGGCAGGTCCTTATAGCGCCGGGCGACAGGCATATGAGGCTTGTCAAGGTCGGAGGAATATATCAGGTGGAATGCAGCGGAACGGAAAGGGTCAACGGTCACTGCCCTTCTGTGGAGGTACTGTTTAATTCCGTTGCTAAGGTCGCGGGAAAGAACGCCGTAGGCGTTATTCTTACCGGAATGGGCGGCGACGGGGCAAAGGGACTTTTGGAGATGCGCAATGCCGGGGCACAGACTATCGGGCAGGATGAAGCAAGCTGCGTAGTTTACGGCATGCCCAAGGTTGCGTATGATATAGGCGCGGTGCAGCACCGCATGCCGCTATCGGCGATTGCAGGAAAGGTATACAGCCTGTTAAGCAAATAGATAACATCAAAGGAGAAAGGAGCAGGGTTTTTAATGAAGATTTTATTGGCAGAAGATGATTTCGCCAGCCGCAAATTCATGGATAATATGCTTTCGCGTTACGGAGAATGCGACGTGATGGTAGACGGTGAAGAAGCGGTTGATGCCTTTATGATGGCGCACGAGGACGGAGAACCTTACGATTTGGCATGTCTTGATGTTATGATGCCTGTCATGGACGGTTATCAGGTCCTTAAAGCAATCCGCGGTATTGAAGCACAGAAAGGCATCCCCAAAGAAGAGCGCGTTAAAGTCATTATGACGACGGCTCTTAACGACGAACGCAACGTAAAAATGGCGTTTGAGCTTGGGTGCGAAGCCTATGCGGGTAAACCGATAGATGTGGAAAAATTTGAAAAAGTACTCAAAAAACTGGGGCTGATTTAAAGGCGTAAGTGAAAGAAAATTCTGAAGATTGGAGGAAGTATGGCAGAAGAATTTAATACAGACAGTATGCTTTCCATGTTTTTGTACGAAAGCGGTCAGCTTCTTGAAAAACTGGAAGGCATAATATTAGAGAAACAAGATGCAGAATGCTTTGACGATGCCGATATCAACGAGATTTTCCGATGCATGCATACCATCAAAGGCTCATCGGGAGTTCTGATGTATGAAAACCTCACCAAAGTCTCTCACAAGCTGGAGGATGTTTTCTATTATCTGAGAGAATCGCATCCCGAAAACGTTCCCCATCTTGAATTGGTGGAGAAGGTGCTTGCCGTATCGGATTTCATTAACGGCGAGCTGGATAAGATCAAAAACGGCGATACGCCGGACGGCGACGAAAGTCAGCTTGTCAAGGATCTGGACGAATTCCTGAGCCGCATCAAGGGAGAGATAAAGAAGCAGGGAATCAGGCTCCCCAAGGCAAACAAGAAAGAAGAACCCACCCAGTTCTATGTGGCGCCGGTCGCAAGTGAGGACAGTCGTTTTTACAAGATAGTCATTCATTACAGGAACGATACGCAGATGAGCAACATCCGCGCATATTCCGCTACATACGCGTTAAAAGAGGTGGCAGAGGATCTTCTGTACACGCCTGAGGATATCCTTTCCAACGAAGCGAGCGCGGATACCATCCTTGCAGAAGGCTTCTATATGCTTTTGCAGACCAAGAGCTCCAAGGAAGAGATCCTTGAGCTTATCGACAGTTCCGAAGCAGAGCATATAGATTTTGAAGAGCTCAACGCCACGCAGTACGGCAAAGCGCTTGCGGAACTCGGACGCGAGGATGTGCCGGTCGTAATAAATCTTGACGAGGAAAAGAAAGCGGACAAGAGCAGCGAACAGGCTCCCATGCCCGGAGACTATGTCGTAAAGACGAAGGAAACCGGAAAGGGCAAGACTTTGGCGAAGAACCAGCCGAAGCAGCAGATCATAAGCGTCAATGTCGAGAAAATGGACGCTCTTATGGATCTTATAGGAGAGCTGGTAATAGCCGAGGCGACTGTTTTGCAGAATCCCGACCTCAAAGTGCCAGGACTGGATCTTACCAATTTCTATAAGGCGGCGGCGCAGCTTTCCAAGAATACTACGGAGCTGCAGGACGTTATAATGTCCATGCGAATGATGCCGCTGACCAATACCTTCCAGAAGATGAAGCGAATCGTCTTTGACGTTTCGAGAAAGCTCGGAAAGGATATTGAGCTTGAAGTGATCGGTGAGAATACCGAGGTTGATAAGAACATTATCGAGCACATTACCGATCCGCTCATGCACCTTGTGCGTAATTCGGTGGATCATGGTATAGAGGATAATCCCGATGCGAGAACGGCTAACGGCAAGCCCGCAAAAGGAAAGATCACCCTCGAAGCAAAGAACGAGGGCGGAAAGGTTTATATCAGCGTAAAAGACGACGGAAAGGGACTCAATAAAGAGAAGCTTTACCAGAAGGCGCTGTCAAAGGGACTTATAGAAAATAAACCTATAACAGAATATAAAGAAAAAGAGATTTTCAGATTTATTACATTACCCGGATTTTCCACCAAAGAGGAGGTCACCGAGTATTCGGGACGAGGCGTAGGTATGGACGTAGTAGTCAAGAATATACAGTCTATCGGCGGCAGACTTGATATAGAGAGCGTGGAGAACGAGGGCTCGGAGATGACGCTTGTAATACCGCTTACCCTTGCAATAATCAACGGAATAGTGGTGCAGGTAGGAAATTCTCCGTTTGTGATTGAAACGGCTTCGATCAAGCAGTTTGTTAGAATGGGAGAGGAATCTCTCATACAGGAGCCGAGCGGAGAAGAGTATATTGTTCTTCGCGGAGAATGCTATCCGTTTATACGCCTTAGTGAAAAATACGATTTGCCGGGTGCTGTAAGCAAGATTGAGGACGGTATAGTCGTGGTACTTGAGCATGAGGGCGAGCAGATATGTATTTTGATTGACAAACTTCTTCAGGAACAGGAGATAGTAGTCAAGCCGATACCTTCTTACGTCAAGAAGGTAAGAGGACTTTCTGGCTGTACACAGCTTGGCGACGGCAGCATCGCGTTGATTCTGGACATTGCCGGACTGATTCTGGACGAGGAAAGGAGATAGTACATGGCCGAAGAACTGATTGAAGAACTGGTTGAGGAAGACTCACAGACAGGAAAGTTCATGACCTTTCAGACCGGAAAGGAATACTTCGGTATCAGCATCAGTTATGTAAATGAAATAATTGTCATGCAGCCAATAACGGCGATCCCCGAAGTTGACGATTACATAAAAGGTCTGATAAACCTTCGAGGCAAGATCATTCCCGTAATAGACGTCCGCGTCAGGTTTAAGATGGAACCTACGGAATATACGGATCGAACGTGCATTATCGTGATCAATGTAAAATCAACGGTGCTGGGCCTGATAGTCGAGAGGATAGCGGAAGTTGACACAATATTGGACGACGATATTGTTCCGCCTCCCGCGTTGGGCAAGAAGGATAATGAACAGAGAAAATATGTGTACGGATTAGCCAGAACGGGAGACACGGTTAAGCTTCTGTTAGACCCGGATAAGCTGATCAGACAAGATGCTTTGGAAGCAATTGAAGATATTCAAGAGAAAGAACAATCATAAAAAGGAGAGTTTACTGTTATGAAGAAAAAATTTTCAATTAATAATATGAACGTAAGGTCTAAAATAACGTTGTTCAGCGTTATGATGCTGGTATTAATGGTAATTATCGCAGGCGTGGGACTTATTTCTGCAAACCGCATAAATAAGAGCCGCAGCGGACTTTATGACAATTATGCCAGAGGCGAGTTTTATCTGATGGGCGCTTTCAGTAATTTTACCAACGTAAGAGTAAATATCAGAAACGTTATGTACATACACCATGAGGATTCTGACAAGATCCGTGAACAGGAGACCTCGATCAACAATTATGTTACTCAGGTAAATCAGTATTTCGGAATGTTTGAGGAGAAGCTGGATATACTTGAGCCGGACATAGCTACACAGTTTCAGGTTGTTAAAGGCGCTGTGAATGAATGGATTGATTCAATGGAGTCCGAGCTTGCCATGGTTAAGGAAGGCAAGGTCCAGGAGGCAAGGCAGGATCAGATCAATGTCGGAGGCGCGATCGCGCAGAGAGCCGAAACCGAATTGGCTACCTTGATAACTCTTATTGAAGATGACGCACAGAACCACAGTAAGGCAATTAAGACGGAATCTACGATATTTACGGCTGTTCTTATCGGAGTAGCGGCTTTGGCATTTGTTATAACGATCATATACGCCGCTACATTGATCAGAGGAATCACCGTTCCCGTTGTTAAACTTTCCGAGGCGGCGAGAAAGCTGGCTGTCGGAGACGTTGACGTTGACTGCAAGAAGATCCACGACGACGATCTCGGCGAATTGATGGATGAGTTCAGCATTATGGTTGACGCCACCAAGGAGCAGGCAAGAATCGCGGATGTTATCGCAAAGGGCGATTTGTCCATGGAGGTAACTCCCAGAGGAGACAGAGACCTTCTTGGCAAGGCTATTGTCAGAATGATTACAGACCAGAATGCTACTCTCAGCAACATCAGGGAAGCAGGCTTACAGATTACAGTAGGTTCGGAGCAGGTCGCAAATGCGAGCCAGGCTTTGGCACAGGGTTCAACCGAGCAGGCTAGCGCTCTTCAGCAGGTTACCGCATCCATGGATGAGGTTACGCAGCGCACCAAGGAGAATGCTACCGAGGCAAGCAAGGCTAACGTACTTGTAAGCAATGTTAAGGAAATGGCTACCTCCGGCAACGAGCAGATGAAGGCTATGATCCAGGCTATGGACAGCATCAACGAGTCATCGGAGACCATCTCCAAGATCATCAAGACTATCGACGATATTTCGTTCCAGACCAATATCCTTGCTCTTAACGCGGCAGTTGAGGCAGCGAGAGCAGGCGTTCACGGCAAGGGCTTTGCGGTAGTTGCGGAAGAAGTAAGAAGTCTTGCCGCAAAGAGCGCTTCGGCAGCCGGCGAGACCGCCGAGATGATCGAGGATTCTATCCGCAAGGTCGCAAACGGAACCAAGATCGCAGAAGAGACCGCAAAATCTCTTGATGAGATCGTAAGATCCATTGATGAGATCGTAACGCTCATAAGCAATATAGCAGTATCTTCTAACGACCAGTCTACTGCGATATCGCAGATAGACCAGGCGATCGCTCAGGTTTCTACGGTCGTACAGACAAACGCTGCTACTAGCGAGCAGTGCGCGGCTGCCAGCGAGGAGCTTTCCAATCAGGCTGCTACTCTTAAGAACCTTATCGGTCAGTATAAGCTTCTTTCAAGCGGCGGAATGGGCGGAAATTCATTTGCTGACAACGGTCCTTCATATAGCAGCGAGCCTGTGATCTCTCTTGACGGAGATTTCAGCAAATATTAAAATAATTCTTTCCGCGATAGTGCGGATACGGAAATACAAAAAGGCGGTTTGTTATAACCGCCTTTTTAATTTATAAAAATAAACAGGAGATCAGATATGAGTTTAGGTTTTAATTTAAACGGAACTGTCGTCAGTATACAAAATATGATAAAAAAAGCGGAGAAAATGGCTGACAAACTTGAGTATGATATTGATGTTCAGGAAAACGAAATGACCGTCAGTCTTTGTCCGGTCGGAGATATTGAGATCTCATGGGAGAAAGATGAAAGCGGAACAGGACAGTGGCGCGTTGCTGCCGACTGTCAGACAACTCCGGCAGGACCGGGCTTTCACAAGGCGGCGCTTGAGTTTGCGGAAAGTCTGGGATTAGAGGATCTCAGGGTATGCGACGAAACGGATTATTACATACACAGGGACTTTGAGAAGCTAAAGCAAGAGCACTTTTACGGATGGCTGGGTTCCCTTGTCAATTTGTGCTGTACGAATTACGCGGACAGGGATAGTCAGATATGTATCTGCTGGGATATGAGCTATTTTAATCCGGAGGATACAGAAAGAACTATTGTAACGCCTATGGGACGTTTTAGTATGGAAAATGCCATGTCCATTTTGAAGGAACAGGGAGTGGACGGGCTGGCACAGCAGTTTTTGATGTGGAACAACGAGGAGAGGGACGCTCTTTTTTTCAGAAACAGGGCATTGTACGAACTTTGGATGAACTGTTATTTTGCGCCGTCTGAAAGAAGCGAAGAGGACGGGGAGATCAACAAAACGATTCTTGACTACCTTGAGACCGCGTATGAAATGGACGACAAGGTGCCTATACCGTATGAGGCGTATCTGGAGCTTTGCGGGCTGGATGATGCGGAGCCGGATATACCCGACGACTGTGTGAAACTTTTTTATGGCTTTCCGGTGGGTTACCGCAAAGGACTTGTGACGGAGCCGTTAGGAAATCTGCGTATTGTGCTGCCGGGATCTTATCAGTATGAATGGGAGGAGGACGAGGACGGAAACGGCACGCATCTTTGGTGGAATGTAGACGATGAAAGCCCTGTATGGAGAGTAAGCGTGTTCCGGGCGAGAAACGGACAGGCGGTTTTGCCTGAAAATACAAGACAGATCAATGACATGGTTGAAAAGGATATCCCTAACGGAAGGATACGATACGGATGGAACTGTATGGATGAGGACGGAGAGGAACTTTATATCATGGAGACGGAGATCGCGGCCGGCGACCGTTTTTATCTGATGACAGTGGCTTATACCGATCCGGAGGATAAAGACGGAATCGTTGCTCTGATTGATAAAATTTATGCGGTGAATCGGCAATAAGAGTTGAATAAAAATCTCCTAAATGCATAAAACTGATTTTATAAAATAAAGTCAGGGAGATTCCACATGAAATCCGTTTGGTCAGATACAGTCAAGCTTCCGTGCAGGGAGCCGCTAAAAGGAGATTTGCGCACCGAGGTTCTTATTATAGGCGGTGGTATGGCGGGCATTATGTGCGCTTTTATGCTCGGACAGGCGGACGTGCCTTATGTTTTGGTTGAGGCGGATACAATCTGCAGCGGCATAACAAAGAATACGACCGCCAAAATAACGTCGCAGCACGGTCTTATATACGACAGTCTGCTCAGACGTTTCGGCGCGGAGCGTACAAAGATGTATCTTGACGCTAATGAAGCGGCGCTGAAGGAGTACCGAAGGCTTTGCGATGAGATTGACTGTGATTTTGAGGAAAAGGACGCTGTCGTATATTCTCTTGATAACCGAAGGAAAATAGAGAAAGAAGCTGCAGCGCTGCACAGGATAGGGTATCCGGCTAAGCTCCTTGAGAACCTTCCTCTGCCGTTTCCCGTTGCGGGCGCCGTCCGGTTTCCGAGGCAGGCGCAGTTCAATCCGCTGAAATTTGTGAAAGCGATTTCGGAGGATCTGAATATATACGAGCATACCAAGGTAATGGAGCTTACTGAGCGCGGAGCTGTCACGTGCAATGGAGTGATAAAGGCGGACAAAACCATTGTGACTACTCATTTTCCGTTTATAAACAAGCACGGCAGTTATTTCCTCAAGCAGTATCAGCACCGTTCGTATGCCATAGCGCTTGAGAACGCCCCGGATGTGGGAGGAATGTACGTTGATGAAGCGAAAACAGGAATGTCGTTTCGCAATTACGGCGATCTGCTTATACTTGGAGGAGGTGGGTGCCGTACCGGGAAGAAGGGCGGAAAGTGGCGTGAGCTGCGCGATTTTGCGAAAAGGTACTATCCTGACGCAAAGGAAAAATTCCACTGGGCGGCGCAGGACTGCATGACGCTTGACAAAGTTCCGTATATCGGTATGTATTCCAAAAGAACGCCGGGCTTTTATGTGGCTACGGGCTTCAACAAATGGGGAATGACTTCGTCCATGGTTGCTGCCATGATTCTTTGCGACGCCGTCAGAGGGATCGAGAATCCGTGGGAAAAAGTCTTTTCGCCGTCGAGAAGCATTCTTCGTCCGCAGCTTTTTGCAAACGCGTTTGAGGCGACAGTCAATCTGCTCACCCCAACAAGAAAGCGATGCCCGCATCTTGGATGCGCGTTAAAATGGAATCCTCAGGAGCATACATGGGACTGTCCGTGTCACGGCTCACGATTTACCGAGGAGGGAGGGCTTATCGACAATCCGGCGACAGATGATCTGCATATATGATAAATAAAAACGGCAGACGCTCCGTTTACGTCCGCCGTTTTTTTAGTTTCCTTTGCTGCTTAAAGGATTGTGCCTTTCCTCAAAAAACATATTGTTGTCGGGGAGCGGCTTGTTATTCTTGTCATAATGGCTTGTCTGCCGTATTCCCTCTACATCACATTCGGAATCCATTGCGTTTACGGTTTTTTCACGCGCTTTTTTGGCGTTTCCCTTAGGGTCGTCGTTGTAGATCATACCAATACCTCCTAAAGCTGAATAGATTAGAATATTAGTGTTGGCTTTTAAGCGTGAAATATGTGCGAGAACTTATGATTTATTAACAAAATTTTTTATGGCTTTAAAACTTTCCTCGCTTATGACATGCTCCATCTTGCACGC
Organism: uncultured Butyrivibrio sp.; assembly: GCA_910577605.1. Classification (GTDB taxonomy): domain Bacteria; phylum Bacillota; class Clostridia; order Lachnospirales; family Lachnospiraceae; genus Eshraghiella. Next base: position 138,541 of record CAJTON010000001.1, read on the forward strand.
GTCCTCGTCTGCGGTTTTGCCGTCCACGCCCATTCTGCGGAGCCATTCCGAGAAAAATTCGTGCCGTTCGTAGGTTCTTTCCGCAATCACGCGTCCTTCGTCGGTCAGATAGATAAAGCCTGATTCTGTGACCGTGATATGGTTTTTTTCGCGCAGATTTTTCATTGCAATGCTGACGCTTGATTTTTTGAAGCCGAGTTCGTTGGCTATGTCCACTGAACGCACCACCGGAAGTCTGCGGCTCAGAAGAAGAATTGTTTCGAGATAATTCTCGGAGGATTCATTTATGATCATATAAACTCCATGGTAAAAATAATAAATGCCTGGCTTTGTTACAATTAAAGCGGAATAATAAGCGCTCGCGCACATTATACCATGATTTCACTTCGTTTCATCATGGTTCGCGCACATTCGCCAAATGTCTGCTACGCAGCCGCTTGGCTCATTGTGTTCGCGCTTATTATACCACAATTCTTTTCTTTCATCAATCCGGCTTTTGGGATTCGGATTGCGCCGGTTGTTCCGTCAGAGCGTTTTCAACGGCCTTCTTTATGACGGCGCTTGAGTTCGTCGCGCCGGATACCGCGTCAACGTCTATTTTCTGCTCTTCAATTATTTTGTTTATGACTGCCTCCGCGGGTCCGCCCCGTCCGTTTTTATGCTCTAAAATTTTAATGTCCGTAATTCTGCCGTTTTTTACAGCTACTTCTACTTTGGCATAAATAAAATTCACGTCGTATTCCCCGGTATATATCCCGTCGGGAGTACCGGAAATATCTATTTCGTTAAATGAAGTCTGCTTTACCGCTTTTTTATAATCCGCGACGCTTTTTAAATATATTACAAGTACAGTAAGAGCGATAATGGAAATAATGCTCGCGGCAGCGGCGATTATTTTTTTGCGTGATGATTTCATTTAAGGCACCTCCTTATTCTGGCGGCGATACGCTTTGGCAGTGTTTTTTTATTTTTTGCGCCTGCGCAGACGATTTTACCTGACGCTTTCATTCCCGCGGTCTTAAAAAATTCGTCCATATTGCGTATCGCGCCCCTGCTTTGCCCGAATATCCATGAGAAAGGGGCGGGAGTGTTGCAGGAGGTTAGGAGCAGATATTTTCTGCCAGACAGACGCGGTTTGGGGAATCTGTCCGTTTCCTCCATAGCAGTTCCCAGTAAACGGTCGAACAGATTTTTAACGGCGGCGGGCATGTTCGCCCAGTATACGGGGGCGGCGAGGATAACGAGCCGGCATTTTTTCAGTAAAGCCGCGATCTCCTGTATGTCGTCTTTTTGGACGCATATCTGCGTGTCCATACAAGCCCGGCACCCGGTGCAGTAGGCGAGATTTTTTTCGTACAGATCGACTTTTGTTACGGAACAGCCCGATTTTTCGCATTCGCGGACAGCAAAAGAAAGCATTGCGGCAGTAATTCCGTCTTTGTGAGGACTTCCCAAAATGGCAAGCACATCTTTTTCACCCATAATCAGTTCTCCTTATTTGCGATTGAATAATATAACATATCAAAACCGTATTCTAAGAATTGGCTCTTTGATAACCCCATCGACAATGCAATATATTCCTCCTTGTTGGCGGCGAGTCCGATCATTCCGGACAGCATGCCCCAGAAATTGAAGATGGTCGGCAGAATCTCAAGATTATTGCGTAAGTCGCCTTTTTCAATACCGGAAATTAAGAAATCCTTTAGCTTTTCGTTTATCTGTTCGCCGACCAGATAGGTTTCTTTTTCTTCGGGCAGGCAGTCATGCTCAAAGTCGATGTTGATCTTATCCAGCACGGTCTTAAAATAAAAAGGAAATTCCTCCTGATAGCGCACAAGTCCGCGGCATATCAAGTCGTATCTTGTCTTTGTGCTTTCCTTAGACGATAGAGCGGAATCTATGTAACCGAAAAGCTTTTTCATGCTGTTCAGCGTCAAAAGACCGACGATTTCTTCTTTGTTCTCAAAATACACATATAAAGTCGCTTTGCTGTATCCGGCGGCTTTCGCGATATCGTCCATTGAGGTCCGGGCGATTCCTTTTTGAGTAAACAATTCGGACGCCGCGGAAGCGATATTTTCCCTGTGTACGCTTTTGGGTTCTTTTTTCCTGCGCGCCATAACGCACCTCCTCTGAATTAATTAAACTTACAGTTTAATTATATGCAAAAAATTTAAGAAGTCAATATTTTTTTGTGATTCATAATTCAGGCTATATTCGGGTAAAAAAATAAAAAAGTTATTGACATCTAATAATAGTTAGAATATACTAACATATGGAAACCGGCGGAAATTAAGACAAAAATATCCTGGCAGGTCGGGAATAAATTTTTACAAGGAGGGAATAGTGATGCCTTTGTCACTTAGTAAAGAAGGCGTACCGAATATTATCAAAAAAATCGGCGGTAAGGAGAAGACCAGAAAGCTTCTTGAGAAGCTTGGTTTTGTGGTGGGCGGTACCGTTACCGTCGTGAGCGAGGCGGGAGGAAATATCATTGTCAATGTCAGGGATTCCAGGATCGCCATAGGCAGGGAGATGGCGAACAAGATTCTGGTGTGAAGACGGAAAGGAGTATTTATGAGAACATTAAAAGAAGTTCCATGCGGACAGAGCGCTACGGTTACTAGACTTACGGGCGACGGTCCTGTCAAAAGGCGTATCATGGATATGGGAATAACCAAGGGGGTGGAAATCCATGTGAGAAAGACCGCGCCCTTGGGGGATCCTGTCGAGGTGACAGTGAGGGGCTATGAGCTTTCGCTTAGGAAGGCGGACGCGGAAATGATAGAGGTGGAGTAAATTTTTTTAGAAGTAGGTTAGCGATAACTAACAAAAGTTATATAGTTGTGACTCGGTTATGTCGGAAAGGAAGAAGAAATGGCGATTAAAATTGCGTTGGCAGGAAATCCCAACTGCGGAAAAACAACATTATTCAACGTGTTGACGGGTTCAAATCAGTTTGTCGGGAACTGGCCCG
>CAJTON010000001.1:141527-142158 GCA_910577605.1 uncultured Butyrivibrio sp.
CAAAGGCCGAAAGGACGTCACGATAGTAGACCTGCCCGGTATTTATTCGTTATCTCCGTATACTCTTGAAGAAGTGGTTGCGAGAAATTATCTTATAAATGAAAGACCGGACGCTGTTATAAATATCGTGGACGGAACTAATATAGAGAGGAATCTTTATCTTTCAACACAGCTCATGGAGCTTGGGATTCCGGTGGTGCTTGCCGTCAATATGTCGGACCTTGTGGAAAAATCAGGCGACAAAATACATAGCGATAAGCTGGCAAAGGCGTTTGGCTGCGAGGTGGTGGAAATTTCCGCGCTCAAGGGAACGGGGATACAGAAGGCGGCGGATATGGCGGTAAATCTTGCGTTCGCCGGAAAGATCAGCGCGCCCGCGCATAAATTTGCGGATGAGGTCGAGGACGCGATAAAGGCGGCGGAGGGTAAGCTTTTGGAGGTGTCGCCGGAGCGCAGGCGTTTTTTTGCGATAAAGCTTCTTGAAAAGGACGATAAGATCGGCGAATATATAAAGAATACTCCCGACGTCGGCGCGGAGATCGAAAAGCTGGAGAAGGCTTTTGACGACGATACGGAAAGCGTCATCACCAATGAAAGATATGTGTATATATCCGGAATTATTGGCGGGGGC
>CAJTON010000001.1:142168-153311 GCA_910577605.1 uncultured Butyrivibrio sp.
TGCGTGACCAAAAACAGCAAGAAAAAGCTTTCGGTCTCGGATAAAATAGACAGGATAGTAACGAACAGGATCGCGGCGCTGCCTGTTTTTGCGGCGGTCATGTTTCTGGTGTATTTTATATCGGTAACGACCGTTGGAACATGGGCTACGGACTGGACCAATGACGGACTGTTCGGCGACGGTTTTCATATTTTCGGAATCGGCACCAATGAATACGAGCAGGATATGACAGAGTATTACCAAAATAACGTATGGACGCCGGAGGTAAGGTCGCAGGTTGAAGCGGCAGTGACGGCGGGCGTTATCGGAGCAGGGGATATTTATGACGCTATGGAGGATGAGGATTTTGAGGCATTTGACGAGGCGTTCGGTTCATATGCCGATTCTCTTGCCGGGAGCGGTTTTGATATATCGGAAACGGTCGATTCGGCGCTTGAGGTGGAGGGCTGCCCCGACACCTCGGAGTATAAAGGCTGGGTTCCCGGTATTCCCGTTTTGGCTGAGAGAGGACTTGACGGGGTAAAATGCGCGGGCTGGCTTAAAAGTCTTATTCTTGACGGTATTATTGCCGGAGTAGGCGCGGTGCTGGGATTTGTGCCGCAGATGCTCGTGCTTTTTATAATGTTGGCGATTCTCGAATCATGCGGATATATGGCGCGAGTTGCGTTTATCATGGACAGGATTTTCCGCAGATTCGGACTTTCCGGCAAATCCTTTATTCCGATGCTTATCGGAAGCGGCTGCGGCGTTCCCGGAATCATGGCTTCAAGGACTATCGAGAACGACAGGGACCGCAAAATGACGATAATGACGACTACCTTCATTCCGTGCGGAGCGAAAATGCCGATAATAGCCCTGATCGCGGCGGCGCTGTTTGACAACGGCTGGTGGGTGGCTCCTGCCGCATATTTTATAGGCGCGGCGGCGGTCGTGGTTTCCGGAATAATCCTGAAAAAAACAAGAATGTTTGCCGGCGATCCCGCTCCTTTTGTAATGGAGCTTCCGGCTTATCATGTGCCCACCTTCGGAAACGTTATGAGAAGCATGTGGGAGCGCGGCTCGTCGTTTATCAAAAAAGCCGGCACGATAATACTTCTGTCGTCTATAGTTATATGGGCAGGCTCGGTATTCGGCGTCGAGGGCGGCAAAATGGTGTTTGATCTAGACATCGAGCTTGAATCGAGCGTTCTCGGTTATATCGGCAACGCCATAAAGGTTGTTTTTGCGCCGATTGGCTTTGGCAATATCAAGGCGTCCGTCGCTACCATAATGGGGCTTGTCGCCAAAGAAGAGGTAGTCGGAGTGTTCGGAGTGCTTGATTTTGAAGGTCTTACAAAGCTCTCCGCGTTTTCGTTCATGATATTCAACCTTTTGTGCGCGCCTTGCTTTGCAGCTATGGGAGCGATAAAAAGAGAGATGAACAGCGCGAAATGGTTCTGGATAGCTGTCGGCTACCAGACGGGACTCGCGTATCTCGTGTCGCTCGTGGTGTTCCAGCTTGGTTCGTTCTTTGGCGGAAACGGAAACATCGCGGGAGCCATAATATCGTTTGTGCTTATTGCGGCTTTCCTCTATCTTTTGTTCAGACCGTACAGGGAAAGCAAGGTGCTGAGAGTGGACTCCAAAAAGCTTGCGAGAGCCTCTAAGTAGAATAATATAATTTTTGTTTTCTTCCTGAGGGACTGTCTTTGTATTACAGAGGCAGTCCCGTTAAATTAAAAGGCGGTTCCTGATTTATCAGAATGCCATATGTCAACAAATTTTTCATCTGCTTTGAACTGCATGAAACAATACGGAACTTGAACAAAAAATAATGAAGCTGTATAATGCAAGGAGACAGAAAAACTCGGACTGTTGTGCTGCTTAATAATGAAATGTAGAAATTTCTGCGAAAGTTATCTGCGAATAAATTTATGTAAACGGAATAAATATTTTTACCAAGGAAAAAATTACTGTATATTCCTCTGCGAGGATACCAGTATGCGTTGAAAACCAACGCATGAATAAGGAAAGGAGTTATATTATGAGGAGATTCAGAATTTTGTTTTCGGCGTTGCTCGTTACGGCGGCAGCGGCAGTTTTGCTTGCGGGGTGCGGAAGAGACAAGTCGTCGTCGGACAGCCAGACAAATGACAGGGGAACGTCCGGTTCTGCCGGTAACGGAGAGGTCTACGCCGATTCGCTTGAGATAATGAAGATCATATGGGGCAGCGTTGACGAAAATGAAAGATTTTCAAGCTATGGCGGCAGTGACCTTGAGAATCCGGTGATGGACGCTCCGGGAAACTTTGATGTTAGTCAGACGGACGCGCTTACGTCTACGCTCATCATACCTCAGTCGCTGTATGACAAGATCGACAATGCCGCGTCGCTGATCCATATGATGAACGCCAACAATTTTACGGGCGCGGCTATCCGAATTAATGGAACGGACGTTCCGGCGGCTGCCGAGGAGTTAAGAAAGTCAATAACAGGCAATCAGTTTATGTGCGGTTTTCCCGAAAAGCTTGTGATAATTACGACTGGGAATTATATAGTATATGCCTTCGGATTGGAGGACAGCGTGAACAGCTTTAAGGGGGCGGCGGAGAAAATGCTTAAGGACGCTCAGGTCGTATGTGATCAGCGTATGGAATAAGTATCATGTTATTTTCGAGTTTACCGTTTTTATTTTATTTTCTTCCTGTAATGACGGCTGTGTATTTTATAACGCCCAAAAAGGCTAAAAACGCCGTTATTTTATTAGGGAGCCTGTTTTTTTACGCGTGGGGAGAGCCTAGGTATGTGCTTTTGATGGCGGCGACCATAGTTATCGGCTATGTCTTCGGAATACTGATTGAAAAAAACAGGGACAATAAGTTTGGAAAAGTGTTCACTGCGCTTTCGGTCGTTTCGGGAGCGGGGCTTTTGACGTATTTTAAATACGCGGATTTTTTTATAGGGAGCTTTAACAGCGTAACGGGACTTTCCGTTCCGCTGTTAAAAATCGCTCTTCCTGTCGGAATAAGCTTCTATACCTTTCAGATGTTAAGCTATACCATAGACGTTGGACGCGGACAGGTAAGGGCGCAGCGTAATTTCATAAATCTTGCGGCGTATATATCAATGTTTCCGCAGCTCATAGCCGGACCGATAGTGAGATATTCGGATATCGACAGGCAGCTTACGGGGCGCAGCCATACGCTTGCGGGGACGGCGCTCGGAATAAGGCGATTTGTGCTGGGGCTGGGTAAAAAAGTGATTATCGCTAATACGCTGGGAGAACTTTGCAGTAAATTTCTTGCTTCAAAAGAGCAGTCTGCGCTATTCGCGTGGATATATCTGTTCGCGGCGGCGCTTCAGATATATTATGATTTTTCCGGATACAGCGATATGGCTATCGGACTGGGGCGCGTATTGGGTTTTGATTTTCCTGAGAACTTCAATTATCCGTTTATATCGAGAAGCGTGACCGAATTCTGGCGCAGATGGCACATGACTTTGGGAAGCTGGTTCAGGGATTATCTGTATATACCCTTGGGCGGAAATAGAGCGGGCAAGTCAAGACAGATGTTTAACATACTTATCGTGTGGCTCGCGACGGGACTCTGGCACGGCGCGGCATGGAATTTCGTCATATGGGGGCTTTATTTTGCGGTGTTTCTTATAATAGAAAAGCTGTGGCTCGGAAAATATCTTGCCAAAAGCAAGACGCTCGGACATATCTATCTTGTTTTTTTCGTCGGGATAAGCTTTGTTATATTTAACGCGGACACGGTTTCACAGGCTGTGAGAAATATCTCTCTCCTTTTCGGCGGAGGCGCTACGCCCGTAACGGCTGAAAGCGTTTTTTATCTAAAGAGCTACGCAGGGGTCCTGCTCGTCGGGCTTATCGGAGCCACACCCGCGGCGGCTAAGCTGTGTTCGGTTATACGGGGCAGGACAGCCGGAGAAAAAACGCTCAATTTTATTGAACCGCTCTTTCTTGCGGCGCTTCTGCTCGTCTGCGTTGCGTATCTTGTGAACGGTTCTTACAATCCGTTTCTGTATTTCAGATTTTAGGGCAGATCCCGTCAGGCGCGCCGCGCCGTGGGAATGCCGGGAGGCTGCGTATGAATGAAAAAATTAAAAACGCCGCGGTAATAGCGGTCGCCGTATTGATAATTTTCGGTTTTTCGCTGTGGAGCGCAATAAAACCGGATTCGGAATTTTCTGAGAGCGAGAGAAGAATGCTCGCGGCGATGCCGGAGGTGTCTGTACGGAATATTTTCTACGAAAAAGGCGATAACAGCTTTATGATGGAATTTGAGAAATACGCCGCCGACCAGTTCCCGGTGAGAGAAGGCTTCAGACGGCTTAATTCCGCGTTCAGCCGTTATGTACTGCGCCAAAAGGAGGCTAATGATATTTATATAAGCGGCGGATATGCCGCAAAGCTGGAGTATGTACAGAACGATAGCTCGCTCGATTGGGCTGTCGGACGTTTCGACGATATTGCTAAACGTTATCTGAACGGCAGAAAGGCGTATATTGCCGTTGTTCCCGATAAGGGCTATTATCTTGCAAAGGAGGGAGGCTATCCGTCGCTTGACTACGAAAAGCTCTTTGAAAAAGTAAGAAGCGGGACGGAGGCTTACGCGGATTACATTGATATAACGGGGCTTTTGGATATAAAAAGCTATTACCGGACCGACGCGCACTGGCGGCAGGAAAAAATAGTTCCCGTGGCGGAATATATTGCCGGACGTATGGGAGCTGATTTTGAAGGCGAGTATGAAACAAATACATTGGAAAAGCCGTTTTACGGCGTATATTACGGGCAGTCGGCGCTTCCCATGGAGCCGGACACGATCAATTATCTTACCTCGGATATTCTTGAACGGGCGGCGGTCCGCTGTCTTGACGGGGAGGAGCCGGAGGAGCTTCCGGTATACGATATGGAGAAAGCGCTCGGACGCGACGGCTACGAAATATTCCTGTCCGGCGCGAGGGCGCTCATTACGATAGAAAATCCGCTGTCTGGCAGCGGAAGGGAGCTTGTGATTTTCAGGGATTCCTTCGGCAGCAGCCTTGCGCCGTTGCTTGCGGGAGGATATGAGAAGGTGACGCTTGTGGACATAAGGTACATTTCCCCGGCTTTTGTCGGACGCTTTGTGGATTTTGAGGACGCGGACGTGCTTTTTTTGTACAGCACGTCAGTGCTTAATAACAGCGAGGGACAGCTCCTCAAATAAGGAATATGAAAGAATAGAATTGCTAGGGTCTGAGGACAATAAGCCTGTACGGATAAGGGAGGCGGCATGGACAGTCAGACGTTGGGAATCATTCAAGAATCGGATATAAACGCCCTTGAGGTGCGGCTTGCGCTGCAATGCGCGCCATTTATAGCGGGGCTGAAGCCCTCGAATCTTTTTATATCGGGCGGGGATGATCTTGGAAAAGCCGTAGGTATTTTTGAATACGCGGGGTTTTCATATTTTATCCTGCTTAAAACAAATAGTAAAATTGTATTTCTCATATACGATCCAAAGCGGCTTGAGGAATGCGTTTTGGAGAGGAGCGCGGCGGCGCTGCTCAGGAAAACGGGATATTATGCTCTGGAACTTGGGGAGCTGCTTAAAAACTGCCGTCTCAGATACAGGCAGTACGCGTCGGAGGGAAGAGAATTTCCGCATGAGCTGGGAATATTTTTAGGCTATCCTGTAGAGGACGTAGAGGGATTTATAAAAAACAGCGGGAAAAACTGTCTTTATGCCGGATACTGGAAGGTGTACGCAGACCTTCCAAAGAAGCTTTCGGTTTTTAAAAACTATGACAGCGCAAGACTTTCGCTGCTTAAAATGCTTTCAGTGGGAAAAAACATAAGAGACATCGTCGGACACGGCTGTGTCTGAGGTCGGGAAAGGAAATTTTGTATGAATAAAAAACGGATCATGATAATTGACGACGATGAGGATCTGTCCTTCATAATCTCCGATATGCTTGAAAGCTACGGTTACTCGGTTGACTGCGCGGCGGACGGGGACGCCGCCTTTGAATTGCTTTCGGGGAATACATATCATCTGATACTGCTTGACATCAATCTGCCGGGGACGACGGGCTTTGAGCTTTGCAAAGAGCTGAGAGAGACCTCCACAGTTCCGGTGATTTTTGCGAGCGCGAGGACAAACGAGGGCGACAGGATACAGGGCTTTGAGATCGGCGGGGACGATTACCTTCCGAAGCCGTATTCGATGAAGGAGCTGCTTGCGAGGGTAAACGCCCTTATCCGCAGGACATACGGATTTGGGGATACGGAGAAAAAGGTGAGCTTCGGAGATGTTACAGTTGACACGGGGGCAAGGAGCGTGACGAAAAACGGCGTTCCCGTTTCTTTGTCATTGCGTGAATTTGACCTGCTCGCCTGTCTTTGCCTGAACGCGAATACCGCCATGTCCAAGGAAAAGCTGCTTTCCTCGGTCTGGGGAGCTTTTTCGACCGTGGAGCCGTCCACCCTTGCGGTGCATATCCGCTGGCTGCGCGAAAAGCTTGAGCGCGACCCGGCAGCTCCGGAATATATAAAAACTGTTTACAAGGTCGGATATATGTTGGAGGTGAAGGAATGAAACGCAGGATAATTACCGTCATGGCAATTTTTACCCTTATCATCTGCGCGGCGACATTGATATTTTATACGGGAGAAAAAAAACGCGACGGTCAGGACATAGGACGCGAGCAGCTTGTCGCGCTCAACGAAATAGAGCAGCTCGCAAAAAAAGGCGAGCTTGAAGAGTTTTCACGCCAGACCGCCGCGCTGCGGGAGAGCATAGGCGCGCAGTCCGGACGAGCAAGCTTTCTCTGGTACCTTTGCGGCGTGAGCGTTTTTTTGCTTGCCGCGGCGTTTTGTTATGTGTATTTTGCCATACTGCGTCCGTTTGAAAAGATGAAGGACTTCGCCGGACATATCGCGCGCGGAAATTTCGACATACCGCTAGATTACGAGCGCTCGAATTATTTCGGGGAATTTACATGGGCGTTTGACAGTATGCGCCGGGAAATAACAAAAGCAAGGGCGTGCGAAAAGGAAGCCGTGGATAACAATAAGACCGTCATAGCCACGCTTTCGCACGACATCAAAACGCCCATAGCGTCCATAAGGGCGTATGCGGAGGGGCTTGAGGCTAATCTTGACGCAACGCCGGAAAAGCGCGCGAAATATCTCGGCGTCATTATGAAAAAGTGCGACGAGGTTTCGGGACTTACCGAGGATCTTTTCCTGCATTCGTTAGCCGACCTCGACAAGCTTAAAATTACCCCCGAAAGGGTTGAACTTTGCGGATTTATGGAGCATACCGTCACGGAAATCGCCGGAGAACGCAATGATATAGAATTTGTAAAACCGGATTTTACGGCGTGGGTGAGCGCGGACAAAAAAAGACTTGTCCAGATCGCGGAAAATCTTATAAACAACGCGAGGAAATACGCTAAGAGCGGAGTCAGGATAAATATCGTTCAGAACGACGGCGACGCCGAGCTGCATTTTTGCGATTCCGGCGTTGGTATTCCCGACGAGGATATGCCGTTTATTTTTGACAAGTTTTACAGGGGAAGGAACTGCGGAGATGAGCAAGGCTCAGGACTTGGACTTTATATCGTCAGATACATTACTTTGCAGATGAACGGAAAGGTCCTGCTGCACAATCACGCAGACGGACTTGAGGCGATAATAAGTTTTCCGCTTATACCGGAGAAGTCTTAAAGACTTCTTAATAACTTTTCTGATAGATTGGTTTTATACAGCCGCGCGGTCAGGACCGCATGGCATCAGGGAAAGGAACAAATCAATGAAAAAAACAATTCTGTCAGCAAAGGGTCTGTGCAAAAGCTTTGCGCATAACGGCGGACAAAACCACATTCTCTCAAATATCGATCTTGAGCTGTACGAGGGAGATTTCACGGTTATCATGGGAGCTTCAGGATCGGGTAAATCGACCCTGCTGTACGCGCTCTCCGGAATGGACCGGGCGAGCGCGGGGGAGGTTATGTACGGAGACGCCGATATCGTGAAAATGAAGGAAAAAGAGCTTGCGGGGCTAAGGCACACCGATTTCGGATTTATATTCCAGCAGATGCATCTCGTCGGCAATCTCACGCTTTTTGAAAACGTAGCGGTTCCGGGATATCTCAACAAGGAAAATTCCGCGTCGCAGGTAAAGGCGAGGGCGCGGGAGCTTTTTGAGTATATGAACATATCGGACGTAAAGGATCATCTTCCGTCGCAGGTTTCGGGAGGAGAGCAGCAGCGCTGCGCGATAGCGAGAGCCGTTATAAATTCTCCTAAGGTGATCTTCGCCGACGAGCCCACGGGCGCTCTTAACCGCGCGAATACCTCGGAGGTGCTTAACCTTCTTACGAAGCTGAATGGCGACGGTCAGAGCATACTTATGGTAACTCACGATATGAGGGCGGCGCTGCGGGCGACAAGGCTTCTGTATCTGGAGGACGGCAGGATAACCGGCGAGCTTACGCTGCCCGCCTTTGACGCGCAGGAAGAGAAAAGCCGCGAAACGCAGGTGAACGCTTGGCTTACCTCGATGGAATGGTAGGTGGACGGTATGGAGATTCTTACGCTGTTATGGGCGAATATACGCAAAAAAAAGGGAGCTTTTATAAGTATTTTTTTACTGATGACGATTATCACCACCGTCGCGATGGCAATATTCAGCGTGCGGGACAATTATGAAAAAGGGCTTGCCGACGCTTTCAAGGCGGCGGACAGTCCGGATACGACCGTGATGCTGGCAGCCTCCGCGCTGACTGATGAATTGCGGGCGAAGCTTGCGGACAGCGCTCTGGTGGAGCGCGTTTCGTACCGTGAAACGCTTAATACTAACGGCGCATATGTCGGGGAAATGTCGGACGGAAACTCATGGTTCATGGGTCTGATGCAGGAGGGCGTGCGTCTTTACAACGGAGAGCTAAACGGTTTTGAGCACGAGATACCGCCTCTGCGCGAGGGCGAGATATATCTGCCCTTAGGCTTGAAGGCAAAGCTTTCATGCGAAGTCGGAGATACGCTCACCGTCAATATGATTTTCGGAGTAAAAGCCGATTTCACAATTAAAGGCTTTGTGGAGGAGCCGGCCTTCGGCTCGATGACGATCGGCTGGAAGCAGGTTTTTATAAGCGCCGAGGATTATAAAAGAATATATGAGGAATGCGAACCGCTTAAGACGGAGGCGGTGATCCTGCAAACGGTCGCAGTCAGTATTTATCAGTCAGAGGAGAGCGGGCTTTCTCCTGCAATATTCCAGCGCAGGCTGAATCTTGAAACGGGAATAATCGATGCGGCAATAGGGGCGCTGAACCGCGAGCAGAGCGAGAGATACAGTACGATAATGTCGGACACCGTAATGAACATAATTATGGTTTTTGTCGCTTTTCTTTTTGTAATAGTTCTCATAGTTATGGGAAACAGTATCGGAACGGAAATAGAGACGGATTATGTGACGCTCGGAATACTTAAATCGCAGGGATTCGGAAGCGGCAGGATAAAGCTTCTGTTTCTGCTTCAGTATATGCTTGCGCAGGTCGCTGGGGTGATTGTCGGAGGAATCGCGGCGATACCTATCGAGAGGGTGTTAAGCTTCGCCTGTCAGTCGATAACGGCCGTTTTGCCTGCCGCAGGGCTTTCGGCGCAGAAGAGCGTTTTGTACGCGCTTGCGATATTCTTATGTTCGGCTCTTATCATCGCGGTCAAGACTAATAAGGTCGCGAAAATATCTCCTGTCAGAGCGATTTCGGGCGGCAGACCTCAGGTCTATTTTGACAGCCGATTCAACGCTCCTATCGCGCAGAGGACTTTGTCCGCAAGTCTCGCTTTCAGGCAGTTCACCTCAAATAAGCTGAGGTATGCAGGAATAATCGCTATCGCGGCGATACTGACCTTTTTTATGATAACGGTTAACCTTCTAGGCGATCTGATGAGCTCAAGAAAGGCGCTTAACGCCATGGGAATGAAGGATACGGATATAGAGGTATATTTCAGAAATGAGGAAGCCGCCGAATATCTGTCCGATGTTGACAGAATCGTCAGGTCGCATTCGGAAATAGAGGAGAGCAACAGGGAAACTACAAGATATGTTTCGATAAACGGGGAGAGCCTTTACTGTGAAATATTTGAGGATCCCGCGCTTATTCCCGGAATTATAAAAGGAAGAGAGCCTAAGTACGACAACGAAATAATGATAACCGAGATGGTGGGAAAGGTTCTTGACCTCAAAATGGGAGATAAGGTCAGGATCTCAGAATCGGACGGCGAGATAGAATGCGTGATAAGCGGTATTTTTCAGGGCGGGGGAGATTCTGGAATGGCCTTTGCGACAAATTTCGATGTTGCTAAGAGACTCGGGATCAGAGTTGATTATGCGATGAAATATTATATTATTGACGATAAATCAAAAGCCTTCGAGATAGCCGGAGAAATTCTGGAAAAATACGGAGATTTTTTCAATATCAACGTGTACGACGAGAATACCAATCCCATTCAACAGGAGTACGGAGAGATAGTCGATCTGCTGAAAATAATAATATACGCTTTTTCGGCGCTGTTTGTTTTTGTCGCCATAAGAATGGCGTGCTCAAGAACTTTCATTCAGGAGCGAAGGGATATAGGTATATACAAGGCGATTGGCTTTACCTCGCGCAGGCTGAGACTTGGTTTTGCCCTGAGATTTTTGATCATGTCGTTTGTCGGAGGCGTTATCGGCACGGTGCTCAGCATACTGTTTTCGGCGAGGGCGGTCGGAGCGACTCTGAGCGTTATCGGAATCTCAAGAGTGGTGCTGGAATTTACGCCGTTCTCGCTTATAGTTCCTATAATTGTGACTGCCGTAAGTTATTTTGCTTTCGCGTATATGACGTCTGGAAGAGTAAGGAGAGTCGAGGTAAAGGAACTGGTTGCCGAATAAGTCGGTATAAACGGTATAAAAGGCTTGACAAGGACTTATGCCGTGCTGATATAATTCTTGATAAGAGTTATTAAGTAATCTGATTCAGGAGGAAAAAATATGAGCGGCGTGAGTGAATTTATAGAGGAAGGAAAGGCGGTTCTCGGAATAGAATTCGGTTCCACAAGGATAAAGGCGGTGCTTATAGACGGCTGCAATAACCCGATAGCGGCGGG
>CAJTON010000001.1:153333-170587 GCA_910577605.1 uncultured Butyrivibrio sp.
AAAACGGCGTATGGACTTACAGCGAGGAGGATATAATCACAGGTCTTAAGTCCGCCTATACCTCCATGGCGCATGACGCGCGGGATAAGTACGGGGTCGAGATAACTTCTCTTGCGGCGATGGGAGTGAGCGGAATGATGCACGGCTATATCGCGCTTGACGAAAACGACAGTCTGCTTGTGCCGTTCAGGACATGGCGCAATACGGTTACGGGCGAGGCTTCAGCCATTCTCACTAAAGAGCTTGGCTTCCATATACCGCAGCGCTGGAGCGCGGCGCATTTGTATCAGGCGATACTTAACGGTGAGGAGCACACGGGCAGAATAAAATATCTGACCACGCTTGCCGGATATATCCATTACCGTCTGACGGGAAAGAAGGTCATGGGTATCGGCGAAGCGTCGGGAATGTTCCCGATAGATTCCGCGGTCCGCGATTACGATGCCGCTATGCTTGAAAAATTTAATGCGCTTGCCGCGTCAAAGGGCTTTGATACGGACATAAAGGACATACTTCCTAAAGTCCTTGTCGCCGGGGAAGACGCGGGAACGCTTACAAAAGAGGGAGCCGCGCTGCTCGATGCAAGCGGAAATCTCAGGGAAGGTGTAAAGCTTTGTCCGCCCGAAGGCGACGCGGGAACGGGAATGACCGCCACCGATTCTGTCGATAAAGGAACCGGAAACGTGTCAGCCGGAACCTCCGTTTTTGCGATGGTCGTGCTGGAAAACGGCTTGAAAGCCGTTCACGACGAGCTTGACATTGTGACCACTCCTGACGGAAGCGACGTCGCTATGGTGCACTGCAACAACTGCACGTCCGATCTGAACGCGTGGGCGGGGCTTTTCGGGGAATTCGCGAAGGCAGCCGGAGCAGAGCTGTCCGCCGACAGGCTTTTCGGAATACTTTACAACAAAGCTCTCGAAGGAAAAAAGGACTGCGGCGGCATGATGGCGTACAATTATTTTTCGGGAGAGCATATAACGGGATTTGAAGAGGGACGGCCTCTTTTTGTGAGGACACCGGACAGCAGTATGTGCCTTGCCGACTTTATGAGGACGCATCTGTACTCCTCGCTGGGAGCCCTTAAGACGGGGCTGGATATTCTTTTTAAGGAGGAGGGTGTAAGTGTGCGCCGGATCATGGGGCACGGAGGACTTTTCAAGACGCCCGTGGTCGGGCAGAAAATCCTTGCCGCAGCGATGAACGCGCCCGTGACGGTGCTTGATACCGCAGGAGAGGGCGGGGCATGGGGAATCGCTCTGCTGGCTTCTTATATGGTATCAGGGGATAAGGACGAAACACTTGGAGCGTTTCTTGACAGAGCTGTTTTTGGCAGAATGACCGGAACGACGCTTGAGCCTGATGCCGACGACGCGGCGGGCTTTGACGCGTTTATGGAGAGATATAGGGCTGCGCTTTCAGTTGAAAGAGCCGCGGTAGAAAGCGTACGCTGACATGAAGCATATCGTTATGGGAATTCTGGCGCATGTGGACGCCGGAAAAACAACTTTGACGGAGGCGCTTTTATATAAGAGCGGGACGATCGAAAAGCCCGGAAGAGTCGATAACGGCGATGCCTTTCTCGACACCTTTGATGTGGAAAAGGAGAGGGGCATCACCGTTTTTGCGAAGCAGGCGGAGCTCGAATGGGGAGATATGAGAGTTACTCTCGTAGATACTCCCGGACATGTGGATTTTTCGGCGGAAACAGAGAGAGTGCTTAACATTCTGGACTACGCGGTTCTGGTGATAAACGCGGCGGACGGGGTTCAGAGCCACACCCGCACGTTGTGGCGGCTTCTGTCCGAATATGACGTTCCCGTATTTGTTTTTGTCAACAAGATGGACAGGGAGCATGCAAAAAGAGACGAAATAACAAAAGTTCTTCAGAGCGAGCTTGACGGCGGCTGTATTGATTTTGACAGACCGGATCTGTATGAGGAGCTGTCGCTGTGCGGCGAGGAGCTGCTGGACGAGTATCTTGAAACCGGTAAAATAAGCGAAACTTCCCTTGCGAAGGCCGTTGCGCTGCGCAGGGTCTTTCCTTGCGCCTACGGTTCGGCGCTTAAGCTTTACGGCGTTGACGGGCTTATGCGGCTTATTGAAAGGTGCGTGAGAGAGCCGCTTTATCCTGCGGATTTCGGCGCGCGCGTTTTCAAAATAACGAGGGATAAGGGCGAAAGGCTTACCTTTATGAAAATAACGGGAGGAAGCCTGAAGGTGCGCGACCTGCTTTCAGGGACGGACAAAGCGGGCGCGCCGTGGAGCGATAAGGCAAATTCCCTTAGAATATATTCAGGCGGCAGATATAGGATCGTCGAGGAGGCGGTGGCAGGTACAGTGTGCGCCGTCGCCGGACTTTCCCGTACCTTCGCGGGAGAGGGAATAGGCTTCGAGGGAGAGGCTTTGCCGCCGATGCTTGAACCCGTGGTCTCGTACGGTATTATTTTGCCCGCAGGCTGCAACGAGCAGGAAATATACGAGGGTCTTAAGGCGATAGGAGAGGAGAATCCCGAGCTTGGAATATCGCGCCGGACGGGGGAGGGCATTACGGCGAGAGTGATGGGTGAGGTCCAGACGGAAATACTCATAAGACAGGCTAAGGAACGTCTGGGAATAGATATTGAACTTGGCATGGGAAAAATAGTTTATAAGGAGACGGTGACGGACACGGTTTACGGGGTCGGTCATTTTGAGCCGCTGCGCCACTACGCCGAGGTGCATCTTATAATCGAGCCGGGAGAACCGGGCAGCGGAATCATGGCGGCGTCCGACTGCTCCGAGGACGACCTCGACCGTAACTGGCAGAGGCTGATACTGACGCATATTGCGGAAAAGGCGCACAGAGGAGTGCTTATCGGTGCGGAGCTTACGGACGTAAAAATAACGCTTGCCGCCGGAAAAGCACATCTTAAGCATACAGAGGGCGGGGATTTCAGGCAGGCGGTGTATCGCGCCGTACGGCAGGGGCTTATGCAGGCAAAAAGCAGACTGCTTGAGCCGGTATATTCCTTCAGGCTGTATGTTCCGGCGGAAAACACGGGACGGGCCATCAACGATATACAGCGCATGGGCGGAAGCTTTGACGCGCCTGTTTCCGAGGCGGGAACAGTCTTGATAACGGGGACGGCTCCGGTTTCTGAGATGTACGAATATCAGAGAGCCGTCGCCGAATATTCTCACGGGCTGGGAAGTCTCTCGGTCGGTTTTGCGGGATATGAGCCTTGTCATAACGAAGTTGAGATAATCGAGCGTTCGTCGTATGATGCTGAGTCGGACATTGAAAATACTGCCGATTCAGTTTTCTGCGCGCACGGAGCGGGGTTTGTCGTGCCGTGGAATGAGGTTGAAAACTATATGCATTTGCCGAAGCGCGTCAGTGCGCGTGAAGAATTGGACGCCGTTTTGCAGGAATCAGCGCTGGACATGCTTTCAAGACTTGACGCTGCTATGGGCGTGGAGGAGATAGACGACATTATCGCCAGACTTGGAGGCGCGAACCGCGGCGCCAAATCTTCTCAGCACCGCGGTCTTTACGGCAGACGTTTCAAGGGTGAGCCGCAGACGGTCAGGACATTTAAACCTAAGCCGCGACGCGACAAATACATTCTTGTAGACGGATACAATGTTATTTTTGCGTGGGAGGAGCTGAATAAATTCGCGGAATCGGACATTGACAGCGCAAGGGGACGGCTTCTCGATATTATGTGCGGTTATCAGGCTGCTGCCGGCGCGGAGCTTATCGTTGTTTTTGACGCTTACAGGGTAAAAGGACACGACACGGAATTTCTTGATTACCATAATATCCATGTTGTGTACACGAAGGAGGCGCAGACCGCCGACAGCTATATAGAGCAGTTCGCGCATGAAAACGGCGCGCGCTATGACATAACGGTAATTACCTCCGACGGGCTTGAACAGATCATTATCCGCGGCGAGGGCTGCGCGCTTATATCGTCGAGAGAGTTTGAGCATACGGTGAGAGAGGCGTGCGACAGGCTTGTGAAGGAATACAGAGAGCGCCGCGGTGCGGAAGATTCCGGAAAAAATTATCTGGGAGATTATATGCCGGAGGAATAGGTGGTATAGGTTGAGTAAGTTGTGTCTGTATGCCCTAAAAAATATCTTAGAAAATTCACAAAATTATATTGACGTACAATGCTAACGCAGATATAATACTAATATAAAATTTTGTTTTTGCAGGGGAGCTGAGAAGATGACAAAGCCATCAATAAGCAGGAAAGTATTGGTTATAATACTTTCATTTATTTTGTTATTTCCTGCGGTTCGTGTTGATGCAACAATGGGAAACGTCAATTCATTTATTCACAGTGAGGACTGTTTTGAGGGTGACAGGGATTTTGTTGACGGGCATCGTTCTACGTTTCAGTCAAAAGGTTATTCAGCGATACTTTTAGACAGACCGACGGTAATCTATGGATTGCAGCAGCATTTAAAAAATTCGGAGTCGGTTTTTATATCCTGTCACGGAGACGAAAACGGCGGTGAGCTTGTTCTGATTCCGGGAAGTTCGTTGTCAAGTTCTGTTTTTAAACCTGCGGACGTATCTGTAAATATGGAGTGTAAGCTTGCATATCTGAGCGCATGCAAAAGCGCTTGTAAAAATACCGCAACGGGTAAAAATCTGTGCAGTACATTAATAAATAACGGATATAAAGCGGCAATGGGATATACCGATAATGTGGATATTTGGTATTCCAGAATATACGAAGAGGTGTTTTATCTTTATTTAACTGACGGAATGAGCGTGTACGGGGCTGTTGACGCGACGAATAAATTTTTGGAAAGAAATTATCCCAAAGTGTATGAAGAGATAGTTCCGTTTGTGGCGGTTTTCGGAAATCTCGGCATAAAATTATAAAAGAGGGGGAGCGCGTTATGAATAAAAAGAAACTTAGAATCGTTGCGCTTACGTCGGCAGCCGCGCTTGCCGCAGTAATTGGAATCGGCACGGCGGTGAGACTGAGCGCCAAAGAAAATTATGATTACAGAAAAAAAGTATTGGAGAAGGATTCTTTTGAATTTCACGGCGAGCTGCTGCAGTATGTTGAGCCTGAGCCAATGGAGGAGCATTTTCATGAAAAATACGGTCTTCCTCTGCAAATTACATATAAAGACGGCAGCGGACTGTATTACCGCTTTGAACCGGATACGCAGAAGCTGCGTTTTATTGAGAATAAAGCTTTGGCTGACAAGGAATACGCGGGGTTCTACGCGGAGGATATCAAGCCGTATTCCGATTCGGACGAATTGCTTTCTGATGCAAAGGAAAGAATCGGCGAATGGTTTGACGGGAATGCAGAGGATTTTGAGTGGAAATGTGAGTACAACAGTTTGGGATATACGGATTGCGAGATGCAGCAGGTTGTAAACGGAGGGTTTACGGTGACGCTCGGCTGTGTGAGTTATGATATGGACGGAAATTTTCAATCCATGTCCCTGAGTTTTGACGCTATGCTTAACGGCAAGGAGAGGTCTGACGTAATTTCAAAGGCTGAGGCAATAGATATGGCAAACGCTTATCTGGAGGAAAAGTACGGAGAAACGGAGTGGGAGGAGATCAGCGCCAGCTGCGGTACGGCAGGAAACAAGAATTACTGGAGCATAGAGTTCGTAAAAAACGGCGGCATTATCGAGGGGTATTTTATTGACGTTGATATACTGACCGGAGAGATAACAAGGGAAGGCCGTATAAAATAATAAATTCGCTACTAAGCCGGGGATGCCGCGTAAAACGGCGTTCCCGGTTTTTTGGCGCGCGAAATTCGCTCTTGTATCTTTATCTTTGATTGATTATAATATAAGCGTTGATGTCAGGAATACTATACATTCGGAGGTTTATATGGATAACGCGAAATTAGCGCAGTTACTTTTTCCCGACGTGGTTAACACGCCGGATTATTATGAGGAGAAAGGCGCAGGTCACGAGAATGGCGCCCAGCCCTACGGGATTCATTCACTTGGGAAATCTTTACAGCGCGCTTGCGGATGAGCGTATCGCGCACAGAAACGGCGGAGTTTTTTATCTGAGGATCGAGGACACTGACGAGAAGCGCAAGGTTGACGGCGCCGTGGAGACCATTATAAACGTGCTCAGATATTTTGACATAGAATTTGACGAGGGGGCGGGCTTTGAAGAGGACGCTTTGCAGAACGCGTACGGACCTTATTTTCAGCGTCAGCGTGTGGAGATATATCACGCGTACGCTAAAAGTCTTGTGGAGCGCGGGCTTGCTTATCCGTGTTTCTGCGGCGAGGAGGAGCTTGAAAAGGTAAGGCTGCGTCAGGAGGAGGAAAAGGTTCTGACCGGATATTACGGCGAGTACGCGCTTTGCAGGAAGCTTACGCTTGAGGAGATTGAAAAAAAGCTTACGGCGGGCGAAAGCTATGTTCTGCGTCTGCGCTCGCAGGGGCAGCCGGATAGGGAGATAACCTTTACCGACAGCATTATGGGAGAGATAAAGCTTCCCGAAAATATTCACGACATCGTGCTTCTTAAAAGAGACGGCGTGCCGACCTATCATTTTGCGCACGCGATAGACGACCACCTTATGAGGACCACTATGGTCATAAGGGGCGGAGAGTGGCTTGCGTCGGTGCCTACGCATTACGAGCTTTTCCATGTGCTCGGATTTAAAATGCCATCTTACGGACATACCGCGCATCTTATGAAATTTGACGAGGAGACGGGAGGCAAGCGCAAGCTTTCAAAGAGAAAGGACCCCGAGCTTTCGCTCGATTATTACCGCAAAGACGGCTATCACCCGCGCTCGATGAAGGTTTATCTTATGACGCTTTTAAACTCCAATTTTGAAGAGTGGTATGAGAAATTTCCCGACAAGGACATAAGCGAGTTTCCGTTTACGGTTGAGAAAATGAGCCAGTCAGGAGCTCTTTTTGACAAGGACAAGCTTCATAATATCTGCAAAAACGAGCTTGCGAGGCTGTCCGAGGAGGAGATGTATGATTTCCTTGAGGAATGGGCAAATGAAAACGAGCCGGAAAAAGCGAAACTATGGTTTGCGGACAGGGAGAAGATGCTTGCGATACTCAGGCTTTATATGGGAATCGGCATGAAAAGAAGACGCAAAGATTTTATATACGCGAGACAGATCTTTGAACTTATCGGCTACTTTTTTGAAGGAGAAGGCTGCGATAAGGGCGATCGCTTCAGACTTGAGAAAGAGGAGGTTTCGGCTATACTCAGGGATTACCTTGAGACCTACGACCATGACGACGACAATCAGGTATGGTTCGAGAAGCTTAAAGGCATTGCAGACAGGCATGGTTTTGCCTCGGATATGAAGGCATACAAAGCAAATCCTGAAAATTTCAAAGGAAGTATCTCGGATGTGGCGGAGGTCGTAAGGATCGCCGTAACTAAAACAGCCAATACGCCCGATCTGTGGAGCATTATTCACATTATGGGCGAGGAGTCTATGAGAGAGAAGATAAACGGAGTATTCTGAGATTCCGAAAAATAAGCCCGCCGGGGAAGCGTTATCGCCGCTTCCCCGGCGGGCGTTTTTTGTCAGCGCTTACTTAATGTCCTTGCGGTTAAGCGACTGCCATGAGATTATCACGCTTACGGCAAGCACGACAAGCGAAACGATGATTGCGCGGATATAGTCTGTGGCGGAGGCTTTAGTGTTCACAAAATAGAGCATATTGCCCAATGTCGTATACTTTTCGATCCGAAATTCGGAAAGCCCTATCAGCTTGGTGAAAATCATGTCCACCAGAGAATATACGGTGCTGCCCATAAGCACATACACGATGCCGGAGATAAGCGGCAGGATTATCTTGCGGCAGAGCATGAAAAGCATCATGGCTAATCCGCCGAGAGCGAGATTCATTACAATGCTGATAAGTATCGTACAAGCGATCCCCGACGGGTTTACGATTTCGTTTACTCCGAGAATGCCGAAACATGCGATGAAAACGCAGGCGGTCGTGACCGCGTGGATAAGTATGTCAGCGGCGAGTATAACTACCGTTCTTGACAAAACAAGTCCGATCCTGTTGGAGGTGACTGAGGCGATGTTCTTGATGAAGCCGCCGCGGTGCTCCGTGTTGCAGAATATGACGGCAAAAATAACCACGAATAAAACTATGAAATTTCCCTGAAAAAACGAGTCAACATATCCGTCGACAGTCTTGGGGACCAGCTCGTCAAAGCCGTCGGGCAAGGGAATGCCGCTTTCCGTTATGACCGGGCTTGACATAAGATACATGCTCCATATGGTAAAAGCGCACATAACGACGGCGACTCCAAGTATGATGTACAGGCTCTTTGTTTTCCTGAATCTGTAAAAGTCCATTTTAAGCGCGTTAAGCATTGTGAACACCTCCTGTCATATTGAAGAAAAATTCTTCTATTCCCGCAGACTCTATCCACATACCGGAAATAAGTATGTCCGATTTGGCTAGCGTCATGCCTATCTGCGCGATCTGGTCAAGTCCCTCGTATACATGGACGGTGCCGGGGTCTACGACCTTGAAGCGCGTTATTCCCATGCTGTTAAGCTTATTGCAGGCGGACTGCACGTCAACGAATTTGAAAACGATCCTTGACTCGCACTGTGAGGAAAGCTCCTCGGCGGTCAGCTCCGCTATAAGCCTTCCGCTGTTGATTATTCCGTAATCCGTGGCGATCTTTGAAAGCTCCTCGAGAATATGGCTCGATATAACGATCGTAAGTCCTTTTTCCTTGTTGAGACGAACTATCGTTTCGCGTACTTCGGCGATTCCCTGAGGGTCGAGACCGTTTATAGGCTCGTCAAGAAATAGGATTTCGGGATTGCCGATAAGGGCGATGGCGATTCCGAGACGCTGCTTCATTCCGAGCGAGAAATTCTTGGTCGCGCGCTTTCCGACATTGCCGAGACCGACAAGCGAGAGCAGGTCGTATATATAATTTTTGTCCTTTATTCCGGCGTAGAGACATTTCATCCTTAGGTTGTCGTAGGCGCTCATATCCAGATAAAGCCCCGGATTTTCGATGAGTATGCCGATTCGGGAAAACATATTGCGTTTTCTTAATTCGTCCATGCCGCAGCCGAATACGGAAAAGCTGCCCGAGGTCGGTCGCGCAAGACCGCTGAGTATTTTCAGAGTCGTGGTCTTGCCGGCGCCGTTGCGACCGATAAAACCGTATATCGAGCCTTTAGGCACATGCAGGCTCACGGAATCGACTGCCTTGACATGTTTATACTGCTTACTGATATTATCAGATGTTAAAATATAATCCATTGACGTTCTCCTTTATGAAGTTTCTTTACAAAATATAATTATATAACAAAACGTAAATTTTTCAACTCTTTACTGGTCGTCCCAAAATAATTCGTCCAACGTCCTGCCGAGCTTTCGGCATATGGCGATGCAGAGCCTTATGGTGGGATTGTAGTCCCCGCGTTCTATCGCGTTTATGGTCTGCCGTGATACGCCTACCGCGTCGGCAAGCTCCTGCTGCGACATATCGAGCGCGGCGCGCGCGGACTTGAGCTTCAGATTTTTCATATTTTCACCTTAATCCTCCGCTTCAGCATTTTTGAGTGTCAGTTTCCTTATTAAGCACGTCAGGCCCACGATAAGTAATATTATACCCACGAAAAGAGTTGCCGCGTGGCAGTTTAATCTGCCGTCCGTTATCAGCTTGCCGTCGATGATGTTGCTTACTCCCACGGTTATGTCCATAAAGGAAATAGCCAGCAAAGGCACGACGGTTAAGTTGCTTCGGCGGTTGATAGGAATATAGGCGTCCGTAAAAACGGAACGTACAGCAAATACGCACAGCCCCGCCAGAATGCCGCATATCGCCATCAGACCGCCCTCCGCGGGAATGGCGACGCCGAATAATTCTGCCGCGTAATAAAGCAGCTCCCATATGCAGACGGTGACAAATCCCGCCTTGAACGCCTTTCCCCTGTTGATCTCCTGCCTTTCGTCGTATTTATCCGCCTGCCGTCCCAGTTTTATAAAAATAACCCACATAGCGGCAAAAATAAGCAGAAAAGCAAGCAAATACAGAACTGAGTGAGGATCCTTCATAGTTGTCCCTCCTTTACATCAGATTTTATCTGAGAAAATAATAACACCGCCAGGAATAAATGTCAACTATATTTTACATTTTGTCAGTTGACAGTTTCCTCGGTTTTGTTTTAAAATAAGTTAAATAAAAATATTATTAGGTGTAATCCTAAAAGAGATATGACAGGAGGAAAAGTATGCGCAAGACAAAAATAATCTGTACGATGGGACCGGCGACAGACAGCCCGGAGGTCCTCGAGCAGCTAATTCTCGCGGGAATGGACGTGGCAAGGCTTAATTTTTCGCATGGGACGCATGAGGAGCAGGGAAGGAGGATGCAGGCGATACGCGAGGCGAGGGCGAAATGCGGCAGACCCGTCGCAATTCTTCTTGATACAAAAGGACCGGAGATAAGAGTAAGGAATTTTGAGGGCGACAAGGTCCTTCTTGAAAACGGACAGGATTTTACTCTTACCGGACGCGAGCTTCTCGGCAATAAAAATATTGCGTCGATTACGTTTCCCGACCTGCACAAGGACATAAAGACGGGCACCAAAATACTTATCGACGACGGACTTATCGAGATGGAGGTAAAGGAGATAAAGGACGGGGATATAGTATGCACTGTCTTGAACGGCGGGTATGTATCCAACCATAAGGGCGTGAATCTGCCGGGAGTCCATATCAATATGGAATTTCTGAGTGCTGTTGACAGGGAGGACATACTATTTGGCATCGAGAATGAAGTTGATTTCGTCGCGGCGTCTTTTGTAAGATGCGCGGACGACGTAAAGCAGATAAGGCATCTGCTCAACTGGAACGGAGGCGGCGGTATCAAGATCATTTCCAAGATAGAGAATCAGGAGGGTCTTGACAATATCGACGAAATTATCGAAGCCTCCGACGCTATAATGGTAGCGCGCGGGGATATGGGCGTGGAGCTTCCGGAGGAGGAGGTCCCGATCGCGCAGAAAATGATAATACGCAAGGTATACGAGGCGGGCAAGCAGGTCATCACCGCGACACAGATGCTCGATTCCATGGTAAAGAATCCGCGTCCTACGCGCGCGGAGACAGCCGACGTCGCGAACGCGATCTACGACGGCACGAGCGCGATAATGCTTTCCGGAGAGACGGCGGCAGGCAAATTCCCGGTCGAGTCGCTTGCGATGATGGTAAGGATAGCGGAAAGAACCGAGCAGGACATAGATTACAAGAAGAGATTTTTTGTCAGGGACCGTGAGTCTAATCCTGACGTGACGGACGCTATATGCCACGCTACCTGCACGACGGCTTACGACCTCAATTCGAGCGCGATAATAGTTGTGACCAAGTCGGGACGTTCCGCACGAATGATCTCAAGATACCGTCCCGCCTGCGATATAATAGGCTGCGGAACCTCGGAGATGGTGTGCAGACAGCTTAATATGTCATGGGGAGTAACGCCCGTGCTTCTTGAGGAGAAGCAGGATATTTTCGAGCTTTTCGATTATGCGGTAAAAGAATCTAAGAAAAAAGGACTTGTCAAGCCCGGAGACACCGCAGTGATCACATCGGGAGTTCCCATCGGAATGTCTGGAACGACCAACATGATCAAAGTGGAAGTAGTGGAGTAAGGAATGGGCGGAAAATATATAATGGCGCTGGATCAGGGAACCACCAGCTCAAGATGCATAATATATGACGGCAGCGGGCAGATTTGTTCCATGGAGCAGAAGGAGTTTGAGCAGATATACCCGAATCCGGGCTGGATAGAACATAATCCTATGGAGATATGGTCATCGCAGATCTCTGTGGCGATCGAAGCCATAATGATAGCCGGACTGACCTATAAGGACATAGCGGCGATCGGCATCACCAATCAGCGTGAAACGACAATCGTATGGGAAAAGAGTACGGGAAAGCCCGTATATAACGCGATAGTGTGGCAGTGCCGCAGGACCTCAAAGCGGATAGACCGCCTTAAAGCCGAGGGAATGTCCGGAAGGATAAAAGAGAAGACCGGACTGATGCCGGACGCGTATTTCAGCGCGTCCAAGATAGAGTGGATACTGGACAATGTCCAAGGGGCGAGAGAGCGCGCCGAAAAAGGCGAGCTGCTTTTTGGGACAGTGGACACATGGCTCATATGGAACCTCACAAAGGGCGCGGTTCATGTCACCGATTACACGAACGCGTCGAGAACCATGCTTTTTGACATACACAAATTATGCTGGGACGGGGAAATGCTTGAGTATTTCGGCATACCTGAGTGTATGCTTCCAAAAGTGCTGCCGTCAAGCCATGTGTACGGAATGACTGACGAAACGGTTTTCGGCGGCAGGATCCCTATCGCGGGAGCTGCGGGGGACCAGCAGGCGGCGCTTTTCGGTCAGTGCTGTTTTGAGCCGGGAGAGGCTAAGAACACATACGGTACGGGATGTTTTCTGCTTATGAACACGGGCGGCAGGGCGATAGATTCGGGAAACGGGCTTATTACTACGATAGCCGCCTCTGCGGGAGAAGTGGAATATGCCCTTGAGGGCAGCGTGTTCGTTGCGGGAGCGGCGATACAGTGGCTCCGCGACGGAATGAGACTTATCAGGAACGCCGGGCAGTCGGAGGAATATGCGCGCGCGGCGGAATCCTCAAACGGAGTGTACATAGTCCCTGCTTTTACGGGACTCGGAGCGCCTTACTGGGACCAGTACGCTAGAGGAACCGTCGTCGGAATCACCAGAGGCTGCGGTAAGGAGCATTTTATAAGGGCGGCTCTTGAAGCGATAGATTATCAGGTCGCGGACGTATTAAACGCCATGGAGGAGGATTCCCATATAAAACTCAGGGAGCTTAAAGTTGACGGCGGAGCCTGCGTAAACGATTTTCTGATGGAATTTCAGGCGGATATACTGGGAAGAACGGTGAACAGACCTAAAATTACCGAAACGACCTCGCTCGGAGCCGCATATCTCGCGGGGCTTGCCACAGGCTATTGGAGCGGCAGGGAACAGATAAAGGCGAACTGGCAGCTTGGAAAGGTCTTTGAGCCCCGTATGGGGAAGGAAAAGAGAGAGGAGCTCTTGAAGGGCTGGCACAGAGCGGTAAAATGCGCGCGCGTCTGGGCTGAGGGCTGACGCGCGAAAGACAGAGGTAAGACGATGAATGATAAAAAGATACATAAAAGAATACTGTCGCCCTTTGCGGTGAAGATGGCGGCGCTTGCGCTTGCCGTGATAGTGCAGGTGGCGCTGATAGTAGTGTCGTTCGGGCTCCTTGTGGACCGGATAGGTCCTTTTATCAAGTATGTCAATATCGCATTTGAAATATTTTCACTGCTTGTTGTCTTATATATTATTAAATCGGATATCAACCCGGTCTACAAAATACCGTGGATGGTAGTGATAATGGTGTTTCCGCTGTTCGGAGGCGTGATATATATTGTGTACGGCCGTTATCATTTCAGCAAAAGAGAGATAGCTCGCAACGTGAGGACGATGGAAAAGGCGCGCGGCGCGCTGGATTCAAGACCGTATTACAATGACGAGATAAAAGAGCGGGACAGCGACGTGTATGTTCAGACGGAATATCTTCTAAACAGGGCGGACGCGCCCGCTTACCGTAATACGACGGCGCAGTTTTTCCCGCTCGGCGAGGACATGCTTCCCGTTATGTTAAAGGAGCTTGAGAAGGCAGAGCACTTTATATTTATGGAGTATTTTATCATACAGGAAGGGGAAATGCTGAACCCTATAATCGAGATACTTGAGCGCAAGGCGGCGCAGGGACTTGAAGTCCGGTTCATGTATGACAGCTTCGGCAGCATACTCAAAACTCCTGCCGATTTTGTTTCAAAAATGCGCCAGAAGGGTATAAAATGCTACGAGTTCAACAGCTTTGTCACGGTGTACGGCTCGCGCTACAATAACAGGGACCACAGGAAAATATGCGTTATAGACGGCAACGTCGGTTTTACCGGCGGTATAAATCTTGCCGATGAATACATCAACGCCAAAACACTTTACGGGCATTGGAAGGATACGGCGATAATGCTTAAAGGCGAAGCGGTGTGGAGCATGACGGTGATGTTTCTGTCGCTTTGGGACGGCTCGTTCAGGCAGGCGGATAATTTTGAAAATTTCGTGCCTACGCGTGAATTTGATTACGACGACGGCTATTTTATCCCGTACACTGATTATCCGATCGACGAGGAAACTGTCGGCAAAAACGTTTATCTTAATCTTATAAACCGTGCGAAGGACCACATATATATAATGACGCCTTATCTTATACTTGACAATGTAATGGTGACGGCGCTTATTAACGCTGCGAAGAGCGGAGTTGACGTGAGGATAATAACGCCCGGCATCCCGGACAAAAAGATCGCGTTCATGCTTACGCGTTCATATTATGAGGTGCTGACTAATTCGGGCGTGGCTATATATGAATACACGCCGGGCTTTGTCCATGCCAAAATATTTGAGGTGGACGACAAACTGGCGGTGGTCGGAACGATAAATCTTGACTACAGAAGCCTTGCGCATCACTATGAGAATGCCGTTCTTATATACGGCGCAAAGGTCATAGAGCATATAAAGGCGGATTATCTTGATACTATGAAAAAAAGCCGCCGCGTCACATATGAGGAGAGCCGCCGCCAGTCGCTGCTGAAAAGATTATTGCTGCCTATATTGAGACTTTTTTCGCCTTTATTCTAAAAAAAGTTATTGACATTCAACTTTAGTTAGTCTATACTAACAAATAAAGACGGATTTTGTTGTTAAATATCCTGACATTATATTATGAGCAAGAAAAGAAAGGGTCCTGACCGTATGAAAGAATACATCGGCACTGTGATCGTAGGCGCGCTCCTGCTCGCCGCGGTCGCGTTGGTAATAGTAAAAATGATAAAGGATAAGAAATCCGGCAAAAGCTCGTGCGGCTGCAACTGTCCCGGATGTTCGGGCGGAAAATGTCCCTGCCGGACAAAATAGGAATGAAACTCCCTGTTACTGGAAACAATAACAGGGAGTTTCGGTTTTATTACATGGCGGAACTCCCAAAAATCGCGTAAAGGGAGGATTTATTTTGAGAAAGCTGACGGTAAGTAATGTTTTAGCCAGACAGATAATCGATTCAAGGGGAAATCCCACGGTCGAGGCGGAGGTGCATTTAAACGACGGCAGCGTCGGAACGGCGGCGGTGCCGAGCGGAGCGTCCACGGGAATTTTCGAGGCGCTTGAGTTAAGGGACGGCGATCCAGCGAGATACGGTGGCAAGGGCGTCGAAAAGGCGGTTGCGAACGTCAATACGGTCATAAGGGAGAAGATATGCGGACTTGACGTTACAGACGGAGCAAAGCTTGACAGCGTGATGCTTGAGGCGGACGGCACTCCCGAAAAAAAGAGACTAGGAGCTAACGCCATACTCGCGGTTTCGATGGCGTCGGCAAAAGCCGCTGCCGCCGCGCTAGACATTCCGCTTTACAGGTATCTCGGCGGACTGAACGCGGTCAAGCTGCCGGTGCCAATGATGAATATACTTAACGGAGGGGCGCACGCGGCGAACAATGTGGATATTCAGGAATTTATGATAATGCCCGTGGGAGCGTGCTGCTTTACTGAGGGATTAAGATGGTGTACCGAAGTATTCCATACGCTCGCATCCATTCTCAAGGCGCGCGGACTGAATACGGCGGTTGGCGACGAGGGCGGCTTCGCGCCGGACCTTGCGGACGACGAGGAGGCGATAAAAGTCATAGTTGAGGCGATAGGAAAGGCGGGCTACACCGCGGGCAGCGATTTTATGATAGCTATGGACGCGGCGGCGAGCGAGTGGAAGGGGCAGGAAAAAGGCAGTTATCTTCTTCCAAAGTCAGGCAAAAAGTTCGATACGGCAGGTCTTATCGAGTATTGGCGCGGTCTTTGCGCAAAATATCCCATACGCTCTATCGAGGATCCGCTTGACGAGGAGGACTGGGAAGGCTGGGCGACGATCACCAAGGAGCTTGGCAGCCGCGTACAGCTTGTCGGGGACGATTTTTTCGTCACCAATACGGCAAGACTCAAACGCGGAATCGAGCAGGGCTGCGCCAACGCGATCCTTATAAAGCTGAATCAGATAGGCTCGCTTTCGGAAACGCTTTCGGCTATCAGGACGGCGCAGGAAAACGGATATAAGGTCATCGTGTCGCACCGTTCCGGAGAAACGGAGGATACGTTTATCGCGGACCTTGCAGTGGCGGTGAACGCCGGGCAGATAAAGACAGGGGCGCCGAGCCGCAGCGAGCGCGTGGCAAAGTACAACAGACTTCTGAGAATAGAGGAAACGCTTAGAAGCAGCGCGTGTATTTAGATTTTTAGAGCGTACTGATTCTGATAAAATACGCTCTAAAATCCAAACGCTTCACGTCTGCCGCACTGTGCGCTCAAGGATTTTTCGTTATCGTGTCAGGTGAAATCAAATGTCTGCTTCGCAGTCGCTTGATTTCCTGCCGGCATGATAAAATGAGGCGGGTACGGCGAGGGCTCCCGGCAATTCCGGGGGCTTTTCTTTGTTTATAACTTGTACAAAGCCGCAAACTGATGTAAGATATAACGGTAATAAACTGGCGCGCCGGACGTAAGCGCGGTATCCGGTGAAAGGAAACGGTTATGAAAACTAAAAGGTATCAGATAAAACCCGCCCTTATCCTGTGCGGAGTGATGGCGTTATTTATTGTTGTCATTTTTGTTATGGCAGGCAATATAAACAGGAATGTCGCCAAAAATATGAAGGGGCGTATTCTGTACGATGAGATCGCTCCGGACGGAAGCTCCGCTGTGGTCATGTACGACTTTGAGTCGGGAGAAAGCGTGAGGATTTCCGAAAAGGCCGGTTTTGACAGTGCCAGGGGCGGTGTTTTCGCAGGAGCGGACAAAGCGGCGTTTATCGTGACGGACGGCGGACAGAGCGGCATATACATATACGATGTGGAAAAAGGAAGCGCTGAGACCGCAGCCGTGATGGACAAAGCGGAATATATCGATATTGATTATTTTGCGGGGAAGGACAGATTCGTCTGTCTTTGCGGCGGCGGAACAGAATGGCGGATAGAGGAAATTGCCGCCGACGGAACGAAAATATCGGAAGGTTCTGTTTTTGAGTCTGAGAACAGGATATACGCGGTAAGTTATTCGGAGTCAGGCGAAGAAATTTATTTTGTGCAGGATAACGGAAACGGCGGGGG
>CAJTON010000001.1:170605-177381 GCA_910577605.1 uncultured Butyrivibrio sp.
CGCGTGAAAACCTTGTATGTGTCGGAAAAATCGCCGCTTACCGGAATCGAGGCGGCAAACGGAGCGTTTTTGGTATGCGAGGACGGCAAGGACGGCAGAAGAATAGCGCAGTACAACGATAAAAGGGAATCTCTTAATTTCCTTCAGTTCAATTCGGACAGTTATGAGTGCGCCGCGGCTGCCGCGGTCAGCAGTACGCAGTTCGTTGTGAGCGCGGACAAAGGGGGTCATTTTGAGATATATGTGTGCAACGGATCAAATATGGTAAGGGCGGAAGGAATAAACTCTGACGGCGACATGATGGTTACGGATTATTTTCCGGAGTGAAAAGCATGGCATTGTTTTCAAAAAAAGGTAGAAAAATCATCCAGAATATTGTATAATATAATTTACAGGTACGGTTGCACCTGATAAATGGTTTGGAGGATGTATATGGGAGATACAAAACAAAAAGGAAGTACGGATAATATTTCCGGAAATCAGGGACAGCAGACAGGTACAGCCGTCGGGAATAAACGCAAGAAGATACCTTGGATCAAATCCGTATCGTACAAGATTTTTCAGCTTACTGTTTTGGCGGTTCTTTTGGTTACGGTATGTCTGATAGCCGCCGCTACGTTTTTTTCAAGATCGGAAATGAAGAAAACGATTGCCAACTATATGTATGACCAGGCGGTGCTTGGCAAGGACATAATGAATACGGCGATCGATTTCAATCCGGACAGGGCATATAATTATTATTATATGAATGAGCTTTTCGCCAAAACGCAGGTGTCGGGACTTTCGTCTTCGTATGTGTACATAGTCGAAGCAGGCGGTAAGATGCTTTACCATAAGGACAAAGAGAAGGTAGGTCAGCCCGTTGTTAACGAGGTTATAAAAGCGGTCGCCGAAGATCTGGCGGCAGGCAAGGAAATAAGCGACGAGTTTGTCGAGTATAAGTATAACGGCGCTATGAAGTACGCGGCGTACTCAGTTACCAAAGACGGCAGGAGTATAGTTATAGTAACTGCTGACGAAGCGGATGCACTCGCGTCCATCAACGCGGTGGCAAAGAAGATTTCCATAGGTGCCGTAGTAGTGTTCGTTATAATCGGGGCGATTTCGTTTATTGTAGGAAGGCTTATATCCAATCCTATAATAAAGATATCAGATTCTATATCCAGACTTTCAGACCTTGATCTGAGGGAGGATAAGTCAATAGAAAGACTGGGCAGATATAAGGACGAGATCGGTCTTATGGCCAGGTCAACGAGAAATGTGTCGGCAAAGCTAAGGGAAGTTATATCAATGATAAGCCAGCAGAGCGAGAATCTGCTGAATACATCCGTTAATCTTGTTGGAAACGCAAACGATACGGTCAATTCGCTTCATCAGGTAGAGATAGCGGTCAGCGAGGTAGCGGAGGGCGCTACGAGTCAGGCGCAGGAGACTTCGGACGCTACCACCAATATAATTACTATGGGAGATATGATCGAGGATTCCAACGGAGAGGTCAACAGGCTGAGAGAAAGCTCTGGAGCTATCGGCGAGGCCGCGCAGAAGGCTACGGAGATACTTAACGAACTGCTTGCGATAAACGCCAAGGCTGTGGAAGCCATTGAGATGATCCGCGGCAGGATAAATACTACGAACGAGTCTGTTGAGGATATAAAGTCGGCTACCGTGATAATAACGTCGATAGCCGAGGAAACCAATCTTCTTTCGCTTAATGCCAGCATAGAGGCGGCGAGAGCGGGTGAGCAGGGACGCGGTTTTGCGGTCGTTGCGTCGCAGATACAGAAGCTTGCGGAGCAGTCCAACGAGTCGGCCAAGAAGATCGAAGATATCACGCTTATGCTTATCGACGATTCCAATAAGTCCGTTGCCGGAATTAACGAAGTCAAGGATATAATGGATAAGCAGAGCAGCCATGTCAAGGATACAAGCAATGCGTTTGAGCGTGTTAAGCAGAATATAGACGTTTCTATAAAGGGGCTTAACGATCTTATCGGAATAATCACACGGCTTGACGCTGCGCGCGGAGCCGTTACGGACACGGTTCAGAATCTTTCGGCGATAGCGGAGGAAAATGCCGCCAGCTCGCAGGAAAGTTCGGCATCCGTTACGGAGGTCGGAAACGTCATGGATCAGGTTATTCCCGCGCTTGATATGTTAAAGGGAATTTCACAGACTATCGACGAGAACCTTAAGCAGTTTATTATTGAATAATTTATTTTGACAGTCATATTATTATGATAAAGAGCCTGCATTATAAAGCAGGCTCTTTAAAAGTATACGAAGGTCTGCTCAAAGGAAATCATACGGTGGAAACGGTGCGGACCGGATGTATAGTAAGGGAGGATATCCCGTCAGATCAGATGTAAACGGAGGCAGAAATGTTTGACAGCGTCACGCAGAAGGATATAGACAGGATGGAAGAGGAAATTGAATACAGGAAACTTGTCCTGCGCAAAGAGTTGATAGAGAATGTCAAGGAAGCGCGTTCTCACGGAGACCTGAGCGAGAATTTTGAGTATTATGCTGCAAAGCGTGAGAAGAACCGGAACGAAAGCAGAATACGTTATCTTGAAAAGATGATAAGAACCGCAAATATAATCAGCGACGAGTCCAAAGAAGACGAGGCCGGTCTGAATAATACGGTCGAGCTTTATTTTGAGGATGACGACGAAACGGAACGCTTTAAAATTGTCACGACGGTAAGGGGAAGTTCTCTTGAAGGCTGTATAAGCAACGAATCCCCTATCGGGAAAGCCGTTATCGGACATAAAGCGGGTGACCGGGTTTTCGTCAAGGTCAACGAAAGCATGGGATACTATGTCGTTATCAAGTCCATAGAGAATACGGAAGACGACGGAACAGACAGCCTTAAAAGTTTCTGAGGAGCAGAGACGAATCTTGTACCGCTTTTATAAAAAAGTGGACTTGATACGATAAATGGGATAAAATACAGATAAAATGAACCAAATGATATGGAGGTGCATATATGAAAAGTGTAGAAGTAACTATAAATCCTACTGAGGTCAGGAGCGTAAAATATATCAATGCTTTTTCCAAGAAGCCGGGAGAGAAAATATCCCTGTCGGTAAAATCCGAGGCTTCGATCAAGCTTAACCCGACCAACCCGGTCGTGGCGCTCGTGATAGTTAAGGTCATTGTGGAGGATCCGGATAAATGTATTCAGATGGAGATCGAAACGATAACCGGCGTGAACGTAAGTACTTTTATCGACAATCTAGATCAGTTTATCAAAGAAAAATATCTTCCGGTGATAATTATATCCGCAAATGAAAAAGTCCGCGCGCTCAGCGCGATGATGGGAACGCCGATAAAGATTCCCAATCCGCGTTTCGGAGCCGTATCCGAGGGAGAATCGGGGGGACTTACCCAGTAACTGCGCATTATTTTGGAGAATGCTGAATGATATCTCTATTGTCAAAAATTTTTATCAAAAACAGAACGGAATACTCCGACCCTGCGGTCAGGAAAAAATACGGAACGCTCACGGGATTCGTGGGCATTCTGCTTAATGTGCTGCTTTTTGCTGGGAAATTCATTGCCGGAACTTTAAGCGGAGCCATATCTATCACGGCGGATGCGTTCAACAACCTTTCCGACGCGGGCTCCTCGATAATATCAATGGCAGGATTTTACGCGGCGGATAAAAAACCGGATTCTGACCATCCATTCGGACACGGCAGAATGGAGTATATATCCGGCCTTATCGTCTCCGTGCTGATAATAATAATGGGATTTGAACTTGGGAAAAGTTCAGTGGAAAAGATATTCAATCCTGTAAATGTCAATGAAAGCCCGCTTACGATCGCGGTCTTAGCGGCGGCGATACTGATAAAGCTCTATATGTTCGCTTATAACAGGCTTTACGGAGCCAGAATAAAATCAACGGCTATGAAAGCTACGGCTATCGACTCCGTGAGCGACGCCGCAGCGACTTCGGTGGTTCTCGTGTCGGTGCTTGTGAATCATTTTGCGGGAGTAAATATCGACGGATACGCGGGAGCGGCGGTGTCCTGTTTTATAATGTTTGCCGGAATAAAGGCGATAAAGGAGACGACCGACCCGCTGTTAGGAAGAGCGCCCGATGGCGAGTATATACGTCAGATACGCGAGATAGTGCTTTCGTACGAGGAAATAATAGGAGTGCACGATATTCTTGTCCATGATTACGGTCCGGGACGCTGTATGGTAACTCTTCACGGAGAGGTGCCGGAGGACGGCGGGATAAGAGAGCTGCATGACGCCATTGACCGCTGTGAGCGTGAATTAAGGGAAAAGCTTGGGTGCTACGCGACGATACACATGGACCCCACCGCCGAAAACAACGAAGTTCTCAACAGGCTACGCCGCGATGTCCAGACAAAAATATCCGAGTACGACAAGAACATTACGATACATGATTTCAGGCTTGTGGGACTTAAAGGAGGCTGCGGACAGGTAATAGCGTTTGACGCGGTAATACCTATGAAGTACAAAAAAAGCGACGCGCAGATAAAAGAAAAGCTTGAAAATATAGTAAGCGGTATGTGCGAGGGATATCAAAGCATCATTGATATAGACAGGGAATAAAAGGCTGATTTTTATGTGCTGCTGAATTCAAAAATGCGTTGCGGCTCTATATATTTTGAAAGTTCACTGCGGGCGAAGGAAAGCATTTCGTCCGCTTTTGCTTTGTCGTAGCTGCAAACGCCTCCGGTATTGGTATAAGGATATGAGGTCACAAGACTTTCGCGGCTTTTTCTCATGGGCTTTAGATGCTCCGCGGAAATTCTGAAAAGCCCCAGGCTTACGTCAAGAATATCATCCGGGTTTACCGCGGCGAAAACTTTTGAGTAAAATTCGGAATAGATCCGTTTGTAATCCCTGATATATATCATGGGGTCAAAGCAAAGCCGCACCGTGCAGCCGGAGGAAACCGCGCAGTTTACAGCTTTCAGCCTTGCGTCAAGCGACGGCGTTTTGTGCTCAAAGAGGTCCGTCACGGCGTCGGGTGAGAGAGTCCACGCGTAAATGATGTTTTTGGGGGCGGACAGCCCCTTAAATACGGGAACATATGCCGATTTGGTGCGCAGTTCTATCTTGAGGTCCGGTCTTGATACGGCGAATTCGCTCCACCTGCCGACGAATCCGGCTATCCCTTCAAGCGCGGGCAGGTCCGTGTCGTACGAAATGCAAAGATAAACCGGATGCTCGGCTAACAGCGCGTCCGCTTCATTGAAAAAGTCCTCGATATTTACGAAAAAAACAATGTTTGCGGACGGGTACATCCCCTGAAGGTAGCAGTATTCGCAGTCGTAAACGCAGTTAATTATATTGGAAGTATAAAAGAAATGCGGATTGCCGAAGCTTTGGCACACCTTTGCGCCGGGATATATAAGCCTGCCGTGCTTGACCGCGAGGATCAGCGCGGGAGCCTGCTTCTGAAGCAGAAAGCTCTGGCGCGGTCGGTCGAACACGTCTTTATAGCGAGTGACGGGAATGATTTCGGAATCACTGAAACGCGAAAGTATCTCCCGCGTCATTGGATAGTTATGCGCTTCGTCCTCGACATATATATGTGAAAAGTGCTCAGCGAAGTATTTCGGTTCTGACGGCTTCATAAATCTTTTTCCCTTCGTTCTTGCCTGATACGGGCAGCGCATAGCGTTCGCGCATGGTCCGCATAAATTCTCCCGCGTCGGCTGTCAGCGCGCAGTAGCGCATAAGCTGGCGAAAAGAGGTTTTCATGGTCTGAGAAAGCGCCATATCCGCGCACAGGCGTTCAAGCTCTTTTTCGTCAGGCGACGGAAATGTTTTAAAGCAGGAATCGCAGGCGGCCAGCGCGACGCGCGCGAAACCGTCAGCCGCTTCCTCGCTTACGGCGGATATGAAAAAACACCGCGAGGTTCCGTATTTTTTCTGCATAGCGACTGCTTCGGCGTAAAGCGCGCCGTCTCTTACGGCGGCTTCTTTGAAGCCATGGCGCACGAATATGTCTGGATAACAGGAGCGCCCGCTTTCAGGGTCGGTTATACGGTTGTATATGATGTTTGCTGCGTCCGAATATATGCAGACAAAAATTTCTCCGTACTGCTTAATCATTGTCCTGCCTCTTTTTACGCATGATCCTGTGATACTGCGGGGAGACGGTTATATCGCAGATATTTACGCCGCCCGGGGCTTCGATTGCACCCGTTATCGCGTCGGCTACGGTTTTTGTTGAAAGAAAACAGCCCTCCGCAGACGTGTCCGCGCCGAAGTCCGCGTTGCGGTACAGACCTGTATCCGTCATGTCGGGGTGTATGTTTATCACGCTTACTCCGTGTTTTCTGACCTCGGCGAAAAGACTTGCCCCGAAGCTTGACAATCCTGCTTTGGTGGCTCCGTACGCCGCCCCGTGCGTATTCTCGGAATGCTTTGCGGTTATGCTTGAAACGTTTATTATTTTGCCATGGCGTTGTATCAGCTGCGGCAGCAAAAGAGAGCACAGAAGCATCGGGACCTCAAGGTTTACGGTCGTCATTTCATGTATCATGGCGGGTGTGAGCGAGGAATGAAGCCCGTAAAAGCCAACGCCCGCGTTGTTTATGAGAATATCCACGGAATATTGTCGCGAAATTCTGACGACGGCGCGCTCAAGAGCTTCGGTATCGTGTAGATCCATAAGCAGCTCGATAAAATTTTCATCCTCTATTCCTGCGCTTGTGCGCGAGATGCCGATGACTCTGTATTTTTTTGAGAGAAGGGAGAGCGCCGCCGCTCTTCCTATTCCGCCGGAG
>CAJTON010000001.1:177410-183284 GCA_910577605.1 uncultured Butyrivibrio sp.
AATAATGCCGTGAGCATAAGCTGGTTCCTCCAAAAATCAAGGCAATAAAAATAATGTATTGACTGAAAGCGTGCGGGTTTATTATAATATAAATGTTGTTTTTTGCCAATATTTAAATATTTATTTGAAGGGACAAATGATGTGATGAAGGATAAAAAAAATATAATTCTCATAGCCGTTCTGGTCGTAGCGGCTGCCGCGATAGTGGCGGTAGTGGTTTTTTCGGTGCGAATGAACAAACAAGATGCGGGAGAAGACAATACAACAGAAGAGACGACGACTGCCGAACCGGAAACTACCGAGCCGGAGACTCCGGAGGAAACGACCGCTGTGCCCGACGCTCCAGAGCCTTACGAGCCGGAGGGAACGCCCTATGTCATAGATGAAAACAATCAGGTGCTCTACGGATGGTATCCCTGCACCCTTATGCAAAACGGAATAAAAGGGCTTGAGGCGGCCGAATATGATGACAATAATACGGCGGTCATAGACGGGACAAGATATATGCGCGTTCAAAACGGTGACGGATACGATTACTACCGTTTTGAGATGATAAAATGGAACGTTATAGCGGAAAGCGGCGACGCGTATACTTTGCTCGCGTCCTCTGCGGTAGACTGTATGCCTTATAACGACGCGTTTGCTGCCGCAAGCTGGGAAAAATCCAGCCTGAGCGCGTGGCTTAACGGGTATTTTTACGATACGGCGTTTTCGGAGGAGGAGAAAAAAGGAATAGTTCCGACCGAATTGGGCGCTAACAGGAATCCTATTTACAATAACGTTACCGGAGAGTATCTTAAAACCAACGTATATCTGCTTTCAGCCGAGAATCTGCTTGATCCTGCATGCGGCTTTGACGTATACGTTCAGACCGACGACGCCGCGAGGGTATGCGGTCAGACTCCTTTTGCGCAGGCAAGGGGAGTGTATGTGTATTCGGACGGCTACTGCAAATGGTGGACGAGAACTAACGGAGTCGAGGCGAGCTACGCGGTATTTGTCAACAGCAACGGAGTCATAGGCTGCGACGGTATTTTTGTAAACAGCGACGGCATAGGCGTAAGACCCGCCCTGCGCGTTTCAAAAGAAACGGTACATAAGGCTGAAACGGAAAGTAAATAACATTTTTGGAGGAATAAAAATGAACAAGTATGCAGGAACACAGACAGAGAAAAACTTGGAGGCTGCGTTTGCGGGAGAATCGCAGGCAAGAAATAAATATACATATTTCGCTTCCGTGGCTAAGAAGGAGGGATATGAGCAGATTTCCGCTTTGTTTTTAAAGACAGCCGACAACGAGAAGGAGCACGCCAAAATGTGGTTCAAGGAGTTAAGCGGCATCGGAAGTACGGCGGAGAATTTACAGGCGGCTGCGAACGGCGAGAATTACGAGTGGACGGATATGTATGAGGATTTTGCAAAAACCGCCGAGGAGGAAGGCTTTGCCGAGCTTGCCGAAAAATTCCGCGGGGTCGCGGCTATCGAAAAGCAGCATGAGGAAAGATACAGGGCGCTTTTAAAGAATGTAGAGACGGCTTCGGTATTTGAAAAGAGCGAGGTCAAGGTATGGGAATGCCGTAACTGCGGGCATATAGTCGTTGGCACGAAGGCTCCCGAAAAATGTCCTGTCTGCAATCATCCGCAGGCTTATTTTGAGGTATACGCGGAAAATTATTAAATTGAGAAGGCTTACCGGGTATGATAAGACGGCGGATATATTCCTCCGTCTTTTTGTACCGCAGCCTCCGACATACGGATTTCAGGCTTTGCGCGGCGTGAAAAAGATTTGTTTTGGGAGGATTTTTTGTATATGATAAACAACAGTAAAGTCGTGAGTGAACAGTATAATACGGCGGATATTTTTACTGCGCTACATACGGAGAGAACGGAATAATACCGTATATTGCGGCATTGCTCAAAGAGTACGGCGTGACCGACAGTATGTTCATATGCGCAAAATAAGGATAACGGAAAGGAACGGCGTAAAAATGTCTATTGAACGCGTAAGAGAATATTTCAGAAATTACGGAATGGAGGAGAGGATAATTGAACTGGCGGAGTCGAGCGCGACTGTTGAGCTTGCGGCAGCGGCTCTGCACTGCGAGCCGCAGAGGATCGCGAAGACGCTTTCTTTCGCTCTGCCGGAGCGGACGATCCTTATCGTGGCGGCGGGAGACGCCAAGATCGACAACGCAAAGTATAAGGCGCGGTTTAAGACAAAGGCGAAAATGCTTGCGCCGCAGGAGGCGGAGCTGCTTACGGGTCACGCCGTGGGCGGAGTGTGTCCCTTTGCGGTAAAAGAAGGCGTCAAGGTGTATCTCGACGTATCGCTCAAAAGGTTCGAGACTGTTTTTCCTGCGTGCGGCAGCTCAAACAGCGCGATAGAGCTTACGGTCGATGAGCTTGAGAAATATTCAGGCTGCGAGGAATGGGTAGACGTATGCAAGGAAACAGAGAGCCGGTAAGACTTGATTTATAGATCCCGAAATATTATAATTGTTTATTATATTTTGGGACGGAAAAAATTATGGCGCTGACGGTAGCCGTCGTTGATGACGACGCTAAGCAAACAGAATATCTTGCGGGGCTTGTAAAGGAATGGGCGGATGCCCGCGGCGAGGCGGCGGACATTTGCAGATATTCCGGAGCGGAAGAGTTTCTTTTCGACTACGAGGAGAGACGGTGCGACTTGCTGCTTCTCGATATAGAAATGGAAGGGCAGAACGGAATGGAGCTGGCAAAGAAACTCCGCGCGCGGGGCGATAATATCCCTATTGTTTTTATCACCGGATTTGCGGATTATATGAGCGCGGGATTTGACGTGGAGGCTCTTCATTATCTGCTGAAGCCGTTAGACACCGGGAAATTCGCGAGGGTGCTTGACCGCTATGCCGACAGGAGGGCAGTCACAAGAGACGAGATCGTAGTGGATACCGAAAACGGGAGTATTCATATCCGCGTTTCGGATATAATGTATGCGGAGGCTTTCGGCAGAAACAGCGTGCTATATATGCGCGGGGGGCAGAAAACAGACTGCCGCGCCGGTATCGGTCAGCTCGGCGCGGAGCTTCCGCAGCCGGACTTTGTGAGCTGCCACCGTTCGTATATCGTCAATCTAAGATATGTGCGTTCCGTCAAAAAAACGGAGATAACACTTGACGGCGGAGACACGGTCCCGGTGTCAAGAAGGCTTTACGGTGAAGTATGCAGGGCCTTTGCGAGATACTATACGTCGAAAAACGGAGGAGTTGAATAATGCAGCCGCCTTTGATAGCAGCGACGGCGGCGGGCGCCGTTCTATTGGGAGCCGCCGCT
Organism: uncultured Butyrivibrio sp.; assembly: GCA_910577605.1. GTDB lineage: Bacteria > Bacillota > Clostridia > Lachnospirales > Lachnospiraceae > Eshraghiella. The sequence continues at coordinate 180,726 of CAJTON010000001.1, forward strand.
TTCCTGGGAGTAAGAAAATTAATTTTTCATATGATCGACAGACGGATAGAGCGTTTTCAGAGCAGCCTTATAGAGAAGCAGATCTACGAAACGGAGAATATGTATAAGCAGACGAGGGGCTGGCGGCACGATTACCGCAATCATATCCAGAATATGAAAATACTGCTTGCGCAGTCAGACTATAAAGAGCTTGATTCGTATCTGGACGAGTTAGCCAAGGATCTTCTTACGGTGGATACGATAATAAAGACGGGAAACGTGATGGCCGACGCGGTGCTTAATACCAAGCTTTACGCCGCTGAGAAGATGGATGTAAGGATAAATGTCAAGGCAAATATACCTAAGGATATTCGTATAAGCGACGTCGAGCTTTGCGCGCTGCTTGGAAACCTTCTTGACAACGCGGTGGAAAGCTGCCAAAAGCTGCCTGTCGGGGAACGTTTTATAAGAGTGTTTATCGGCGTTATCAAGGGGCAGTTCTATATGTCGGTTCAGAATGCCGCGGGCGTGGTCAAAAAAAGGGGCGGCGGCTATCTTTCTACTAAAAGGAACGGGGGCAGCGGCTTCGGGATATTCAGGATAGACAGGATCGCCGCAAAATACGGCGGCAGTGTGAACCGTCAGAGCGAGCCGGGAATATTTGCGACCGAGCTTATGTTTCCGCTGAAAAAAGACGCGTGATCCGTTGGTGACAAATATTGACCGTTCATACATAAACCCGGTATGAACGGTTTTTTTAAGCTAAAATATAGCTTGAAATAATCGGCAAGTAATAAAACGGACAGCATATCTGTGTGATGTCCGTAGGATGCCGGAGAAAGGGTGCGAGGAATATGAAGAAAAAAGTTGCGGACGGCTATTATTTTACCGAGGACTCCGGGAATCAGATATTCAAATATTCCACTTGGGACTGCATTAAATATATGGCGCGTTTCAGCTGGCAGAACGATAAGTGGATAATACCGATGATGGTCGTGGCAGGCGGGACTTATTGCGGCGTTGAGCTTTTGTGGGCTGTTTTTAACAAATATGTCGTGGATTTTGCTCTGGCGGGAGGAACGGGCAAGAATCTTATTGTCGGAATGCTTGCCATAATCACGGCTGTTATGGTTATGAAACTGATTTACGGCGCGCTTGACGCCAGAGTGTGTGAAACGAAATTCCGCAGATGTACTTATATTTTTGCGAGAAAACTTTATGAGAAACAGATGGATACGGACTATGAGAATCTTGAAAAGCCCTCCGTCAAAATGCTCTTTGAAGGGGCGAAGCAGTCGGTAAAGGGACTGCTGGAATTTTATTACAGGATAGAGGAGACCGTCGGACTCGGAGTTTCGCTTGTCGGATGGACGGCGATCATCTGCACGCTGTCGCCGTGGCTCATAGTCATAATACTTGTTCCGACTGTCGCTTATTATTATATCGTAAAATATAAAATAATGTGGTTTAACCTTCATATGAAAAAATGGCTGAATACGGAAAGAAAGTTTGAGTACGTCATACGCAAGTCGGCGGATTTTTCAAGTGCAAAGGATATAAGACTTTACAGTATGAAGGACTGGATATTATCAGTGGCGAAAAAATTCCTTGACAAAAGGCTGTTCTGGTACAAAAAACAGGCGAAAGAGGAGGGAATCAACGGATTTTTTCAGCTCCTTGCGGTGGCTGTCAGGGATACCGCGGCATATGGTTTTATCGTGTGGAAAATGGCAAAAGGCGACATGAGCGCGGGTGATTTTATACTGTATTTCAGCTCGGTAGGGCAGATTTCCTACGCCTTCTATCATATAATGGACCATTTGGCGACATTTTGCTGGCTCACCGCCATGGTGTCGAGATTCAGGGAATTTCTTGAAGTGGAGGATAAGTCGAACAGGGGAGAGGGTATCCCGCTTCCAAGCGGAAACTTTGACATATGTTTTGAACGGGTATGTTACCGTTATGCGGGCGCAGAGAGCGACACGATACACGATTTGAGCTTTACTTTATATGCCGGAGAAAAAGTGGCGATAGTCGGTAACAACGGGGCGGGTAAGACCACTATCGTGAAGCTTCTTTGCGGAATATACAGGCGGACGTCGGGTGAGATATATATTGGCGGACATTCCATAGACGAGTACAACAGGGATGAGCTTTTTAAGCTTTACGCCACGGTTTTTCAGGACATACACGTTATGCCGTCGAGCATAACCGACAATATCGTTATGAGCGGCAAGGCGGATCTGAACAGCCTTGTCTACGCCATGGAGCATTCAGGACTTGCAGAGAAGATAAACGAGATGCCGGACGGTATCGACACATATCTTGTTAAATCAGTATATGACGACGCCACCGATTTTTCCGGCGGAGAGATGCAGAAGCTTGCGCTGGCGAGAGCTTTGTATAAACAGAAAACGTACAATTCCAGGGTATTGCTTCTTGACGAGCCAACCAACCATTTAGATGTGGATGCAAAGGATGAATTAAAACGTGCCCTAAAAGCATACAAAGGAAGTATACTTCTTATCTGCCATGAGCCGGATTTCTATGAAGATTGGGCAACTAAAGTGATTGACTGCT
>CAJTON010000002.1:0-10268 GCA_910577605.1 uncultured Butyrivibrio sp.
ATTGACGCTTTCAGTGGTGATTGGCAGAAATTATACTACAATCTGGACAAAGCTCATAAACAGACTTTTTGGAAAAGCACAATAAAAGATATTCAAATAGATGCTGAAACACATAAAATAGCCGGTTTTAATTTTATGACAAAAATGGTGTAGTAAAAAGCTTATACGGTAGAGTTTGAACCTCACGCCACCTCTCTGGAATTAAAAGGCGACGGCTACGTGGTAGCCTCCCTCGGTGAAGATTCCGGCTATGTGCCCTATACTGCCTTCTCCGCCAGAAAGAGCTATATCGAGAAAAACCCGGAAGTCATTCAGGCTTTCACAAACGCCCTGCAAAAAGGCATGGATTATTGCGCCGAACACACACCGGAAGAAATTGCAAAAGTAATCAGCCCTCAGTTTGCGGAAACGGATACAGAGACACTGGAAATTATTGTAGAGCGCTATGCCGCTCAGGATACCTGGAAGACAGATCCCGCTTTTGAAAAAGAAGCCTTCGATCTTTTGCAGGATATCCTCATTGACGCGGGCGAGCTTGAAGACAAAGTTCCGTACGAGGAGCTTGTTGTCAGACCTAAGGAAAAATAAATTTCCTTCAAAAACGCCCCTGATATTGTTTACGCAATACGCAGGGGCGTTTATTTTAAATATCAGCAAACGGTTACAGCTTACTGAGATTCTCAAATCTCGGTATTTTTTTCTTGCCCGGCTCGCCTTTGCCGGAGTCCTTCTTAGGCTTGTCTTTTTCTTCATCCTTATAAAATATTTTGTATATGCGCAAAGAAGTAACCGTAAACAGCGCCGAACCCGCAACGACAAGCACCATATTGAGGATAACGTTTATAAATCCGGAGCCCGCCATATATATGAACAGCCTTATCGCAAAATACGTTCCGATGCAGAAGCCGTAAAAGCCCTTGTTTACCTTCTGCTGATACGACGCGAAGAGAGGGATCGATACCGCTATATGAAATACCATGCACGCTATTGCTGATACCGCAAGCCCGGCTATGACCGCAGGCTTGTATTCTATGATCTCAAAAATACTTTTGAGTATACCGTCGAATTCCTCCTGCGTTTCCGCGCTTGAAAGAAGCTCCTCCACTCCGGTCTTGTTGACCGTATTCGCGGAAACATATACCATAAGAAGGTTTATCGCGGAAACAAGTCCCTCAGACGCCATGATTCCCACGCCGAACGAAATCGAATCCGCCACCTTGTTCATTTTATAAGAAAACATTTTCATGGTAAGCAGCCGTCCGAGAATCGGAATCGCGGAGGCAGTCAGCGCCAGCACCAGAATGGAAACATAGTTGGATCCCATATATTTTATTATAAGATTTGCGACCACCGACACTCCGAGATAGTAGAAGGTCATATAAGTCGCTATACCGCCGAAAAAACCGAATCCGTTGATGCGTTCGCGCTTGCGTACCCACATAAAGAGGATTATTCCCGCCGCAAGAATCGCAAGCATTCCTATAATCGCAGTCACGATCGTAGAACGCGGCACCGTGCTGCTCAAGTCATATCCCTCAGGCAGCTTGAATTTAAGCTCAGAACTGATCAAATTCATCATATATTTATATTCCTTTCATTATCCCCGCGCCGTTCCTCAACGCATAATGATATACCCGAAAAACGTTTCCTTATCCTTGCGTTATTTTTGTTCTGCTAAAAAGGGCTATCAAAAATGACAGCCCTTTATCATAATCTTACCAAATGACAATATACTTTTTTAGTCAAATACTTCGCCGCAAGAATGACTATTTTCCTCATTGCCCGCGGGAATAAAAATCTCCTATATTGAAAAAAGGCACATTGCAAATTCTTTGATTATTATGCAAGCACGGAAATTAAACTCTCTTAACGTGAGTCGCCTGCGGGCCCTTTGCGCCGTCAACTACGTCGAACTCAACTTCCTGTCCCTCTTCAAGAGTCTTGAAGCCTTCCATATCGAGCCCTGAGTAGTGTACGAATACATCCTTGCCCTGTTCATCAGAAATGAATCCGTATCCCTTCTGATTATTGAACCACTTTACTGTACCTTTCATGGTATTACCTCCAAAATTAAATGAGTCGTGTTGTCTAATCACAACACTATTAATCTAACATATCCAAACGGATAAGTCAAACAAAATCTTACATTTTGTGAAACTGTCTGCACCGCGTCATCTGTCTGCACCGCGTCATCTGTCTGCACCGCGTCATCTGTCTGCCTGAATTTGCGCCAGTTCATCCGGCTCAAACACATATGCCGTATTACAGAAATGACATTTAACCTCTATCGGTTCCTTACTTTCCACAATGGAATTCAACTCGTCTTTCCCAAGCAGCGCCAGTGTTTTCGATACCCGCTCCCTTGAACAGCCGCATTTAAATCCGACCGGCATGGTATCAAGGAGCTCAGGCTCAAGTCCGTCGAGGATCATACGAAGCAAGTCCTCCGGCGTCATGCCTCTCTCAAGCAGAGCCGTCACCGAGCTGACCTGGGAAAGCTTTTGCTCAAGCTCATTAACGGTCTCCTCCGAAATATCGGGCATGACCTGTATAATAAAGCCTCCCGCCACGCGAACTGTATTTTCTTTCGTCATAAGCACTCCCAGCCCCGCCGACGCCGGAGTCTGTTCGCTCGACGCGAAATAATATGTTATATCCTCGGCGATCTCACCGCTCACAAGCTCACAAGTACCGCTGTACGGCTCCTTCATTCCCATATCCTTGATGACCGTAAGCGTTCCGGCTCCCACCGCGCCCGCAACATCCAGCTTTCCCGCCGCATTGGCAGGCAGCAGCACGCACGGCTCTCCCGGATAACCCTTTACGTTTCCATGCGAATCCGCCGTCACGAGCAAAGTCTTTACCGGGCCGTCGCCGTTTATCCTGAGCGTAATAAGATCCTTTTCTCCCTTCATCATGCTTCCCATCATAATTCCGGCAGTGAGAAGCCTTCCGAGAGCCGCGGTGACCACCGGACTTGTATTGTGTGCTTTTCGCGCCGTTTCCACTGTATTGCCCGTATACGCCGAAAAAGCCCTTATCCTTCCGTCAGCCGCCGTCGCCCTTACCATGTAATCATCCATTGTCAATTCCTTTCCAAAATATAATATACCCGCCCGGCATCACAATCCGGCGGACTTTTCAGATCCTCGCCATAAGCCTCTGCCGCGCAGAAACCGCATTTCGCGGCAATGCTTTTTATCTCTTTATCCGTAAATGCATGCTGCACATGCTCCTCAGTGTACCGTCTGTACAGCCCAAACAGACTTTTGAGATAAAATGTCATATAATAATAATTGTCCTTTTGCGCGGCATCGTAATCGTTTTCCCATATATATCTGCCGCTGTCGTTTTCGTCGGTAAACACGGAATTTCCAAGATTTTTATAAAAGCTCTCCGTTTTCAGGTCAAAAACAAATACCCCGCCTTTTTCAAGCGACCTAAACACGCCCTCAAAAGCAGATTCAAGATCAAACGTGTCCCGCAGATAATTGACGGAATCGCATACGCTGACCGCCGCGCGGTAAACCGTACCCGTCTCAAGCGCCCTCATATCCTGCTGCTCGAATCTGACCGCAAGTCCGCTGCCTGAAAGCCTGCGCCTTGCCTGCCTTAACATATACGGTGAAATGTCCGTTGCCGTCACGTCATAGCCCTTCTTCGCCATAAGCGTTGTAAAGCTGCCCGTACCGCAGCCAAGCTCAAGCAGCGCGCCCTCAGAAATCCCACGCCCCGCAAGACAGCCGCCGATACGGTCCGCCCAAAGTCCGTAAGGAATTTCCGCCATAAACTTATCGTAAACCTTCGCAAATACGGTGTATGCCTGCAACTCTGCCTCCTGCCCGCGCCCCGCGTCGTTTTATACTTGATTATTTCCGTCCTCTACATTATACTTAAGTCTGAATATATTTTCATCAGGTGGAATATGAAAAACAAAAATCTCAGGCATATACTAAGAAAAATCAATATTATAAAACTTGCCGTTTTGGTTCTTGTTCTTTCAGCCGCCGTCTCGCTCATGTTACTGAATCCCATGGACAAAAAAATAAAAGTAACGGCTGTGGACGATATATCCAAAATCGAGGAATTATATTCATCCGGCTCGCATTACATTCAGTATACGGCGGACTCTCTCTACTATTCGGGAGTCGATTACAGCGTAAACGGAAAAATAAAGGCGAAAGTCTATTACCGCCTTGAAGCGGGACGCTGCTATTTTTTCATAATATCCGCCGATAAAGCGCCTGACACAAACGAATCTCCCGCAACCATAAGCCTTAATGCCCGCCTAATATATAATGATAACATGTACCGCAGCATAATTGCAAGTCTTTCAGACAGCATTGATTTCTCTTTACAGGGACTTGAAGCCGTAAGCTCAAGCATACTGATAAGCCAGTACGGAGCATACGGCTTCGGAACATATTACACCGCCGCTCTCCTGATAGTCTGCGTGATCTTAGGAGCCGCGCTTGTGATAAGAATCTTTATGATTATTTTTCCTCCATTTTCCCCCTCCGCACTTTATCTTGGCAGATACGGCGTAAGAAAAGAGCTTTTTGCCGCCGCGTGCGAAGAATTTAGCGCCGCCGCGCCGCCGAGGGTTTCAGGGCTTTACGTCACCGAACGTTTTATTTTTCATATAACGTCAGGCTTTGCAGACATCATTCCCATAGAAAACATAACGTGGATATACACGTCAAACGAGATACGCCATTTTCACGGCACTCCGCGCATAAATTCTACGCTCTGCATTCTTACCGAAAGCCGGAGAACTTACAAAATTCGCCGCATATCCAAAAAAATCGCCGCCGACATAATCTCGGAGCTTCAGACAAAATGTCCGTCCATCATGGCAGACGTTTCAATTGACTGACATTTTCTTTCCTTTCGTCTTAAAATAAACAGCCGCCAAAAAAACGGCGCACACCGCCCATATTACCGGCTCCGTAAAAACAACGCCCTTGTACTTAAACGCCGGTATCACCAAAGCGCATGACAGCGCTTTTCCCGCAAGCTCTATTCCGCCTGACAGTACGGGCGCCGTTTTGTATCCCATCGCCTGCATAGAATTACGAAGCACAAACAGTATTCCGAGCGGAAAGAAAAAAACCGTGCATATTTTCAGATTATATACAGCGTTTTCTATAATCTCCGCATTCCCGGTCCCGGTTAGCATACGAATAAACGTTTTGCCTCCCGTAAACGCCGCGGCCGCCGCTATAATCGACCACGCAAGCTCGATCCACAGTACCCGCTTCATCGCGCTTCGTATCCTGCCAAACAGCCTCGCCCCAAAATTCTGTCCGACAAAAATGGCGCAGGCGTTAGCTATCGCCTGCAAGGGCATCATAAGAAATTCAAATATCCGTCTTGACGCGGTGTGCGCGGTTATATACTCCTTTCCCAGATTGTTTATGCTCTTTTGCAGGATGATCGAGCCAAGGGCAAGCACCGAGGACATTATTCCCATCGAAAATCCAGTCGAAAGCATTTCCTTCGCAAGCGCTTTCGATATATGCCAATCCTTGACTGACGGCATATATATTCCGTACCTTCTTATTATGTATATCGCGCAGAATACCGCGGAAACAGTCTGCGACGCGACCGTCGCAAACGCGGCTCCCGCCACTCCCATATCAAGCCCCGCGATAAACAGGAAATCAAGCGCAATATTTAACAGGCACGAGGCTATAAGAAAATACAGCGGTGTGCGGCTGTTTCCTACCGCCCTCATAAATCCCGCGCACATATTATAAGCGACCGTCGCTGTCATTCCCGCCAGGATTATAAAAATATAGCGGTGCGACATCTCCGATATGTCATTCGGAGTGTCCAGCATATCCAGAAGAAAACGCGCAAACGGAAGTACCGCGGCCGTTAAAATAACCGTCGTAGCAGCGTTCAGTATAACCGCCGCGGCAACTGCTTTTCTCATTCTGACGGTATCCTTCGAGCCGAAAATCTGAGCCATAACTACGCCGAAACCGTTGTTCATCCCGTTTGCAAAATAGATCAGCACGGAATACAGAGCCGCCGTCGCACCGATCGCCGCTATCGCGTCGTCGCCCAAACAGTGTCCCGCTATCATTGTGTCCACGATATTGTACGCCTGCATAAAAAGTGTTTCTACAAAAAGCGGAACCGCAAAATATATTATAACCTTCAGAGGTGTTCCCTCTGTCATGTCATTTGTCCGTGCCTTCATAGCTCTCCCCTTTAATCAAGCTCTATCCTTCTGTCCTTAAAGTAAAATTCTCTGTCATGCTCGTTGATTTCACGCATTACGCGGCACGGGTTCCCGAAAGCCACGACATCCGGCGGTATATCCCTTGTGACGACGCTGCCCGCACCTATGACAGTGTTATCTCCGATCGAAACGCCCGGCAGGATTATCGCGCCCGCACCTATCCAGCAATTCCTGCCGATATGGACAGGCATATTATACTGATACACCTGTTCGCGAAGCTTTGGCAGAATCGGGTGTCCCGCCGTGGCAACGGTAACATTCGGTCCGAACATTGTGTAATCGCCCACATAGATATGAGTATCGTCCACGCAGGTCAGATGGTAATTGGCGTACACCATTTTCCCGAAGTGGCAGTGCCTTCCGCCAAAATTTGAATAAAAAGGCGCTTCAATATATACTCCTTCGCCGCACTCCGCAAGCATCTGTCTGAGCATACCGCTTCTCTTCTCCGTCTCCGACGGCTTTGTCAGATTATATTCGCAGAGCATATCCTGATAAGCAAGCTGTTCTTTCATTATTTCCTCGTCGTTAGGAAAATAAAGCTCGCCCGTATGAAGTTTCTCTTTCATTCCACCCATAATTTTACCTCGCTTATGCACTTATTTTTATATATTAACCATATAAATTCCGGCTTTAAAATTCTTTCGGAATAGCTTATAATAATATAACAATCTTCTTTATATGTGGGGGAAACTATATGAATACCAAAAAATACTACTGTTCCGCTTTCAATGCAGACTCGTCGGAAACCGTCGCGTATAACAATCCGCGCTTTCCAGCATATGTCAGATACGGCTTCCTTTCCTCATATCCCGATTATACAGCCATAAGCCACTGGCACTCCGACCTCGAATTTATACTTATCAAAAAAGGAAAAATGATGTACAACGTAAACGGCGAACTTATAGAACTGCCTACAGACTGCGGCATTATGGTGAACAGCAGACAGCTTCATTACGGATTTTCCACGGAATACGGCGAATGCGAGTTTATCTGTATTCTTCTCTCCACTGAACTGCTGCGCGGCAACGAATGGTTCTATCAGAATTATATAGAAACGGTAACGGCAAACTCCCCCGTTCCTTATCTGTATCTTGACCGTGGCGCAGATGTGGCGGTGTTGGACAGACTCGATAAAATATATACTTCCTTCGGAAATGAACCCGATACTCCGGCTGCATATTTTGAACTGGTTGAAGATTTTGCGTCAATAATGAAAATATTATACGATAAACTTAACGTCACCCACAGCACGCCTGCCAAAGAATCCTCAGAACTTACGGCGTTAAGGAACATTATCACATACATAGACGAACATTATCAGGAACGCATAACGCTTGAGGATATAGCGCTGTCAGGCTCCTGCTGCAAAAGCAAATGCTCCCTGCTTTTTAAAAAGTATCTGCGCGATACCCCTATTACATATATAACAAAGCTGCGGTTGAGAAAAAGCCTCGGAGCGCTGCTGGATTCTGACAAAAGCATAACGGATGTAGCTTACGAAAACGGCTTCTGCGGCTCCAGCTATTACTGCGAGACTTTTAAAAAATTTTACGGTATGTCCCCCCTGGCGTACAGAAAATCAAGATACTCCTGCTCATGCGACGCCCAAGACGAACACGGCTTGACGGATCTGGAAAGCCTTTAATTACTAAGGGATCAGTCCCTGAATGATTATAACGATTATCAGCGCTGGCACGACAAACATGAAAAACGGCTTAAAGAAGCGAGGAAATTTCATGCCCTCTCCTTCATTGCACTCTTTGATATAGTTATCAAAGCCCCAGCCGAATTTCGTGACGCAGAAAAGCAGGAACACAAGCGAACCTATGGGCAGGAGCAGATTGCTCACAATGAAATCCTCCGTATCGAGAATATCCCTTCCGCCTATAAGGTGAACGTTTCTCCAAAGATTATATCCCAATACACAGGGCAGGCTTGCGATAAAAATAACCGCCGTGTTGATAATTACCGCCTTCCTTCTGCTTATACCGAACATCTCGGTGCAGAACGAAATAATATTTTCAAAAACGGCAATGACCGTAGAGAAGCTCGCAAATGTCATAAATATGAAAAACAGCGTTCCCCAGAATCTTCCGCCGGACATATTGACGAATACGTTGGGAAGAGTGACAAATATAAGCGACGGACCTGCGTCAGGCTCAACTCCGAACGCGAAACAGGCAGGAAAAATAATAAGTCCGGAAAGTATCGCGACAAACGTATCAAGAACACAGATCTTGACCGCCTCTCCAGGAAGCGTTTTTTCTTTACTCATGTAACTGCCGAAGATCTCCATCGCCGCAATTCCGAGACTCAGCGTGAAGAACGCCTGATTCATCGCCGATGTCACCACCTTAAAGATACCGACTTCTTTGACCTTGTCCACATCGGGAATAAGATAAAAGGCAAGCCCCTTTGAAGCTCCGTCAAGTAAAGAACTGTGTACCGCCAACACGACTATCATAACAAGCAGCGCAGCCATCATAACTTTACTTACCTTTTCAATACCGTTCCGCAGCCCGCGTCCGCATACCAGAAATCCCAGAATAACGATGATCGCCATGAACAGGATCATCTCGCCGGGAGAATCAAGCAGCTTTGAAAACACTCCGCCGACCTGCTCCACATTCATATCGGAGGTAAACGAGCCCGTCACGAACTTATAGAAATAACTCAGCATCCAACCTGAGACAGTCGTATAGTACATCATCAGCATATAACAGCCAAGCATACAGAACCATCCGTGTATATGCCATTTTGATTTCGGCTTTTCAAGCGCCTTGTAACCAAGAACCGCGCTTTTCCCGCTTGCCCTGCCGACGGCAAGCTCCATCGTCAGGATAGGTACTCCCATTATAACCAGAAATATAAGGTAAAGCAGCACAAATATTCCTCCGCCGTTCTGCCCCACAACATACGGAAAACGCCATACATTTCCTATTCCGATCGCGCACCCGGCGCTTACGAGTATAAAACCTAGCCGCGACTTAAATCCTTCACGTTTCATATATGGAACCTCCGATAACAGCATATTCTGTTATTTCATCATACTATACGGTAAAAAGATTTTCAATACATACTTACCGCACCGCTATTTATTCTGAATCATTATGACGAATCTCTCGTCCATATGGTCAAAACCGTTCTGCTTATAATACTCGATAAGTCCGGCGTTCTCCGCGACCAGAAGAATATACAGATAATCCTTGTACTTCTCTTTTATACGGTCTAACAGTTCTCTGCCGATCCCCGCGCCCTGATATTCGGGCGCGACGCAGAGGTAATGAACATAAGAAGTAAGCTCCCCGTCGTCTATCGCGTTTATCAGACCGACCAGTTTATCGCCGTCCCACGCCGTAAATACGGTCTCACAGTTATCCAGCGCCTTTTTCGCCCTCTCCGGATAATTGCCGGAAAGCCAGTCCACCGAAAGGAAAAGCTCCTCGACCTCCTCAGCCGTAAAATTCCTGTCGTCCCTGTATGTGATCTGCATTGTTCATCCTCCTGTTTTTTATTTCTTCCGGCTAAAACTGCATATATATTAACATATCCGCCGCCCTCTATCAACACGTTTTAATTTTACCGCGTCATTAAAGCCCTAACGTTATTGACTTCGCAAAACACGATATGCTAACATGAATCAGGATATTTTTGCGGAGGTATCAGAATGATATACGAAATTACGGACACGGATAAAGTTTCGGCAATATTTGACGGCTGGGACGAAACGCTTATCTGGTCGTGTTTACAGGTAATTATGGGAAAAATATACGCCGACGACGCCGGCAGTCCTCAATCCGCGGCAGCGGTTCTCGGAGACTTCATATTTCTGGCAGGAAAACCTAACGCGGAATTTGCCGAAGGCGTACTAAAGCAGAGCGGTGAGGATTTTATGCTTATCGTCCCGCAAAACGAAGCGTGGACCGATGCTGTCACGGAATTTTACGGCAGCGACGCGACCGTGGTTTCCCGTTACGCCATAAAAAAGGAGCCCGGTATTTTTGACAGGGATAAA
>CAJTON010000002.1:10315-21373 GCA_910577605.1 uncultured Butyrivibrio sp.
CATGATCGACGAACAGCTTTACAATATGTGCAGAGCAGAGGAATGGAGCAAGGATCTGGTGGCTCAATTCCCTGACTACGACGGTTACCGCAGTCTCGGACTCGGCGCGGTCATACTTAAAGACAACGCCGTCGTTTCCGGCGCCTCCTCCTACTCGCGTTATCTCGGAGGCATCGAAATAGAAATAGACACAAAAAAAGAATACCGCAGAAAAGGTCTGGCGTACATATGCGGCGCAAAGCTGATCCTTGAATGTCTGAAGCGGGATCTGTATCCAAGCTGGGACGCGCAGAATAAAGCGTCCGTCGCTTTGGCAGAAAAGCTCGGATATCATTACAGCCACAGCTACAAGGCTATCGAAATTCAGAGGCACTAAAGGGTTTTCAGCCCTTTGATGCCTCTGTCCTCGATCCTTTCAAACGCAGTATTCTCTCTTCTAGTGTACTCCAAAGCAAAGTATCTCAAATTCCTTTGCTTCGTCGCCATCCGCCATCTTTATCTCGACCTTGTGGCTGCCGCTGTCTTTTGCCCTGAAAACCCTTTCGGTCACAGGATTATTCCAGCCGTCATCCGAATTGCCGTAAAGCGTTGCCGCGCGTTCTCCGTCTATATATATGTCGGCTGCGCCGTACGCGTCGTTTTTCGTATCCTTGTAAACTATATAGAGAGCGTCGCCTTCAAAGCTGAACTTAAAGCCGTCATTGCCGGAAATATCGCGGGTCCACCCCTGTTTAAAGGAAGCGTGATTTGAACCCGTCTTGTACGAGCCGGAGCTTTCGATATTTATTGTGCCGGTATTAAGCTCATTATCGACCATGAGCAGCTCCGAGTGGTCAAAGCCGTTAGCGAAAGCGTCGGGAACCTTATATTCTGCGGCGGACTCTTCTTTGTCCACGGTCTTAAAATAATTGATAATAAAATCCGCGTAAAGCCTGCTGCCGTCGGCGTTCGGATGTGACTCATCCTTGGACCACTGCTCCCATGTATAATCGCCGCTTTCTATAAAGGGCCATATTGCGTTCTTTACGCTTATTTTGGGAAGATCGTATTTAAAAGTGATGAGATTCATATTGTCCTGACAGGTATATCCCGACTTTACAACAGAATACAAAAGCACCACCGCCGGCTCATTCGGCTGAGTGAGAGCCTTGTAAACAAGGCTTTCATAGCCTGTATTGTCTATGTTGGCAGTCCCGTCATTCACTGCAAATTCTATAAACACTATATCCGGCTCATATTTGAACAGATCCCTGTCGGAACGGATAAGTCCGAGTATCGACGGCGTTCCGCTCAAGCCCGCGTTGACATAGTGCACGTTGTCGCCCGTCCCGTAATTTTCCTTGAAAAACTCGTATGTAAGCTTGGCGTAAATGTCCTTTGTTCCGGCGTTATAGCCCTCGGTTATAGAACCGCCTATGAATCCTATGGTTATATCCTCGCCCGCGCGCGCCTTCTCGATAGCCTTTTTCATGCGGTAATTGTTGCCGGTGGATAGCAGTGAATTTAACGTCATCTGCTGCTCCATCGTAAGCTCACCAGTTTGCTCCGAAGTGCTTTCCGCCTCGTCCTTTGTCGCGTCCGTATTGGTTTCCGGGGCAGTCTCCTGCGCCGCGCCCGACGTCGGCGTATCATTCGTATCCTTACCGCACGCCGAAAAAAGCGCGCACACCGTAACCGCCGTCATACACAGCGCGGCTGCAAGTCTTATTTTCTTTTTCATAAACTCTCTCCTTTATATTTACAAATAACAGGGCAGCAGCGCCGCCCTGTATTTATGTATAACTGATATGATGATGACGCTTTTCCAACCCAGTGTGTCCTTTACTGCGTCGAAGCCGTTTTCCTTAAAGGGAATCCGGCAAACCATTTAAGCTATTCATAATCAGAAATTAATTATTTACTCGCTACAATAGTAAACTCTCCCGGTATATTTTCATTTGTCCAGGCAGGGTGTTCATCAAACCTTCTTAGCGTAAAACCGCTGTTTATTACTGAATTGATGATCTCACTGATTGTATACTTTCTATAACTGCACTTAGGCATCTGTCTGCGAACGTTTTCTTCAAAGAAACGGGCATGCGCCATTTCGCCTTCAAATATTTCCTCTGAAAAATAACTCATGGCCGGCTGTTCAAGATTCAAGATGTCGGCTATTTTTGTAAACGGATGAAAATCACTGCATATCATTTTTCCGTTTTCTTTCAATAATGAATACATAATGTACATAAATTGACCAATATCATGAAAGTAATGTAATACTCCGCCTTCCATAAAGACCACGTCAAAGTGATTCCCGTACTTTTCCATATCAATTTCCAATACATCACATACTTCAAAATTCAAATCGACTTTTGCGGCTGCTGCGGCTTCAAGCGCATATTTCTTATTATCTTCCGAAATGTCAAAAACAGTAACTTCCGCTCCCAAAACAGCCAAGGGAACCGCTTTCTTTCCGCAAGAGCCGCATATGTTCGCTATTTTGATACCGCTGTATGTATCAAAATAAGCCGAATACCTTTTAAGCATTCCCACAGGATCTTCTAAGTCCGCTTTTGCCCTGTCGACCGGTGTACCTGATTGTTTTATCCAAAACTCATACGCATTATATTCCCACGCCTTTTTATTTTGAATACTATATTCCATTCATTATGCCTCGACGATGTCCGCGTCTGGAGCGTTCTTCTTTATGCTCTCGATTCCGTTCATGCAGCCCGCTTTTGCCTTGTAGCCCTCTCCCGTAGCGATGATCTCGCCGTTGGTTGCTTTAAGACGGAAACGGTACTCGCCCGCCTTGTCCTGATAAACCTCGAATTTGGGATGCTTGACCTTCTCGAAGCCCTCGACTGTCTGATCCTCGATTCCCGCAACAGGGGCATTCTTCTGAACGCTCGCGATTCCGTTCCTGCAAGCCGCCTCCGAGCTGTATACCTCAGAAGTCGCGATAACCTCTCCGTTTCCTGCCTTTAAATCGAACTTGATGCCGGTGTTAGTCTGCTTTACTACAAATTTACCCATTTTGTTTCCTCCTGAAATGTATAAATATTTATGATTCCCGTCAAGGGGAACTGTCTTTGTCTATATTTTACTATACGCAAAGAGTTATTTCAAGAGAATTAATTCCCGTTTTTTACGGGTTCCCTGTTGTTTTTTTCCTGCAAAAAGTCTATAATCTATTGAAGCACCATTTTTTACCTGGAAGAGGAGAAATCTCATGAAAATAATAATTGCCGGAGGCGGAAAGGTAGGAGCCGCGCTGACCCGTCAGCTGTCGTCGGAGGGACATGACATAACGCTTATCGACTCCAACCAGGCGGTTCTTGACAATACCATTGAAAAATACGACGTTATTTCCGTTAAAGGAAACTGCGCGACCTCAAAGGTTCTTGAACAGGCGGGAATAAAGGAGGCGACGCTTCTTATCGCCGCCACGAGCGAGGACGAAATAAATCTTTTGTGCTGCCTTACGGCGCACGCCGTAAATCCGAATCTGCACACCATAGCAAGGATCCGCAACCCAGAATATTCGGAGCAGATATATCAGATGAGGAAAATTTTCGCCTTATCTCTAACCGTAAATCCTGAACGTCAGGCTGCTCGTGAGATCGAAAAGCTCCTCAGATTTCCGGGCTTTTTAAAACGCGATTCCTTTGCGAAGGACAGGGTAGAGATCGTTGAACTGCGAGTCGGGGAAGAAAGTATACTCAACGGAATAAGCCTGAGCGAGCTTACAAGCATCGTCAAATGTCAGGTACTTGTATGCACCGTACTGAGGGACGGCGAAGCGATCATGCCTGGCGGTTCTTTTATCCTTGAAGAAAACGACCGCATCTTCGTAACCGCTCCCACCAACGAGCTGACTACGCTTCTCAAAAATCTGAACATAATCACTCACAGAATAAAGAGCGTAATGCTCGCGGGAGGAGGAAGACTCAGCATATATCTCTCTCAGCTTCTTACTAAAAGCGGCATGAATTACGACAGGTGCGTGATGTTAGCTCAGCTTCTTCCCGCCGTCGATATAATACACGGCGACGCAAGCAGCCTTCCCCTTCTTGAAAGCGAAGGAATTTCGGAATGCGACGCGCTTGTCTCGCTTACGGGGCTTGACGAAATGAATATGGTCATCTCCCTGTACGCCACAGATCATAAGGTTCCTTTGGTAATAACAAAGTTTGGACACGCGGAGGAAACCTCCATCTTCAACAGACTTGCTATCGGAAGTATAATAAGCCCTAGAGAGCTTTGCTGCAACATCATAGCGCGTTATGTACGCGCCATGCACAAGCAGACGGGCGCGGCAGTGTCAGTCCATTCAATCGCTGCCGGAAAAGCCGAAGCCGCGGAATTCATCGTTGATAAGGGTACATTGCACTGCGACGAGCCGCTCAAAAGCTTTAAGATACGCAAAAACGTGCTTATCGTATGCATAACGCATCAAGGAAGCACCATCATTCCTAACGGTGATTCGTGCTTTTGCATAGACGATACGGTCGTCGTCGTTACAGTTGCCGGAACCGCGCTTTCACAGCTTAACGACATTTTTGAGTAACGCGTATAGAATTTTAAGGAGAAGTACCATGAACTATAAAAGAATCAGCCGCATTCTTGCCCAGATTCTGCTGCTTGAGGCGCTTTTTATGCTGCCCGCGCTGGGAATCTCGCTCCACGACGGGCAGCGGGACGCAGCGCTTGGATTTATATATACGATCGGTATTATCGTAGCCGTCGCGGGACTGCTTTTTGCCGCGTCGCGCAGGACCCCGCAGGGATTCTACGCAAGAGAAGGAATGGTATGCGTAGGAATCGGCTGGATAATAATGAGTCTTTTCGGCTGTCTGCCATTTATAATCTCAAAAGAGATCCCGGCTTTTATCGACGCGCTTTTTGAGATAGTTTCCGGCTTTACGACCACGGGAGCCACGATTTTATCGGACGTTGAAGCCATGTCGAGAGGTCTTTTGTACTGGCGCAGCTTCAGCCACTGGCTCGGCGGTATGGGCGTTCTGGTGCTGCTGCTTTTCTTTGTGTCGGCGCGGAACGAAAGAAGCGGATCGTCGCTTCATATTCTGCGCGCGGAAAGCCCCGGTCCCAGCGTCGGCAAGCTGGTTCCGCGCATGAAGCAGACGGCCTTTTATCTTTACCTGATATATATAGTTCTTACTATACTGAATTTTATTTTTCTGATTGCGGGAAAAATGCCGGTTTTTGACGCCGTCTGCACTGCTTTCGGCACCGCGGGAACGGGCGGCTTCGGCATACGAAACGACAGCATAGCCGGCTACAGCCCCTATCTGCAGAATGTATGCACTGTGTTTATGCTGCTGTTCGGCGTGAATTTCAGCTGCTATTTCATGGTGCTTACAAGACAGTTCCGCGCCGTTATAGGCGACGAAGAGCTTCGCACCTACGTTATTATGGTTCTTGTAAGTATAATGTTAATAACGCTTAATCTTCGCAATTTCTACGCCTCAATGGGAGAAAATATAAGGCACGCTTCCTTTCAGGTCGCAAGTATCGTGACCACGACCGGATTTTCCACTACAGACTTTGATTTGTGGCCCAATTTTTCCAAAGCGATACTCGTGTTCCTGATGATCACGGGCGCGTGCGCCGGCAGTACGGGCGGCGGACTTAAATGCATCCGCATGATACTGCTGCTCAAATCAATGCACAGAAGTCTTAAAAAATCAATA
Source organism: uncultured Butyrivibrio sp. (assembly GCA_910577605.1). Taxonomy (GTDB): domain Bacteria; phylum Bacillota; class Clostridia; order Lachnospirales; family Lachnospiraceae; genus Eshraghiella. The sequence continues at coordinate 16,009 of CAJTON010000002.1, forward strand.
TATCCCAACAAGGTCGACGTAGTAAGGATAAACAAAATGCCTATCGACGAAAAGGTGCTTTCCTCAACCAGCGCGTACCTTATCGCCTATGTCGTCATAATTGTCGTAAGCTTCCTTCTCGTATCGCTTGACGGATTTTCACTGACGACAAATATGACCGCCGTGCTCGCGACCTTCAACAACATAGGTCCCGGTCTTGAAGCCGTCGGTCCGGCGTGCAATTTCTCAGGCTACGGAGAATTTTCAAAACTGGTTTTTATTTTTGATATGCTTGCCGGAAGGCTTGAAATACTTCCCATGATGCTTTTGTTCACTCCGAGTACATGGCGGCGGCGGTAAAAATGAAAAATCAATTCAGAAAGGAAAAATTATGTGCGTATTCTGTTCGATCGCCAGACATGAGATAGAAACAAATACAGTGTTTGAGAATGAAAATATAATTGCCTTTCTCGATATGGCTCCGATAAATGAAGGACATGTATTAGTCGTTCCTAAAGCGCATTTTTTGGACGTCGATGAAATGCCGGACGAACTGCTTCATGAGATAACGGATGTTTCAAAAAAACTCGTATCTTCGATCAAAAAAGTCTATAATCCCGACGGTTATTCGATCATGCAGAACGGCGGAAAATTTAATGACGTCGGACACTACCATATGCATATTTTTCCCAGATACGATAACGACGGTTTCGGATGGACAGAGTCCGGAAAAGAACAAAGAGCGGACGCAGATGTTGCGGATAAGATAAGATGGAATTTATAATGCCAATATACCGGAAATATTTTTTGAAAGCGGAGAAAATTAATTATGACAGACAAAGAACTCAAGGTCGAAAATTACAGGAAGCAAAACAGAGCGACGGAATGCGGGCAGGTGGTTTTCACAGGCTCGTCGCTTATGGAAATGTTTCCGATAAATAAATTTCTGGACGAAAGCGGGGACAGAACCGTTATCTACAACCGCGGAGTGGGCGGCTTCATATCCGAAGAGCTTCTTGAGGTTATAGACGTATGCGCCACTGATTTAAAGCCCTCAAAGGTATTTATAAATATCGGCACAAACGATCTTAGCTGGTCAAGCATTCCCGTCAGCCAGCTTATGGATAATTATGACAAAATAATCACCGCCATAGAAGACGCGGTCCCCGGCGTAAAAATTTATCTTATGGCGTATTATCCGGTAAACCCCGAAGCTGCCGACGAAAGCATGAAGGAATGTCTGCGGATACGCACGAATGAGAAGATCACCGCCGCAAACGAAGAAGTCAAGAAGCTCGCAAAAAAACACGGTCAGCGCTATATCAACATCAGCGCCAATCTTAAAGACAACCAGGGGCGCCTTAAAGCCGAATACACGATAGAAGGCGTGCATATCAACGAAAACGGCTATCGCGCAATCTACGGCGACATAATGAAATATGTAAAAGAATGAGCCTTATTTTCCGGCTTCGCGCACACGCGCACCCTTTTTCCGCTTCGGCGCGGTAAGCCCGAAGCTTGCTTCAAGCAGCGAAAAAATATTCTCCCTCCCCACCGTGCCGTCCAGCAAAACGGTGAGCCAGCAGCGCTTATTCATATGGTAGCCCGGAAAATAACCCGGCGTTCCCGCCAAAAGCGCTATCATTTCCGAATCCGCCTTTACGTCAAGTATGTCCACTCTTTTGCCGCTCTCAAGTCCTAATTTGCCGCCGTCGATATTCATCACCACGGCAAACCACTTTTTATTGTCGCCTCTGCGAAAGATAAAAGCGTCGGGCGTGCTCTCCCATAAATGCTCGTCGCAAGCCTTGTAGCGCTTCCTCGCTTCGCTGATAATGTCATTTTTCAAAGAATTTCCGTCACTGTTCATTTACTGACTTCCTTTTTTATTTTTGACCATATAAATATTCAGGCTGACAAATGCCGTTATAATCAAAAGATGCAAAACAATATGGTAAGCATCCGGAATATATCTTCGCCTGCTTTCAAATATTTTTAGACTGTCCTTAAAATATTCTATTTTGCCCGACCCCCGTCCGGTCAAAGTATACAGCCAGTGAGAAATGAACTGCGTCGCAAACCAAAGCAGGAGCCAGACGTCCAAGATATATTTCCCTATTTTTTCTTTAAAAATAAAGAGAACTAACGCTGTTAAGTAAATTATAAAATAAATTCCGTCTTCTGTAAATGACCGCGTTACCAAATATTTATCGCCAAAATCAACTCCGACCATGTCGAGAAAAAACCATAATAACAATATCATGCAAAAGATAAGGACATACTTCTTTTTCATAAAATCTCCACTTCATTTCTCAGAATAAATGCGCCTGAATTTCGCCCGTCATATATTCCGCGAATCCTTGAGCGGATTCACGTCCCGGATTCATTTCCTCGTCAGAGAGATAGCAGTCAAGCGCCCGCCGCACAACGCTGCGGTATTCATCCGGCAGATGAGAGATTCCCCACTCGCCGCCCCGCGCTTTTGACAGGCATAAGCCGTCTTTGAGAAAAGCAAGGACCCTGCACAGATTGAGAATCATATAAACGGGCTCCTCCGAAATATCCTCAATAGCGTTTTCTACGTCAAGACATATGCTGTCGACATACGCCGCCTTTGGCACCTCCCCGAATACGTCGGAAATCTTTTCTCCGAAGAGAGCGATCCCGTATCTGTTTATAACCGTAAAATGCGCCGCAAGATCCCTGTCCTCTCCCTTCATGCTGCGCACATAATCTTCAGAACCGTCCTTATAGCGCCGCAGATGAGCGTTTGAAAAATGCAGCTCAAACGGCGTAGGATAGACAAAAGGCTTGCAGTATTCACGCTTAACGACGCTGACTTCCATTCCTTTCGGGGGCGCTTTTTCATTCAGCTTTACAAGTCCGCCCATAAAATCAAGCTTCTGCGCGCCGCTTACCTCTCCGTCCACGACAACGATAATATCTATGTCGCTTTTGAGAGGATTAAAACAGCCCATCGCCAAGGAACCGTGAAGATAAACTCCGGTCAGCCCGCCGCCAAAAATCCTCAAGCACATATCCGTAAAATCGTCAAGCAGTTTCTGATATTGCATTTTTCCTCCTAAAAATCTGCTCACTCAAGCATTATTTCCTTGACTGAAATTTTCTTTATTCTCTGTGAATAAAAATACATCACCAGTTCGTAGACCGCCGCAAATAACGCCAAAGAAATAAACATTGCGGCAATGTCAAATTTGTACTCCGGCACGCCCTCAATATTTTTAAATATGATTTCCACTGCGATTTTCAGTATCGCGTACTGATAGACCGTCCCTATCGCAAACCCGATGTACGCCGTCGGTCGGTAGCCGCTAAGCAGCGCCCCACCGCATTCTTTTTGCGAATAGCCGAAAACTCTCATCATCGCGATCGTCTTGGTGTTGCCGTTTATCACCGCGGTTATCGCGAGAAAAAGCATCGTACATGCAAGAATCAGACCTATCATTATAATCATAGCCGCGAACATAACGCTCGCGAGGTCCCTCATCGCAAAGGACATCTGCGTCATCGACGAGAAGCAGAAGGCAGAAAAAATCACAAAGAAAACAAGGACTTTTCTGCTTCTTAAAGTATTGCTCCTGAGTTCGGCGGTAAACGAACGCTCTTTGCCCGTTTTTTTGCCGCGCACAGGCTTTCCGAAACGGCTCTGCATACTGTCCTTCAAAAGCGTGAGTACCGGTTTTTTCAGCTTGAAAAAAGCATACGCTATCGACAGAAGAGCAAGCGCCGCCGCAGGCACAAGCACAAGTCCGGCAAAAAGCGCCGGATGAAAGCCCACCGCAATATCGGGAAGTATCTTATCATTGTTCTGCACCTTGTAAAAAAGCGGCATCAAAGCGAACGCCCCCGCGTATCCGATTGCGCCGCCTATCAAAACACTTATGCCGAAAATCCAGAAATTCCGCGCTATTTTTATATTGGAATACCCGATAGCCTTCAGTATTCCGAGTTCCTTTTTGTGAATGTCTATGTAATGCCTTACATAAAAAGCAAGCATTACCGCCGAGGTCGCAAGCAGACAGAAGCCGGAAAGCGAGCTTACCAGCTTCGCGGTAGAGACCTGAGCGTTGTAAAAGCCTATGGCCGTCTCGGAAACTATCTGCTCCCTGACCGAAACTATATCAATATTGTAATTGAGAAACAATGTGCAGACAAATACGGCGCAGCAGGCAATTATGCAGATTCCGGCAAGCTTTGCGGCATCTTTTATTCCGACCACCATAATATCACCACCCTATCTCATACGCGCTTTTCGGAGCTTCATTAGAATAAGCGCCCGATATTTTTCCGCTGTTCATCATTATGACGTCCTGCGCCATATCCGCAATATTCTGGTTATGCGTCACCATTATAACCGTAAAGACGTACTCCTTCTGCATTTTGGAGATATAATCCAAGACCTGTCTTCCGGTCTGCTCGTCAAGCGCTCCTGTCGGTTCGTCAAGAAAAAGAACCTTCGGTTTCTTGGCGAGCGCCCTCGCGATAGCGACTCTCTGCTGTTCTCCTCCGGAAAGCTCGCCCGGATATTTGTTAAGCTTTTCCCCTAATCCGACCGCCTCAATAACGGCTTTATAATCCTTATTCTGCGCCAAATCGGCGCCCATTCTTACGTTTTTGTCAACGTTCATATTGGGCAGAAGATAATACTGCTGAAAAATAAATCCGATATTTTCTTTCCGGAAATCAGTCAGCTCCTTATCGGAAAACTCCGCTATGTCTTTTCCGTCATACAGCACGCTGCCTCCGTCAGGGCGTTCAAGCCCCGAAACCACATTGAGCAGCGTTGACTTGCCGGAGCCGGACGCCCCTAGTATAACGTAAAAGCCGCCGTCCCTTATATTAAGGCTTATACCTTTAAGCACTGAAACCTTACTTTCTCCCGAACCGTAATCTTTGGCGACATCCTTTACCTCAATCATTTTTTCCCTCCTTGTCAACACCTAAAAGCCCTTTGAAAACCTCCGTCATCATACCGCTTATCTCCTCCGCGGTGAAGCGGCACATTCCTGTGGCGCAAAGCGTCGCTATGCCGTGACTGTATATCCACAAGTGTCTGTACAGTTTTTTTGCTGCCCCGCTGTCAAGACCGTAGCTTTCCTGCACCGAACGGACTATCCTGTCATAATTTTCCTCTATCAGCGGCAGCACTCCCGATATTGAAGGAACGCTCTCCTGCTCCTCCATAAAAAGAAGCTGAAAAAGCTTGGGCTCTTTTATCGCGAAAAGAATATACTGCGTTCCCACTCCCTTGAACGCGATCTCCGCCTTCAGACCCCTGTCAATATACGAGGCGTAAAGCCTTTTGACCGAAAGTCTGACCTCATTTACCACCTCGTCCATACTTTCAAATACCGTAAACACAGGT
>CAJTON010000002.1:21383-32954 GCA_910577605.1 uncultured Butyrivibrio sp.
CGCCCTTGCGGTCAGAGCTTCGATCCCTTCTTCTCTGACTATTTCCAGACCCGCAGCCACAATTTCCTCACGCGTAAATTTCGCTTTCGGCGGCATAAATATTCCTCCGTAATTTATTCTAAATCAAACGTTTTGCAACATCAGTTTTAATTATAATCACAGTTCAGCCCGATGTCAATAAAAAAAGACGGTCACCCTTAATTAAGTGACCGCCGCAAAAACCGTATTAATTTTAATCAATAACGTATCTGTCGTTAAACCGCCTGTAAGGTCGTTTACATACGCGTAATACTCATCTTTCGTTACTCTTTTATTGTCGATCTCATATATATCCGAGCTGAATTCCTCGTATCTGCCTTCGTCGCTGTACGCTAACATATCGACATACATAGCTCCCTTTGCCGGATAATACGCGTCGTGGCACAAGCTCCACGCGCTCCATTCTTTGTTTGTGCATACACCGTTTTCGTATACCTCCGACGGGAACATTGCCGAGGGCATGGCTGTGAAATAGACCTCGTTTCCCGCATAGTGAAGTATTGCCCTTACACCTTTTCCCCCTTTTCCTACCAAAAGAACCTCTTTAGTTCCGTCCTGATCCAGATCGACACAGAGAAAACACTGCCATTCAACGCCGTCGGTAAGAGACAGCTTATAATTCCTGCCGTATTCAAGAACATTGACCTTCGTAAGTCCTGTATCAGGCATATCCTTAACCTCTGCGGCATACCTCGTATCCGAAAATCCTCCTAAATCAAACAGTCTTTCGTCCTTTGTAAGCTCAAACACGTCGCGCGTTCCCTTCATCGCGCTTCTTAACGCCTCTGCCGCGCCCGTTTTGAGAGCGTTTTCATGTACTGAATCCGCAGAGGAGGTCGCCTCTGTAAACCTTAGATCCGTGACCTGTGTTTTGGCGGTTTCTTTTTCAGTCGCAGCGCCTTTTCGGGTGCAGGAGATACACAAAACTGCCATTGCCGATACCAATAAGTATATAAGGAGCTTATTTCTCATAATATGCCGTTCCTCCTTTTTCAAAAAATACCAAGGACGTGGCGTTTCCCGAAATCAATACGCCGCCGCTTTGTCCGCACCTAGAGTTATTTTTATTATATTATTTTGTTTGCCTCCTGTCAATGTGGTATAATAATCGCAAGCGACTCTGCACTTACGAAATTGGAGGATGCCGAATATGACTTTATACCACGGAAGCCCCGTCGGAGGGCTGACTGAATTAAAACCGTTTCTGTCAGAGCACGGAGAGCCTTATATTTATTTTGCCACAAATCCCTTGGTCGCTCTTCTGTACGCGGTAAAGCCCGTCCCGAAGCCGTTCAGCTTCTATCCTTACGGCTTCAATAAGGAGGGCGCCGTTGTTTTCTCCGAATATTATGAGAACGCTTTTTATGACATTTATAAAAATAAAAAGGGCTGGTTATATTCCTGCGCCGCGCCGCAGGGAGTCGCAAACCCCACGCAGATAAACTGCGCGTATACCTGCGCAAAAGCCGTGAAGCCGGACAAGGTTTCCGAAATCCCTGACTTATATGATTTTTTTATGCAGGAACAAAAGAAGGGCGGCTTTATCGTAAAACCACGACGTGAAATTTCCGAAAAAGAAATGGATTTTGTTCTTTCCGAATTAAAACGCGATATTGACAGATATGATCTTAAAAACGCCCCTGAACACGCCATGAGCGTTTTTATCAAAGAACATTTTCCCAGTATATGGGAATGAATTTAAATAACGTTGATTGTGCGGCAGCGCCCCCACAACCTTCTTTACATTATTTTCGCGCTGTGATAAAATATTCCGCAGGTTATGATAATTTGAGGACCGCGGGGGATCGCCATGTCAATAATAGAAGTAAGAAATATAGCAAAAAAATACGGCCGCAAGGAGGTTCTGCGCAACATTTCGTTTGAGGCGGACAAAGGCAGCTGCATAGGGATCGTGGGCGCGAACGGCTGCGGCAAATCCACTCTGCTCAAGATACTTTCGGGCGCTCTGCGCCCGGACAAGGGCGAAATAATCTGCAACGGTACAAACCCTCTTGCGCACAAGTCTTTTTTTGGCAGACACATCGGTTATGTACCTCAGGAAAACCCGCTTTTTGACAATCTCACCGCGCTCGACAATCTCAAGCTCTGGTACTGCGACAGCCGCCGCAGTCTTAAAGACGATATATTAAACGGCGTTATCGCGGATTTCGGAATAGACCGCTACCTTAAAAGCACAGTACGCAACCTGTCCGGCGGTATGAAAAAACGCCTGAGCATTGCCTGCGCAATAGCAAAGGACCCCGACGTGCTGATCCTCGACGAGCCGGGAGCTTCCCTAGACATAGTCTGCAAGGAAGATATCAAAAAATATATGCGCCGCTATCTCGCCGCAGGCGGCACAATAATAATTGCCAGCCACGAGGAGGGCGAGCTTTCCGTGTGCGCGAAAATGTACCTTATGAATAAGGGCGTGCTTAACGCTCTGCCCTCCGGTACAAGGCTTTCCGACCTTATAGGAAGGATGGGCGGTCTAAATGGTTAAAAAACATCTTCTTCTGCTTCTTTTTCAAATAAAATCGACATTCCACAGTATACCGCGACTTATTATATGTACGGCGCTTTTCGCCGCGGCAGTTCTCGCACTCGGAATATGCGGTAACGCGATCCTCGGACGCAGCGCCGAAGATACCGTGAACGTCAAGGTCGCCGCGGTAATTCCAAAGGACGATCCTGACATAGCCCTTGCTTTCAATATCATAGCGAATATGGACAGTCTCAAATCGGTATGCGAGTTCGAAACTCTTGATATGGAAACAGCGCTAGACAGACTTGACAAAGGCGAGCTTTCCGCGATCATTCAGATTCCGGAGGGTTTTATACAAAGTCTTTTGTACGGCAGCAACACTCCGGGCAATGTCATCGTCCCCGAGAACGCCGGCATGGAGTCCATGCTTTTCTGCTCGCTGATAGGGGCGGGCGCGCAGTTTTTATCGTACTCCGAAGCAGGAATATACGCTGTCGGCGATCTGCTTCGTATGAACGGTTTTAACTCTTCCGCGTCCTCCGCGCAGGACGCGCTTTATGATTATTATATATCTTATACCATGAACCGCGGCAATTTCTTTAAGCCTGAGCCTGTTTCCGCCACCGGAAGCTTGTCGATCGCCGGATATTATATATGTTCAGGGATCGTTCTTATGCTGCTTCTTTGCGGCATGACAGTGTCCGACCGTTTCTCAAACCGCCCCGCGGCGGTAATGGAATCGCTTCGTACAAGCGGCATTTCAAAAGCATATATTAAAATCAGCGAGCTTACAGGCGTGACTCTGATGTTTTTCGTACTTTTTGCGGCGGTACTGATTGCGGCTGGTAGCGGCTTCGCTTCTGAATATATTGAGCTTACGCCCGGCGGCATATTGATTTTCCTTGTGCTTACGGCGTCGGTTTCAAGCTTTATCATGCTTTTAAGCTGTCTTGCCGACGGCGGGCTTGTCAGCGTGCTTCTGATGTTCCTTTCTTCCGCGTTTATGATGTACGCGGGAGGCAGGATAGTGCCCTCGTCATATCTTCCGCCCGCAATCGAAAATATCGGTAAAATGCTTCCCGCATACAGCTGGTGCAGACTCGCCGAATCCGTAACCTACGGTCAAATTAACACAAACTCTCTTGTTATGACCGTCGCATACGGACTTGCCTTTATACTTATAAGCATTATTGTCACCGTGATAAAAGGGAGGGAAAAATAGATGAAAAAATTTTTCACCTGGCTTTTGCTTCTTACTAAACGTCAGCTCAAAAATCCGGTTTTTATCATTATTCTTATCCTTATACCGGCAGCTTCAGCCGCCGCAGCTTCAATTCCCGCGTTTAGCGAAGGCTCGGACATAGTCGCCGGGGTTTATTCAGACGGCAGCGACGCGACCTCCGAGGAGCTTGCCGAAAATCTCGTTAAATATGAAGGCTCGTTCGATTTTGTCAGATACGACGACCTTGATTCTCTTTACCGCGACGTAGAAAACACAAAGCTCAACTGCGGCTATGTTTTTCCTGACGATTTATCCGAGCGCGCCGAGGGCAAACAGAAATCCGAGAGTATACTGGTGCTTCACCACCCTTCAAACACGATACAGGCGTCGATCAACGAGGTCGTTTACGCCGAGCTTCTGCGCATACAGGGGCGTTATATAATAACGGAGCATGTAAAATCTCTCGGTCTTTTTGCGGAAAGCGACACCGGATATATCGGCGAGCTTCTGCGTCTGTACGAAAGATACCTACACGGCAACGCTACTTTTAAGCTTGCCTACCATACTTACGGCGCGGGCGGTCTGACCGAAAAAGACATAACCCGGACCGCAGTTTCTTTTCCCGTGCGCGGAATACTTTGCGTAATGGTATTTCTCGCCGGACTTTTCGGAGGCGTCACATGGATGCGCGACAGGGAAAAAGGAATTTTCGCAACGCTTACCGGCTCCTACAACAGTCTTTGCAGAATACTGTACGTTCTCATTCCGACATTCCTTTTCGCCGCGGTCTCGCTTATAGCGCTCGCGATCTTAGGACTTTATGTGTCCGCGGTCGAGTTCGCGGCAATGCTTGTTCTGATCGTGCTGACATGTATTTTTTCAATTGCGATGACGGTCATCACAAGACGCAGCCGCAGCTTTGCCTCGTGTATACCGATAATTCTTCTGGGTTGTCTGCTTTTCTGCAATATTTTTATAAACGCCTCAAGTTATGTCCCGGCGGCAAAATTTGTTGAAAAACTTTTTGTGCCTTATTATTATCTTAACTTTTTCTCTTAAAAAGTGAAAACCCACTGCAAGCAAGGTTAATTCCCTGCTTACAGCGGGTTTTCTAAATTTAGAAATAATCGGTCAACGATTATTTAGATGACATCTGCTCTTCCTGCTGCTTGATCATCTTTCTTACCATCTCGCCGCCAATGCTTCCGGCCTGACGTGAAGTAAGGTCACCGTTGTATCCTTCCTTCAAAGGTACTCCAAGCTCAGATGCAACTTCCATCTTAAACTTATCCATTGCACCCTTTGCCTCGGGAACGGTCATTCTGTTGCTAGAATTTGAATTGCTTGCCATGATAGTTTCACCTCCATGCGTGATTCTGGTTGCCGGAGCTTTCCCGTATTCGGATCGCTCCTTTATATTCAACAGTTTTTCACTGTTGTAACCCTAGTATCTGCACATGCCGACAAAATATAATGGCAATTTCAGGCATAAAATCAATACTGAATTTTTGATTTAATTTCCGCAGCGTTCTCCTTGTCCGTCAGAAGCTTAAGTATCGCAAGCGCAAAGTCGATCGTCTTTCCCATGCCTTTTCCGGTTATTATTTTGCCATCTACGCAAAATCCGCCTCCGGTCGCCATAGCGCCGTCAAGATCCTCCTCGTAGCCCGGATAACAAGTCGCTCTTTTTCCTTTAAGTATTCCTCTGTGTCCGAGTATGCTGGGCGCGGCGCATATAGCGGCGATGTATTTTCCTTCGGCAAAAGCTTTGTCTATAAGCCTGCAAAGTCCCTCATGGGCTTCGAGCTTCTTTGTTCCTGGCATTCCTCCGGGGAGAAAAATGACATCCGCGTCAGAGAAATCGCAGTCCGCAAACAGCTTGTCCGCAAGCACCGTTATGTTATGTGAGGTCACGACCTCAAGCCTGTCCGAAATCGACACTGTGCAGACCTCCACTCCCCCGCGCCTCATAATATCAACCACGCCGAGCGCCTCCACGGTCTCAAAGCCGTCCGCCAAAAACGCGTATAATTTCATAATTTTTTTCCTTTCTATGGTTATTTTTGTTCTTATGTGTTATTTTATACTTTAAGGAGTGATTGTTCAATGGAAATCGAAAGAAAATTTTTAATCGGCGAAATTCCTTTTTCACTTGAAGGCTATGTATGCCGTGAAATTGAACAGGCTTATCTATGCACCGAACCGGTAGTGCGGGTGCGGCGCGACAACTGCGACTTTTATCTTACCTACAAGTCAAAAGGACTTATAGTACGCGATGAATACAATCTGCCGCTTACCAAAGAAGCCTACGCGCATCTTCTAGCAAAGCATGACGGAACCGTGATAACCAAAAAACGCTACGAGATTCCCGATAAGGACGGGCTGACGATTGAGCTTGACGTTTTTGAGGGAGATTACGCCGGACTTATACTTGCCGAGGTCGAATTTCAGTCGGAGGCTCAGGCTCTCTCCTACGCTCCACCCGCATGGTTCGGAGAGGAAGTGAGTAATTCGGCGGAATATCACAACAGCACGCTTAGCAAAAAACCCTCTTCGAGGATACCACTATGTGCTAAAAAACAGCGCAATAATAAGGAAAGGAAACTAATATGAGCGATTTACTGGAAAAATTCAAGGATTATCTCAAAAAAATGCAGTATCTTGAGCACGCCAACACTCTCATCTACTGGGACATGAAAACGGGAGCGCCTAAGCGCGGGCTTGAGGCGCTTGAGGATGTGACGGCTTATTTTTCTACGGAAAGCTTTGCCATGTCCACCTCGGACGAGCTTGGACAGATGCTGTCGGGTTTAAGTCAGCCGGAAGAATTCGACGCCCTTGACGACACCATGAAATTCATCGTCAAACAGATGAAGGAGGATTATGACAGGGACAAAAGAATCCCGAAGGATTTCTATGAGGAATATGTAAGAACTGTAACGGCGTCCGAAAACGCCTGGGTCGACGCGAAACAGAACAATGATTTCGCTTCGTTCGCGCCTCATCTTGAAAAGGTCATTGAAGCGACCCGCAGAATGACTTCATACACCGACCCCGACAAGGAGGTTTACGAGGCTCTTCTCGACGAGTACGAAAAAGACATGGATTCCGCGACTATCGACGGACTTTTTGAGCGTATGAAGGAGGAACTTATTCCTTTGGTAAAAAAGATTTCCGAGCGCGAACAGCCGGACGATTCGGCTTTTAAGGCTTATTATGACCCCGACGCGCAGCGCAAGGTCCAGAAAATGCTTCTTGAATATATCGGATTTGATTTTGCATCCGGAAATGTCGCGGAAAGCGAACATCCGTTCACGCTTAACTTTTCCTCAAAGGACGTGCGCGTAACTAACCATTATAATGAAAACGACGCGATAGACGCGATATTCACGGCTATTCATGAGGGCGGCCACGCTATTTTTGAACAGAACGTAAATCCCGAATACGACGGCACCGTTGCGGGAAGCTGTCGCTACATGGGCATACACGAAAGCCAGTCGCGTTTCTACGAAAATATCCTTGGACGTAACCGCAATTTCTGGCTTCCTATATATGACAGATTGGGTGAGCTTCTGCCCCCGTTCAAAAAAATAAGTCTTGACGATTTTGAAAGACAGATAAATCATGTGCGCAGCAGCTTTATAAGATGCTCCGCCGACGAGCTGACTTACTGCTTCCATATAATAATCCGCTATGAGATCGAAAAGGCTATCTTCCGCGACAATGTTCCGGTATCCGAGCTTCCCAAGCTGTGGAATTCCAAAATGGAGGAATATCTCGGCATAACGCCCGACAGCGATACGAACGGTATCCTTCAGGATACGCACTGGTCCGACGGCTCTTTCGGATATTTCCCGTCCTACCTTCTCGGAACGATCTACGACGGAATGTATCTTGAGGCTGTGGAAAAGGACCTCGGTCCGGTTGACAAAATTCTTGCCGACGGCAGGATAAAGGACATCACCGCATGGCTCAATGAGAAGATACACCGCTACGGCAGCACCCGAACCCCCGCCGAGGTGATCGAAAACGTCTGCGGACAAAAGGTAAGCGCCGAGCCGATAATCAGATTTTTCAAAGAAAAATACAGCAGACTCTATAACTTATGATAACTAAAGGAGCCGCCGCAATCAAGCGGCAGCTCCTTATTTTTATTTTGAGCAAACAATCATTTTGTAAATTCCTTGCGATAATACTCAGAAAGCCCTTCCCGTCGCTCACCGCAAAATTTTCTATGCTTTTTATTGCGGAAAACAGCGTAAAATCGTTGTTCTCTACCATTATCATTGTATTAGGACACATTCCAGCAGGATACTCAGATTTATACCATTTCCGCTCTCCATTTACCGAAAAAATATAGGGCATGGCAATCTCCACGCCCCATATATCTTTAAAGCCTTACTGAATAAGCTTCATCATATCGTCCTTTAAGAACTCAAGCTTCTTCTCGGCGTCCTCAAAGCTGTTTCCTTTGACGCCCATATAGAATTTAACCTTGGGCTCGGTTCCGGACGGCCTTGCGCAGCACCACGCGTTGTCCTCAAGCTCATAATAAAGAACGTTCGACTTGGGAAGTCCGGTTCCGGTCGTAGTTCCGTCCGCGTAGGTGATAACATCGCAGTCATAATCCCTCACAGCGAGGACCTTATAGCCGCCTACCGTCTTAGGAGGATTGCTTCTGAGCTTCTCAAGCATGGACTTTATCTCCGCGATGCCGGAAACGCCCTTTTTCTCTATGGACACAAGAGTTTCCTTGAAATATCCGTATTTCTCATATATATTGAGCATCTGGTCCCAGAGCGTGATTCCCTGCTTCTTATAGTACGCGGCGGCCTCGCAGAGCATCAGTACGGCGACGATGGCGTCCTTATCCCTCGCGTGCGTTCCGACAAGACAGCCGTAGCTTTCCTCAAATCCGAACATATACTCGTAGGTGTTCTGCTCCTCGAACCACTTTATCTGCTCGCCGATATACTTGAATCCGGTAAGCACTTCTATAAGCTTGAGTCCGTACTCCTTTGCGACAACGTCCGCAAGATTTGTGGAAACAATTGTCTTTACGAGCGCGCCGTTAGCGGGAATAAGACCTTTTTCTTTTTTCTGCGAAAGAATATACTCGGCGATAAGCATTCCCGACATATTTCCGGTAAAGGACATATATTCTCCCGTCTTGGAATCCTTCGCGTACACTCCGAGCCTGTCTGCGTCGGGGTCGGTGGCAAGCACAAGGTCCGCGTTCTTCTCCTTGCCGAGCGCAAGCGCGAGCGCGAAAGCCTTGGGGTCCTCGGGGTTAGGATAGCCGACCGTCGGGAAATTTCCGTCGGGCTTCTCCTGTTCGGGAACGACTATGATATTATTGAAGCCGACCTCCTTAAGCACGCGTCTGGCGGGAAGATTTCCGGTTCCGTGGAGAGGCGTATATACCGCCACAAGGCTGTCGCCCATCTCCTTTATAACGTCGGGATTAATAACCTGTGACTTGAGCGCCGCAATGTACCTGTCGTCAAGATCCTCGCCGATAACAATGTAAAGTCCCTTCGCAACCGCCTCGTCCTTGTCCATGGTCTTGACAACATTGTAATCTGTGATAGCGTTTACCTCGGAAATTATCTGTTTGTCCTTGGGTGCGGTGATCTGAGCGCCGTCCTCCCAGTATACCTTGTATCCGTTATATTCGGGAGGATTATGGCTTGCCGTAACGACAATACCGGCAACGCATCCTCTGTCCCTCAACGCAAAAGACAGCTCCGGCGTGGGTCTGAGCGACGGGAACACATAAGCCTTTATTCCGTTGGCATTAAGGCATAAAGCCGCCTCGTCCGCAAATTCCGGCGACATTCTTCTCGAATCGTAAGCGATAGCAACGCCCTTGTCCTCGGCTCCCTCTTTGATGATAAAATTGGCAAGTCCCTGAGTGGCTTTTCTGACGGTATATATATTCATACGGTTCGTTCCGTTGCCTATAACTCCGCGAAGTCCTCCCGTACCGAACTCAAGGTCCTTGAAAAACCTGTCCTCGATCTCCTTGTCATTGCCTGCGATCGACTTAAGCTCCGCTCTCGTCTCCTCTGAAAAATAAGGATTCTCGCACCATTCCTTGTATGTATCCTGATAAGACATAAACCCATCCCTTCCCAAAAAATGTTATTTTTGAATAGACTAAATACAGTATAACTTTACCATAAACGGCAGAAATTGTCACTATAAATTTACCCAAAGCTCATCCGAACGCGCGCAGCAATTTTATTACATTCCTGCAAAGCTCCCTCTGCACCCCGCGGCTGTTATCGGCGCATATCCCGTCGAAATCGGTCTTTTTTATGCCTGAAAGACCGCCCGCGGCGCTTAAAACCCCTTTAGCGTAATCTTTTCCAAGTCCCTTCGAGGCAAAAAACAGCGCCTTGACAATAATGCCCGCAGACACGGGTATAAAATTGACCGCCTTCTGCCACGGCGCGAAATTTTTGTACATCAAAAATACGGCGTTGCGCGCGGCAAGACTTACCTTGAAGGAATTATGCCTTGAGCCGCTCGCGCCGCTGCCGACATGGAGTACCTTCGCCTTATGCGCAAAAATATTGCGGTAGCCGTAGAGCTTCGCCCTGTACCCCATATCCACGTCCTCAAGGTACGCGAAAAATTTCTCGTCGAAATATCCGATTTTCTCAAAGACGGCTCTCCTGTATATAGCCGCGCCCGCGCAGGACGAAAAAATATCGCAGTCCTCTTTGTAAAGCTTTGCGGGCTTATCCTTTCCCCTCGAAAAAGCCCAGCCGAACAGACAGAAACAGTCCCCCGCGCTATCGGTGAGCCTGCTGTCGTCATACCGGAGCATATGCGCCTGCGCGGAAAAAATATCCTTGTGTCCTTCGATCGACTTTACCAGTTCCTCCACAAAATGAACGCCCGCTTTGGTATCGTTATTGAGAAGTATCACATATTCCGCGCCGCTCGCCTTTATGCCCTCGTTCACGGCTTTGGCGAAACCGTAGTTTATATCGAGCGTTATCACCCTGAGTAAAAAATTTTCTGCGCAGGAACGTGCAAGCTCAACGCTTCCGTCCTCAGAAGCGTTATCCACAAAAATAACGTCAAAGTCCTTAAAGCTCTGCTTTGCCAGTGCCTCAAAGCATTCGGGTATAAATTTGGCTCCGTTGAAATTAGGTATGACCACACTTACTTTTCTCATTTTCCGCCTTCCTTTCGACGCTGCGCTAAGACCGCCGTCAGATTTCTTTAATGGAATAATCCTGCTTTTTAAGCGACAGGTTACGGTTATAGAACGGGTCCCCGTCCGTAAAATATTCCTGCCAGCGGTTCCTTATATACGCTATCTCACGGTCAAAGCGCGCGAGCTTTTCGGGGGAATCCTCATGCCCTCTGGATTTCGACTCGTAATGATACGCCAGAACCTTCGGATCGTATACCACAAGATAGCCTTTTTCACGCGCCTTGAGGCACAGATCCACATCATTGAACGCCACGGTAAGCTCCTCCGTAAGACCGCCGACCTCAAGGAAAACACTAGTTTTTATCATAAGGCACGCTGCGGTGACAGCGCTGCAGTTAAGCTGTATGGACGCTTTGTGAAGATACCCCTCAAAGTCCGCCGGAAGGTTTACGAACATATTTCCCGCTATGCCGCCTATTCCGACGACGATCCCCGCGTGCTGTATCGTTTCGTCGGGATAAATAAGCTTCGCCCCGACGACGGCGACCTCATTGCGCTGACAGCAGCCGAGAAATTCCTCAAGCCACTCGGGATTCAGCAATTCTATATCGTTGTTTAAAAGCACAAGATATTCGCCGTTCGCGTACTGGCTGC
>CAJTON010000002.1:32973-36608 GCA_910577605.1 uncultured Butyrivibrio sp.
TCCTTTGTAGGTAACGACCTTAACGGGCGCACCGTTTGAAAGCTTTCCTGAAATTTCCTTATCCGCCTCGTATTTCTGTCCGGTAAGCTCTTCATAATATTCCGTTATCTCGCGCGTGACGCTGTTGTTTTCTACGATTATGACCTCGTATGCAGGGTATGTGCTTTTAAGAACGGAATCCATGCATTTTCGCAGCGTGCCGGCTTCGTCCTTATTCGGAATTATTATGGATACCAAGGGACTCCCCTTGACCTCGTATTTTACGCGGTAAAAGCCGTAGTCCACGGACTGCTCGACGCTTCCGGCCTCGCCGCAGACTTCGAGGTCCGCCTCTATCGCGCGTTTTCCCGCCTCGAACGCGTATTTCTTGCTCTCGGGATTGTCCGCCGTCGAATCGGCTGAGGCTCTCCAGTGATAAAGTATTCGCGGCATATGCGCCACTTTCTTCGCCATGCGCGTACAGCGGAAAATAAAATCATAGTCCTGCGCGCCGTCAAACTCGCCTCTGAAGCCTCCCGCTTTCTCGGCGAGACTTTTTTTCACCGCGAAAAAATGCGTAATATAATTGTTGGAACGCAGCAGGTCGATCGAATAATCCGGTTTGAAATGCGGCTGAAAATGCTTTCTGCCGTCGTGACTTATTTTGTCCTCGTCCGTATAGACCACGTCCGCCTCCTGCCACTGTCCCGATTCCGCTATAACTCCCGACGCTTTAACAGGATTCAGTCCCGCCGCGGCAAGCACTTCGTAAAGACAGTCCCTCGCAAGGACGTCGTCGTGGTCAAGAAAACCTATCCACCCGCCCGAAGCCATTTTCACGGCGGCATTCGTATTCTCCGCGATTCCTTTATTTTCCCCAAGACGCATATACTTTACGCGCTCATCGTCCCCGGCAAACTCCTTCACCGCCGCGCCGACGGTATCATCCTCCGTCCCGTCCGCAAGACAAAGCTCCCAGTTATCGTAGCTCTGCGCCTTTACCGATTCGATCATGCTAAAAAGTCCGTCCCTCGGAGTGTTGTAGAGCGGCACGCATACCGAAAAAAGAGGTCTGTCCTCCCAAGTCCGGCAGTCCTCCCGCTGCTTCTGCCATACGGCGTCGTCAACCGTATGTTTTTTTATCCACGGACCGTACGAAACCTTATCTGATTTCAGACGCTCTTTAAGCCGCACCATAAATTTGCGGAAACCGTAATGCTTCAGATACCTGAAGCCTTTTTTTATCCTGTAAAATAATACCTTCATCCCTATATCCTTTAACTCTGCCGCGCAGCTTCCGCGCTTCTAAAGCAGATATGTGCCGTCTCTTCTGAAATTGACGTTATAATACGGGTCGCACAATCCGTCCCGCCATTTGTCAAGAAAATATTCCGTTTCCGTCCGGCTTTTACGCTTCTTTCTGCCCGTCGCGCAAGGCGCAAGGCGAAGCGCCGCAAACGGGGTATATATGTTATTATAGCCAATTTTTTTGAGCCTGAGGCACAAATCGATTCTATTGTATGCCGACGAAAGTTTTTCGTCAAGACCGCCCGTCTCAAGAAATTTGGCGCGGCTCACCATAAGGCACGCGCTGTTCAGGGCGTTTACGTTCTGACAAAAACCCATTCTTCCGAGATAACCGTTGTCCCCCGACCTAAGTCCCCGTCCCGCGTGAACAGCCGTCCCGTCTTTTCCTATGCCCGTTATCATAAAATAAGACTCAACGGTGCCGTCGCGGTTAAAAAGCCCGGTTCCCACGGCTCCCGCGTCCTCCCGCGCGGCATGGCTAAGAAGCTCCCTCATCCAGCCGGCGGCGACCGCCTCCGCGCCGCCGTCAAGCAGCAGAACAAAATTCCCTTCCGGCATATTTTCCACGCGCCTGTTGATCTCCGCGCTGCCGCCGTGAATCTTTATTATCTCGTAATTGCCGTACTCAGTTATTTTAAGCGAATCCGCACATTCATCGGAATCGCACGCTTCGTCCGTTATTATAACTGAAACGCGCGGCTCGTCCGTCAAATTGTAGCGTACCCTGTAAACGGTCGGGTAGACGTCCGTAGGTCCTACCTCAGCATTCTCTCCCCACTCGGCAAGATCGTCGCGGACGGCGCGTATTCCCGCATCGACGGCGTAGCCCTTCGCCGCAACGTCCTCGACTACTGAGCCTTCATGCGCCCTCCAAAAATAAAGTATCTCCGGTATATGACTGATACGCTTCGCTTCCTTTGTCATCCGCAGGAAAATATCGTGATCCTGCGAGCCGTCGTATTCGCTTCTGAAGCCTCCGGCGCTCTTAAAAAGCCCGGCATCAAAAACCGTAAAATGGCAGATATAGTTGTTGCCTCTTAACATATCAGGCGAGTAATCCGGCTTGAAATTCGTCAGAAGCACATTATCAATGCTCCCCGCAAAAGTCATCTCGTCCGTATATATAAAATCCGCTCCCGATTTTTCTATTTCCTCCGTGACCTTATAAAGAGCAGACGGATGAAGCATATCGTCATGGTCAAGAAGCGCCATATATTCGCCCGAAGCCATAAGCGCACATTCATTGGTATTTGCGGCAATTCCTTTATTCTCAAACAACTTTCTGTATTTGATACGTTCGTCGTCTGCGGCGTACGCCGCGCAGCAGTCCCCGACCTTTTGGTGCTCCCCGTCGCTTCCGTCGCAGATGCAAAGCTCCCATCTGCCGTAGGTCTGCGCGATAACCGACTCTATAACGCAGCGCAGCATATCAATATCGGTGTTGTATACCGGCATCAATATGCTTATCAGCGGATTTTTATTAAATTTGCGGCTCTTCTGCATATCGAGAATGCTTTTGTCCATCGAGCGGCGCACAAGCTTAGCCGCCCTCCTGCTTTGAACCTTGGGCGCGGCGTTAAGCCTGCGGCGAAGCATTGCCGCGGGCGCGGACAGTCCGTTATTTTTTATAAGAGAAAAAATTCTTCCGATTCTTCCCATACTCACTCCCTCAATGAAAAATTGGCAATCTGCAAGGTGAGATTGGGATTATAGTTAGGATCGCCCTTGTCGTATATTTTTTTCCATTTGGTAAACATATAAGAGGCTTCTCTGTTAAATCTCGCGAGCTTCTCCGGCGTATCGCTCATTCCGCGGCTTTTCGATTCGTAGTGATAAAGCCTTGCGGCGGGATTGTACACGATAAGCCAGCCCTTTTCCCTTATTTTGAGACAGAAATCAACGTCGTTAAAATCAACTTTAAGCTCCTCCTCAAATCCTCCGACCTCCTCGTAAACGCTTTTGCGCACGAGCAGGCAGGCAGCCGTAACCGCGCTGTAATTCTGAGCGATGACGGCGCGGGCAAAATATCCCGGATTCTCTCCCGGCTCTCCCACGAACGCGTGTCCGGCGACGCCCGAAAGCCCTATTATCACTCCCGCGTGCTGCATAACTCCGTCGCTGTACAAGAGCCTCGCTCCGACCGCTCCGACCTCGGGGCGCAAGCCCACTCCGACAAGCTCCCTGAGACAGTCTTTATCAAGCATTTCCGTATCGTTGTTGAGAAGAAGCAGATACTCGCCCTTTGCGTGCTTCGCCGCGAAATTATTTATGCGTGAGAAATTAAACTCGCCCTCATAATACAGCATCCTCACACAGTCATGTCTGCTTTCCAAGGTCTTGTAATATTC
>CAJTON010000002.1:36618-67677 GCA_910577605.1 uncultured Butyrivibrio sp.
AAAAGTTTCGGCTTCTGTGCTGTTGTTCTCGACAATAAGAATCTCGTAATTGCCATAACTCTGCTTTCCTATAAGCGAATTAAGGCACTTGTCAAGATCGTCCGTGTGGTCCTTGTTCGGAATGATAACCGACACCAAAGGTTCCTCGTCTATATCATACTCCGTAGAATAATATCCCGGAAGGCTTGTATGGCTGACCTTAGCTTTGATCCCCAGTCTTTTATAATGTCCCTCAAGCGCCCTTACTCCGGCGGCGCTCGCGTAGCTTTTACTGTCAAGGCTCATCGCCGTGGAATTTTCGTGGCATCTCCAGCTGTAAAGCACTTTGGGAATGTGTACTATCCCCCGCGCCTTCTCGGTGCAGCGCAGTATCATATCGTAATCCTGCGCGCCGTCGCACCTGCCGTCAAATTCTCCGACCCTGCCGCTCAGTTCCTTTGAAAAAACAAAAAGATGCGTTATATAATTGCAGCTCCTTAACAGATACGGATTAAAATCAGGTTTAAAATGAGGATCGAATCTCTTTCCCGTTTCCGTGTCAAGCTTGTCCTCGTCCGTATAAACAATGTCGGGACCGCCCTCGTCGTTTATCGCCTTCGCGCATTCAAAAAGCGCGTTGGGTCTTAACACATCGTCGTGATCGACCAGTACGATATAATCTCCGTCCGCAAGCGCGAGAGCCTTATTCGTGTTGCCCGAAATTCCCGTATTTTCGGAAAGTTCCTTGTATTTTATCCTGCTGTCGCCGCCGAAGACCTTTCTTACGCATTCCTGCATAAAAAAGCCCTCTCCGCCCCCGTCCGCAAGACAAAGCTCCCAGTTTGAATAGGTCTGGCTCTTTACCGATTCAAGCATAGCCGTAAAAAAGCTTTTATCCGGTCTGTATACCGGAACGATTATCGAAAATAACGGCTCCCTCTCAAAATGCGTATTTCTCTGCCTGCTAAGCTCGGCTTTCTTGGGATCGCGCTTTCTGATCCATGCGTCGTAATCAACAGTTTTATAATTTTCGGCGGGCTTTTTACCCGTAAGCTTGTCCTTAACCCTCGAAAACGCCGCAGAAAGCCCCTTCTGACGGCAGTATTCAAAGCCTAACGCAATTTTGCGCCATATTCCGTACTGCTTATGGCGCACCTCCCTGTCGAGACGAACGTTCTTTACGGTCGTGCGCTCGCCCGTCCTCATTATCACGCGCGCCGCCTTAGGACAATCTTTTTTCGGCAGCTCTATTACAAAGCCCGCCTCCCCGTTAAAGCCGTCCTCCTGATAATAATCGGCGACGTCCGCTCTGAACGCGCGTCTTATATTGAAATTTCGCGCCCCCTCAAGCTTTATTTCAACGGGCAGCCTGTCCGCGCACCAGCCGGTTATAAGCACCTTATCGTTCTCGTACCTTACCTCGTCAACGCTTCCGCTTATAGAAAGGAGCTGCCTTCTGAAGCTTTTTCCGTCCGCAGTAAAAACCGCCTCACAGCCGCCGTATGCCTCGTCAAACTTAATCTTTATCCTGGCTTTTCTAAAATCGTCGGGAACCTTCAGCATCAGCAGATATTCGCAGTTAAAATATGTGTTTTTATCCCTGTAGCATATCATGGAACGTCTGTTGTTTACGGGCACCGCCGCAACATCCGCCGCTTTCCCGTCTATTTCGGCTCTTATTTTCGCGCTGTCCATATAAAGTCTGCCCGTTCCCGCATGAACGACCAGCGTGTTCCCGTCGTCAAGCCTTGCCCTGTAACCGGCAAAATATATCAAGTCCTTTGCTTTTGCCATAGCGCAGTTCCTACTTTCTGAATATTTTAACAAGCACCATCACGAATATGACCAAATACGCCCCGAGAAAAACCGATATTATCATGGTCTGCAGATCCCAAACCCGGTACGAATAGCATACTGCCGGAGTGTCCGAGCCGTCGGGAAGCACCGAGACCGCAGCCGCCTCCGCTTCGGAATTGCCGCAGGATATCACGAGCCTGTACCGTTTTCCGGAGCTTTCTTTGACTGTATCCGTCTTGAGAAGCGTGAATTTTCCGCTTTTGAATCTGGAAAGCTTGAGACTTCCAGACGACACCTCGCCCTCTTTTCCGCATTCCACAAGGGAATACTCTATAGTTCCGGTATCCTTGCCCGAATCGGAAAGTATAAGCTTTATCCCGGTCATATTGTCGTCGCCGCAGTCAAATTCATATGAGAAATCATGTCCCGAATATATACGGGCGGACGGTACCATCGCGCTTCTTGTATATGAAGTATCATAAAGCGCGGCGTCCCTTTTTACATAAGCGTAAAAATATGAGCCGGCAACGATCAGCAATAATGCGATTATAAGTCGTATAACGGTTTTTCTGTTCATCTCTGACCTTTCTGCAATCAGCGCGACTGTCTGTATATCTTACATATTTCTCCGGCTTCGCCCTGCATTTTTACACGCCCCGATTCAAGCCAAACCACCTTATTGCATATGTCCTCAACCTGCTCGATGCTGTGCGACACGAAAAGGACCGTGGTTTTTTTGTCCATCATCCTGTGTATTCTGTCCTGACATTTCTGCTGGAATTTAAAATCGCCTACGGAAAGCACCTCGTCAACGATAAGTATATCCGCCTCGCCTGCCGTCGCGATGGAAAAAGCAAGCCTTGAAAGCATTCCCGACGAATAATTTTTAACCGGAACGTCCATAAAATCCCTCAGCTCCGAAAATTCCACTATCTCTTCAAAAAGCCCGTTCATTACCTGTCTTGAATGACCGAGAAGGGCGCCGTTGAGATATATATTTTCACGTCCGGTCAGATCAAAATCGAAGCCCGCTCCAAGCTCGATAAGCGGCGCCACGTCACCATCGACACGCGCACTCCCCTTTGTTGGTTTAAGAACTCCCGCGATAACCTTCAGGAGCGTGCTTTTGCCGCTGCCGTTAAGCCCGATAAGACCGACCGAATCCCCCCTGTTAACGTCAAAGCTCACATCGTTTAACGCCCAGAACTCGTCATACTGGAGCTTCCCTTTGACCGCGCGTATTATATATTCCTTAAGACTGTCAACCTTTTCCCTCGCAAGATTGAAGCGCATGGAAACGTCGTTTACCGATATGATCGTATCATTTTTGTCCATCGTCCCAATCTCCTACACATAAAGAATAAAATTATCCTGATTTTTGTAAAAAACACGGCATCCTAGCAGTATTACAATAATACTCGGCACGACCGTCATCAGCGTCGTAAGCAGGTCCGGCATCGTTCCGTATATTACAAAGCCCCTGAACATCTCAAGTATGCTTGTAAGCGGATTGATCAGAACTACGCGCCTGACCCAGTCAGGCAGCTCCGAAAGCGGATATATGACCGGAGTAAGGTACATAAGGGCAGTCGTCAGCACAGAATAAAGATGCACGATATCCCTGAACTTGACGGCTATCGTCGCAAGTATCATTCCCACTCCGAAGGTGAACATAATAAGCGATAAAACCGGAAAAACGGAAAGCAGCACAGTATAGTGAAGCTGCGCGCGCGTACAGAACATGACTATGATAAGCGCCGAAAGCGACGCCATAAGATTTATCGCGCTCGACACCGTTCTTGAAAGAACAAACATATATTTAGGCACATATACTTTCTTTATCAGCGGCGCATTGTCAAGTATCGCGCTCATCGCCATGGTCGTTGATGTAGAAAAAAAAGTAAAGACAACCTGTCCGCTGAGCAGATACAGCGGATAATTGTCAACCTCAAACCTGAATATCCTTGAAAATACTACGGACAGCACAACCATCATGAGAAGAGGGTTTAAGAGCGTCCACAAAACTCCAAGCACAGACCTTCTGTATTTGGTTTTAACGTCCCTTATAACAAGCTCATTTAAAAGCGGCCTGTACTTATTAAAATTGGCAAGCATTTTTTTCATTGCTTATTGACCTTTTTGTAATCCTTTATTCCGGGCCAGTTTCTGTCCCTCTCGATAATTTTAAGCTCCATATCCTTTGGTATGGGCCAGTCTATTCCTATGTCCGGATCGTTCCATACGATTCCGCCCTCATCGCCCGGATGATAAAATTCGGTGCATTTATAGGCGAACTCAGCGTAATCGGAAAGCACGACAAAACCGTGAGCAAATCCCTTCGGCACATAAAGCTGCTTTTTGTTTTCCTCGGAAAGAATAAGTCCGAACCATTTTCCGTAGGTCACGGAACCCTCGCGCAGATCCACGGCAACGTCAAAGACCTCGCCCCTTATGACCCTGACAAGCTTCGCCTGAGGATAATTTTTCTGAAAATGAAGTCCTCTTAAAACTCCTTTTGACGAGGAAGACTGATTATCCTGCACGAACTGCTCCGTTATTCCGGCGGCGGAATAATCGTTGTAATTGTAGGATTCGTAAAAATATCCTCTCTCGTCTTTAAAAACCTTAGGCTCTATAACTTTAAGCCCCTCTATTTCACAAGTCGTAACACTTATCTGTCCCATTCTGTCCACACCTCTCGATTTATATTCATCATAATCCGTTCGCAACGTCGATAAGATATTTTCCGTATTCAGTTTTTAAAAGCGGCTGAGCAAGATTCACAAGCTGTTCCCTGCTTATAAAACCTCTCTTAAACGCGATCTCCTCTATGCAGGATATGTAGAGTCCCTGTCTTTTCTGGAACGCCGCCACAAAATCCGCCGCGTCCAGAAGCGCGTCGTGATTGCCCGTGTCGAGCCACGCGAAGCCTCTGCCAAGCGTCTCCACATAAAGGTCCCCGCGGCGAAGATACTCGTTGTTCACGCTGGTGATCTCGATCTCCCCGCGCTTTGAAGGTTTTACGTTCTTGGCTATCTCCACGACGCTGTTATCGTAAAAATAAAGTCCCGGAACCGCGTAGTTGGATTTGGGCATGGCGGGCTTCTCCTCTATGGAGATCGCCTTGCCGTCCGCGTCAAACTCCACAACCCCGTACTCGGTGGGATCTTTTACATAATATCCGAAAATAGTGGCTCCACTTTCCCTCGACGCCGCGTTCAGCAGCACCCTTGAAAAACTCTGCCCGTAAAAGATATTGTCTCCCAGCACAAGCGCCACCCTGTCGTTACCGATAAACTTCTCGCCGACAATAAAAGCGTCCGCAAGTCCTCTCGGAACCTCCTGTATCTCATATGAAAAATTCATGCCAAGCTGCGAGCCGTCGCCAAGAAGCTCCTGAAATACGGGAAGATCCCTTCTTGTCGATATGATAAGCACATCCCTTATCCCCGCAAGCATAAGCGTGGAAAGGGGATAGTAGATCATCGGTTTATCGTATACGGGCATTATCTGCTTTGATATTGCCTTCGTCAGAGGATAAAGTCTTGTGCCGGAGCCTCCGGCAAGAATAATACCTTTCATATAAATCTCCTTCTTACTGTAATCTGTAAATATAGTATTCGCCGCTGTCGTTCAGACGGACAAGCTTCGTATTTTCCGTTTCCATTCCGTCAAGACTGCGCCTCGAAGTTATGTAATCAACTCCGATTTTTTTGGCGTCGTCAAGCGTAAGATACACTATAAATCTGTCGTCGGCTCCGCCCGATTCAAATCTCGCCTCACCCTCGGCTACGATTACCGAAGTAATATGCGCGTACCTGTTGTAAATTTCATTATAGCGTCCGTCCGGGTCGAGTATTCCAAGCGTCTCCATATCAGGATATACGGCTGTAGCGTTAAACGTTGTGCGTCCGCAAAGAAGCGGTAGATTGCTTGACGGGAGGAATTCGCTGTCAACCAGCCATAACCTGCTGTCGTACGAACCGTCGCCGCTGTTCTCGGCGCTTTCTCCTATTTCATTGATCTCTCTGACCCACGGAACATTTTCCACCGCGTCCACACCCCTTCTCAAAGGGTTGACAGCCGCGCCTCCCATGAACGCCACCACGAGCACAAGCGCTCCAAAGAGCGGACGGGCTTTTTTATGGCCCCCGCGAAGCACAAGATAAAAGAGCGCCGCGAAAATAATTACAGACGCCGCAAGCAAAGCGAGCTTCGGCAAAGTCTGTTCCTTATAAAAGCTTCCGCTAAATATGAAGTTTGACGCTGCGGGAACAAGCACGCACGCTCCTGCTGCAGCCGCGCACGCTCCGCGTCCGAGCGGTTTTGTCATAAGCGCCATTCCCCTTATCAAAAGCATTATATTGCAGAAACCGAAAATTATGACAGTCCTGCCCGCCGGAGAGTTATACATAAACGTTATTTTGGCAAGAAAAGACGGAAATCCAACGGCGCACCATACGCCAAGAAAAGCGCTCAGAACCGTAAGTATTATGAGCAGTTTGTCTTTTACCCTGTCCCTTATAAACACGACAAAAGCCGGCACATAGCATAGAGGGAAAAGGTCGATGAATCTTGAATTCTCGCACACATTATTTCCCGTTCCGGGAACATACCCGGTAATCGTCATCCAGATATTATTTATATATTCGTTGATATGCGCAAAGCAGCCGCCGCCCGTCTCAAACCGCTCGCCCGGATATACCGTCTGTGAGATCGCGTTTACTGTCTCCGCAGATTTGCTCATAATATACAAAATAAGCGCCGCAACTCCCGCGCAGCCCGTCGCGATAACCGCCGCGTCCTTTATCCCGAAGTGAAAATTTTTTCTGTTCTCAAGTATCACATACAATATGAATCCAAGCAGCACAAATACAAGCGGGACCTGCCACGCCGGATACAGAACCATAATAAAACAGCCCGCGCACATAAGTATCCCCAAAGTATAAGGAATCCTTTTTGCCCAGGATTTTTCTTTGGCGTATCTGTCAAAAAGTACAATGGACAGCATGGAATATATGAGCAGCTCTGTCAGCGCCGTCGTAAACCACCATTGAAGCGCGGGGGCAAAGCAGACAAGAAGCATAAAAACAGCTGAAAGCCCCTTACGTTTATTTGTAAGAAGCATCCCGAACTCAAAACTGACAAGAGCAAGAACTGCCAGACGGCCGAACCAATAAAAAGACATGGCGTTCGCAACCGGAAGAAACAGATATCCGAGCTGGAACGGTCTGAATATCATTGCTATGTCGTAAACGGGCTGTCTGAAGCCCATAAAGTAATCTGTGAGCGTCCCTCTTATAGTATCGCTGAAATACGCGTACGAATTGCCGCTGTTGTAAGCCTGAGCGAGCAGCGTAGGCGTCCCTACCGCCCATTCATCGGAGCGAATAGGTCTTGAAGTCCCAAGTAGCAGTCCCGAATCCTTAACTCCGAAGCTTTCGCACCACATCCCTATGGACGAGCCGGATAATCCGGCGGCGACGCATATTACAAAAAGCGCGGCTGCTATCGGATATCTGTATTTATATACGAATTCCGATATTTCCGGTCTGACCGAAACGAGCCATCCCGCCGCTCCCGCAAGCAGCGCGAAAACATATGTCTGCCACGAGCCTAAAACTGCCGATGCCGCCCTGCGGACAAAAGCGGTATTAAAGCCCGCCTCCTGACCGCCGCTAAAAAGCAGTCCGTCTATTCCGCCGATCATATACAGCCTGAATACGCACGCCAGCACTATCGAGACTGACACGATTCCCGCTATACGGGCCTTGGATATTTTTAATGGTTTCATATCAATATTCCCGTCTGAACTTACTTGTACATTTCATTGTAATACTTCTGATAGTCTCCGCTTGTCACATTGCGCATCCAGTCCTCATGCTCAAAATACCACTTGATAGTGAGCTTTATTCCGTCCTTGAACATCGTTTCGGGATACCAGCCGATGTCGTTCTTTATCTTGTCCGGCGCTATCGCGTACCTTCTGTCATGTCCCTTGCGGTCTTCAACGTAGCTTATAAGATCCTCGTTTATCGCCGCTTTTCTGGGATCGCTGTCCGGAAGCATTTCGGTAAGCGTCTCAAGAATAGTCTTTATTATTTCAATATTCTGTTTCTCGTTATGACCGCCTATATTATATCTCTCTCCGAGAACCCCGTTTTCCTGCACCATATCGATCGCTTTCGCATGGTCGTCCACATAAAGCCAGTCGCGGACATTCTTTCCATCTCCGTAAACAGGCAGCTTTTTACCGTTTAACGCGTTATTGATAATAAGCGGAATCAGCTTTTCGGGGAACTGGTAAGGTCCGTAGTTATTACTGCAGTTTGTGATGTTAGCCGGGAAATGATATGTGTCAATATAAGCTTTCACAAGCATATCCGAGGATGCCTTGCTCGCGGAATACGGGCTGTGAGGATCTATCGGGCTTGTCTCATAAAAAAAGGCGTTGTCGTCGTCGGGAAGAGATCCGTACACTTCGTCCGTCGAAACATGAAGAAATTTCTTATCCGCCTTATATGTCCCGTCAGGAAGCTCCCACGCTTTTTTGGCAGCGTTGAGCATCACGGCTGTTCCGAGAACATTGGTCTGGACAAATATCTCCGGATTGCGGATACTTCTGTCAACATGGCTTTCCGCCGCGAAGTGAACCACCCTGTCGACATCGTTTTCGGCAAAGATCCTGTCTATTGCCTCACTGTCGCATATATCCGCCTTCACAAACGCGTAATTCTCCCTGTTCTCAATGTCCTTGAGATTCTCAAGGTTACCCGCATAGGTAAGACAGTCCACGTTTATTATCCTGATCGCTCCGTCATACTTGCGGAACATATAATGTATATAGTTTGAACCGATAAAGCCGGCTCCTCCTGTCACAAGATAAGTTCTCAAAACGATTTCCTCCCAAAAATAGTTATATATTTTACCATATACGCGACGAGCCGAGCATACCAAAGGCATATTCGGCGAACGCAGAATGAAAATAAGCGCTTACGCTTATTTTACCACAAATTTACCATTTATTCAATATAATCTCTCATATAAGCGGCGATAGCGTCTTTCCAATCGGCAAAACGATAACCACCAGTGAGACGCAGCATATAATTGTCAAGCACCGAATAAGCCGGTCTTTTGGCTGAAGCCGGATACATAGCGGCATACTGAGCGCTTGTAATATAATTGACCTTTGTATTCTTTCCGGCAAGCCGGAATATCTCAGACGCGAAATCAGCCCACGAGCACACCCCTTCGCAGGTCCCATGGAAGGTTCCGTAATTATCCGTGGGCAAAAGACTTACAACGGCTTTGGCAAGCTCCGCGGCGCTAGTCGGCGAACCTATCTGGTCGCTTACAACGCTGACCTCGTCGTTTTTTTCCGAAAGCGCGAGCATCGTTCTCACGAAGTTCTTTCCTTCTCCGTAAAGCCACGCGGTCCTGACAATAAAATACTCCTTCGCAAATTCCCTCACGAAATTCTCTCCGGCAAGCTTTGTCGCTCCGTACATACTTCTGGGAGCGGGAGTATCGAACTCCGTATACGGTCTTTCACCGTCGCCCGAAAAAACATAATCCGTCGATATATGCATGAGTCTCGCTCCGTATCTCGCAGACGCGACGGCAAGATTGCGCGGTCCTATAGCGTTTATGCGGTAAGCGTTGTCCGAGTCGGTCTCGCATTTGTCCACATTGGTATGAGCGGCGCAGTTGATTATCGCGTACGGTCTTACCTCGTCAACAAGCTTAAGCACAGCCTCCTCCGAAACAATGTCAAGCTCCCCGACATCCGTATTTATAAGCTCATATCCGTCGTTTCCCTCATATTCCCTGTTTATCGCCCTGCCAAGCTGTCCGTTGCAGCCCGTTATAATTATTTTTCTTCGGTTCATATAATCCTCCGGTCAGTTTCAGATTAAAAATCGTTTTCCTTGCGTTTTCCCGCGGCAACAATAGCGGCGATCTCGTCGCTTATACTCTTAACGGTATCGGACACTGAATAATTTTCCGTGCCGAACAGGAATTTATGCAGCTCCACAACGCTGTCCTCAAGCGTCGTGGGAAATACCGGATCGGTTATATTCGGAAGACCCGCGGGATACTGTATCTGATCCGTGAGCGAGAAAGGAAGTCCCGCCGTATCCGTGAGCGAATAGCTTGTGACGGATTTCGCCAGATCAAATATCTCGCTCAGTTCAAGGCTAGTCGCCACATTTCCAAAAATACTGTTGATCGCGGAATTTATCTGCGTTATGTCGATGCT
Organism: uncultured Butyrivibrio sp.; assembly: GCA_910577605.1. Taxonomy (GTDB): domain Bacteria; phylum Bacillota; class Clostridia; order Lachnospirales; family Lachnospiraceae; genus Eshraghiella. The sequence continues at coordinate 46,655 of CAJTON010000002.1, forward strand.
TTTTGCCTTTTCAAGCACTAATCCGATTACGGTCCTCTGCCTTTCTGTCCTTCTGTAATCGCTGCCCCCGCCGTATCTTATACGGCAGTACGAAGTGGCCTGGATTCCGTCAAGATGCACGAAGCCTGAATGCTCGACATACTCAAAATCCCTTCCCGTATTCTCGCTGGTATCGTGAAGGTAGGCATTTATCCAGTAAAGCTCGGTATCGTTTATCTCAAGGTCTATCCCGCCGACGGCGTCGATTATCTGTATCAGCGCCTCCCAGTTTACCATAATGTAATCCTGTATATCGAGGTCCAGATTGACGTTTATCATGCTTATCGCGGACTCGATCCCGTACCAGAAAATAGCCTCGGTCGCCTTGTCGAATTTAGGTTCCCCGGCATTGTTTACGTCCGACATCTGTAAAATCGTATCCCTGTACACAGACACGAGACGTACTTCTTTGGTCTTATTATTGATGCTCGCAACGATTATCGAATCGGTATGGTTCTCACCGACCTTAAAAAGCACATCCTTCGACGCATTGTCTCTTATGTCGGTTCCGAGAAGAAGGATATTGGTATAGCCGTCAAGGACCTCCTCCGTATAATCCTTATCTATATCAGGATTGATAACGATCGCGTCCTTATTGATGGGGGTATACTCTATCATATTTATCTTGCCTATAATATAGTACACAAGAAGCAGCACAAGAAGCAGTATGATCTCAACCACAAAAATAAGCGCAAGCACCCATCTTTTGATTCCCTTACGTTTCTTAGGCGCTTTCTGTCTTCTCCCGTATTCGACTTCGTCCGTATACGCCTCTTCCCTCAGGTGTTTTTTCTTGTCCCTATAAGTTTCCTCATATATTTCCTCTTCATCGTCATAATCGTAATCGTCGTCAAAATCTTTATACTTAGCCATTTATACAATCCCTTTCAGCACCGATTCTAATAAGCGTTCTTATTCACAAACCCCTTAAACACAGTCCGCACAAGTATTTTGAAGTCAAAAAGAAGACTCCAGTTTTCAATGTAATACAAATCGCATTCTATCCGCTTTTCTATGGATGTGTCCCCGCGCAGACCGTTTACCTGCGCCCATCCTGTCATTCCGGGGCGGACCTGATGCTTTATCATATACCGCGGTATCTCTTCCTTGAACTGCTCAACATAAAATATCCTTTCGGGGCGCGGCCCGACAAGGCTCATATCGCCCTTTATCACGTTAAAAAGCTGCGGAAGCTCGTCAAGGCTTGTCTTACGAATAAACTTGCCGAAGCCCGTGACTCTGGGATCGTTCGGAGTAGTCCACTTGCTTTTGTCGCTTCCGTCATTCTCCACTCTCATGGAACGGAACTTGTACATCTTGAATTCCTTGTTATGCCTCCCCACGCGCTCCTGCTTATATATTACAGGTCCCCGCGACGAGCATCTTACGATCAGGGCCACGATAAGCATTACCGGAGAAAACAAAACGATAGCGATACTCCCGATAACGATATCGGACAACCTCTTGACCGCCCTGTTGAACATTCCGTTTAACGGAACGCGCCTTATATTGATGACAGGAAGTCCCTGTACGTCCTCTATATACGGTCTTGTGGGGATGATATTGTTATAATCCGGTATGAACTTCGTGTGCACTCCCGACTTCTCGCATACGGCGACCACCTTCTCAAGCTTGGCGTACTCAGCAAGTCCGAGAGTTATGGCTATCTCGTCGATATCGTTGGCGTTAAGCACCGATTCTATATCCTCCACTCTGCCGATAACTTTTTCGCCTCTGTAGGTCTTTCCTATTTCAACATTATCGTCAAGAATACCGACAACTCCGTATCCCCATTGAGGGAACATCTTTACTCTGTCTATATAGCCCTCGGCGGCGCGGCTGTATCCCACAAGCACTATATGCTTCTGATTAAAGCCCCTTCTTCTGATGCTGCGAAGAAGCATTCTGAGAAAGACTCTCGCAATTATCTCATAGAGGATATTCAGCACGCAGAAAAGAAACATCATCACGCGCGAAAAATCTATAAGCTTTATAAGGTAAAGCACAAAAATAATTATCAGAAGTCCGAAAGCGTTGGCCCTGATAATATTGAAGATCTCGTACCGCTGTCCGTGCATCCGCTTGGGAGTATAAAGACTGCTCAGAGCATACAGGATAAGGTATCCCGGTACAATCATCGCAAGCGCATAAAGATAATATTTTATATCCAGACGTCCTATATCTTCTTTAAAGATGATAGTCTCAAATTTAATCGCCCACGCCGAAATGTACGCGGCTATTATTATGATCGCGTCCATCAAAACGTGAAGCTTGTTCAAATATTTTTGATTTCTTCTTATCAAAATATCCCCACTTCCCCATCTGATAGCTCAATAATACATCAAGCCAAAATAAAGGGCAACAATTTTTCTGTTACTTTTGTGTTAAGTTTTTATTACATTTTCCAGTAATACCTGTTATTGGTATACCTGAGTATTCTGCGGCGCGAAAGCTTTTCATATCTCCTGCCCATACGGTAACCGAGATATTTGGACGCGCTGACAAGAGCGAGATACGGCAGCTCATACCAATGTCCTTTACGGCAAAGGTAGGCGGCTGTTTTCCTCACAAGCCTTATGCCCTCGGATTCCGAGCTTACGCGTCCGAAAACCTCAGGATGCTCCGTCTGCGACACGCCCAGATCGAAATTCCGCCTGAACTGCTCAATACAGCCGTAATTATGCGAATGACGGACCATCGCGCGGGCGCAGTACATTATGCCGTAGCCGGCGTCAACGGCTTTGGCGGCATACACCATATCCTCATTGAATATCGCCCTCTCCGTAAAGCCTCCCAGTTTCTGAAAAACCTCCCTGTCATACATCGCGCACACGTCGGAGCAGAAAAATGTTTTTATGCCGAGCCTGTTTATATCCTCCGCCGTTTTGTACATATCATCGGCGGGATAATTATATTCTCTTGAAAACCTCTCTATTAGACGGCAGCCTTTTTTAGGCAGCTGTCTGGCGTAGGCTACGGCGGTGTTTCTGCCTTTAAATCCCTCCGCGAGCCTTTCAACAAGGTATTTGTCCTTCGGCACTGCGTCCATTGTCATAAACAGCACATATTTCGCCGAAGATTTATCCATACCCATACGCCTTGTCGCCGCGTGGTCAAACTCCTCCCGGCTGATATGATACACCTCTATGCCCGGAGATATCATATATTTATTCTCATCAAAAAAGACCTTTTCCGTATTAATTATAATGATCCTATTAACCGGATTGGTCTGTTTCTGAAGTTTTTGCAGAAGGCCGAGCAATTCTTTGCCCGGCTTATATACCGGAATGACCACATCGACCTCCGGATATTTTTCGGTAACGCCGTTCATCTGTTTTCCTTAACCTTCCCGCGAAGCAGTCCCTATAACGAGGATTCTCCGATATTCTGCTCTATAAGGAGAGCCAGAGCCTTCGCCTCTTTCCCGATAAATTCCCTGTCGCTTCCTTCAATCATAACCCGGACAAGCGGCTCGGTTCCCGAAGGTCTGATAAGCACTCTTCCGGCTCCGTCAAACCGCGCCTCAAGATCGGCTATCGCATCCGCGATCGCCTTATTTTCCATGTAATATTCTTTTTTGATATTGGACACCGAAGCATTGACAAGCACCTGAGGGAGCACCGTCATGACCCCTGCAAGCTCTGACAGTCTGCTGCCCGTCGCGGTCATAACTTCAAGCAGGTGAAGCGCGCTCAAAAGACCGTCGCCCGTCGTATTTTCATCAAGGAAAATAATATGTCCCGACTGCTCGCCTCCAAGATTGCAGTCATTGGCAAGCATATACTCAAGAACGTATCTGTCCCCTACCTTTGTCTGCACGATATCCACGCCCTCGCGCTTTCCCATCTGGAAAAAGCCAAGATTGCTCATAACGGTGGCAACAATAGTGTCCTTTTTAAGTCTGCCCTGTTTTTTCATATATAAACCGCATATTGCCATTATCTGGTCGCCGTCGACAAGGCGTCCTTTCTCGTCCACCGCGAGCATTCTGTCCGCGTCGCCGTCAAAAGCGATACCGATGTCGGCATTTTCCGCAACAACGCGTTCCATAAGCTCCTCAAGATGCGTTGAGCCGCAGCCTCTGTTGATATTTACCCCGTCCGGCTTATTATGTATCATAACCGGATCCGCGCCTAACGCCCTTAAAGTCGCTTCAGCGGTATAAAACGCCGCGCCGTCCGCGGTATCGACTACTATCTTAAGTCCCGAAAGATCTATATCCAGAAGGGAGCCGGCAAAATCAACATAGTCGTCTTTCGCACTGTAATTATATGTAACGCTTCCGACTTCGCCGCCTATCGGCATCGGAAGCTCCGCCGAGTTCATCCTCATAACTTCTTCGATCTCATCCTCAAGCAGGTCGGGAAGCTTATATCCTGTCTTGCTGAAAAACTTGATGCCGTTATACTCCGCCGGATTATGCGAAGCGGATATAACGACCCCCGCGTCGTATCCGTAATGTCTGGTAAGATAAGCGACGGCGGGCGTCGGAATAACTCCCGCGTAGACCGCGTCCGCTCCCACCGAACATATCCCCGCCATCAGCGCGTTTGCAAGCATCTCCCCTGATACTCTTGTGTCGCAGCCTACAAGTATTGTCGGCTTATGCGCGTTTTCTTTCGTAAGTACATAAGCCCCCGCTTTTCCGAGATTCATCGCAAGCTCAACCGTAAGCTCCTTGTTGGCAATTCCCCTTACTCCGTCAGTTCCGAATATTCTCGCCATTTTATTCTCCAATCCTGCAAAAAATATAATCTGTCTTTTATATAAAAATCACTCCGCAGATTCCGGCTCAGGCAAGGTAGCCTGAGGCTGCGCGTCCACCGGCAGCGTTTCCTCCGTCGCCTCCGTGGTCTCTTCCGGCGTTGTCTCCTCGGGTATCCTGATTATCAGCACGTCAAGATAATTGTCGGACACGACTGTAAATCTGTCGTCTTCCTCAATTGCAACCGGTATTTTAAAGCGTCCTTCGCCCCTGCCCGACACGTCGGCGGAAAGGACCAAGTCTCCCGCGTTTATCTGATTTATCACACTCTCGCGTCCGGAGATCTCAACGGTCAGGGTATTGCCTCCTCCCGCGGTTATCTCATATTCGTAATCATTGTTGATACCTGATATTTTTATGTCATTGACAGGAATACCTATCTCCGCCGTCACGACCTTCTCGAATTTAACCGCCACCTCAAGCTTATTCTGCGAAGAAACGATCGTGCATCCGTTAGGCAGATATGTCAAAAGCTCGGCGGATAAAGTCGTATCCTGATTCAGCCCCGTTATATCTATCGCTCCCGACGGTACGTCTATTGCCGAGATGGAAGCCAGCTGCTCTCTTGAAGCGGCTATTTTCACCGATTCAAGATTCGGCTCATAGCCTGTCATCTCGTATCCCTCCTCCGGCTCTCCCGAAACAGAGAAATTAACGGGAACCCATTTGGTAGGGAATATATCGATCTTGAGCCTTATCGTCTTTCTGCTCACGCTCAGTTTATCCGTATTTACCTCGTTGCCCTTGGCATCCAGAAATACAGGAACCACCGCGTCGTCTATATTGTCGGTCATACCGTCCACATTATAGCGAAGAACCGCCGTTTCAATACGGCTTACTATTGATTCCGCTCCCGTAACCTTGATAGTCGTAGGCGAAATCGAATGTCCTCCCACGATATAATCCTCGGCGGGATTCCCGGAAATATCCACAGTCAGTTCAAAATCACGGTCAACCTTATTGTCTATCGAAAGCTGAACATACTCGGTCCTCAGGCTTATAATGTCCACCTGATTCTCTATATCCTCCTTATTGCATGACACATGTATCGGAACCTTGTCGGAATCAGCCGCGCGCTCGCTAAGATCGGCGTACGCGGTAAAATCCGACGCTTTAAGCTCCTCCACAATAGTCTGAGGCGCTTTTACGACTATTGAAATGACCGAACCGGAATTAACCTGATATATATAATCCATGTCCGTCAATACATCCCCGTTCAGAAGGTTTACCGTAATGCCCGAGATAGTCTTGCGCTGCGAAGGATTATCGACATTGACAATGACTATCCACAATACGGCGGCAAGTATGACCGCGAGTATTTTGAGCGCGAAATTCTTGAAAATAAGATCCTTGATCTTGATGTCCTTAAAAAATTTCATATCACTTGCCCCCCTTCTTCCAGAGTTTATAACGCTGGACGTCTATCGTTTTTTTCTGAAGAAAAGTGAGCTTGCTCTTTAAATAATCGGCGTTAACATCCCTAAAAAGCTCTCCGGCAATAGCAATCGACACCTTTCCGGTCTCCTCCGATACGATTATCGTAAGCGTGTCTGTCACTTCAGAGATTCCGAGAGCCGCCCTGTGCCTTGTGCCAAGCTCCTTGCTTATACGCATATTATCCGACAGGGGAAGATAGCAGGTTGCCGCCGTAACCCTGTCTCCGCGTATGATGACCGCCCCGTCATGCAGCGGAGTATTATGCTCGAATATATTTATCAAAAGCTGACTTGTCACTATCGCGTCTATCGGTATTCCGGTTTTTTCATATTCGGTAAGCAAAATCTCCTGCTCGATAACCATGAGAGCGCCGGTCTTTGTTTTGCCAAGCTCAAAGCTCGCCTTCACCAGCTCTTCGACCGTCTTATCCGTACAGCGCTCGCCCCTGTCTTTTTTGTCGTTAAAAGGCAGAAGCCGTGAAAACAGCTTGCGCTGTCCGAGCTGTTCAAGAACTTTTCTGAGTTCGGGCTGAAAAATAACGACGAGCGCGATGATCGCTATGTTGATTATTTTGCCGCCTATCCAGAGTATAGTGGTAAAATTAAAAAGATAAGCAAGTATCCAGAATATAAGAAGTACGATTATTCCTTTGAGAAGCGCGAACGCCCTCGTGGTCTTTACCCACGCTATGATCTCATAAATAAGGACAGCAAGAATGATGATCTCAAAAATATTTGAGACAAGCCATGATTTCGGTATGTAGAAATTTGACAGGTATTCTTCAAAAAAACTGACTATCGACTGCATATTCAACACCATTCTCTCATCTGGCCCGCCATAACTGTCAAGCCGTATTTAACCGCGCTGCCGACGGCTATATTTCTTCTTCGCTTTCTGCTTCGTTCTCGTCATCGTAGCTCTCGGTATGGACAAAGCCCTTATTTCTGCCCGCGTCGTTAATGCGCTTTACAGTCACGTCCCTTTTCGCGACTGAAGCCTTGGGGATCGCTTTGACATAATAGTAGTAATCGTCGTCCTCAAACTGCACAAACTCCGCCGCCGAGTAATCGACGGTAAATATAAAGAGATTCATCGCAAGCCCGACAAGTATCGCAAGCAGATGTCCTCCTAACATCATAAGGAAATTGTATTCCACCTCAAGCACAGAAAAAGCGATTATCTGAATGAGAGCGTCGGTAACGCAGCCCGCGATTATCGCGATTATCCATGAATAATTGACAGAAAGCCTTTTTATCAGATATATCATCGTAATCACAACGGCAAAAGATACCGCGATAACAATAAGCTCCCTATTGGTAAGTATATTATTAAAAATAAAAGTTATGTTCTGTAAAGCGTTGTCCGTGTCCATAGTAATTATCGCGTTCGCGTTTTTGGCGGCGAAATCAACCAGATAGTATATGAATACCCCGCACACCGACGGCACTATTCCCGACATTCCCACCGTAAGCGCCGCTATCACCGGCACGATATACGGAACGCGCAGACAGAATAAAAGCGGCGTGAGTATCAGAAGAAATCCCGTTTTGGGCGTGAAGCGGAAGTAAAGAAGGTATACCACAAGTATCACAGCCGCTCCGATGACCGCCAGCTCAAGTGATATCCCAAACAAGTGTATGATAATATATACCGTAGACACAACAACCGTTATATTCAACGGCACAAAAGCGCATATAAGAGCGATCGCCGCGCATATAAGCGGGCTTGAAATCATGCTTCCGTTGCCGATCACCCTGCCAACCACATATGTCGCAAGAAAGGCGAGCGCAAAGCGGAGTATATGCCTTATATAAACGCCGCCTTTAGCGTAAAAAGCTTTTAATTTATCCCGGAAGATAAGCAGTCCTGTAATCATTTGAGCAAGCCTCCCTTACGCTTTCTGTCTTCCTTGTTCATAAGAAAAATCTTGTGGAGCCTGCTTTGATATATTTTAATACCGTTCTCAGCCTCAACATATTTGTAAGAATATACAAAATACGCCACAAGAAGGAAAAATATCATCATAGCCGCATAAGCGGTCGCCATAATAACCACAAGCAGCGTATAGTTAAGTTTCGTAAGATTATTTACAAAATATTCAAAATTACACGCTATAATCAGAAGAAGTATTATTATATAAGCCGCGGTAACGGCAACGGCAGTGGTCCACATATGCAGACCGACATAATCGCTTTTGTAATACTTCGCCTTGGGAACATCCTCCGAGCATTCGTGCTTTTCATACATAGCGGTTCTTGTCATAAGCCGTACTTTTCTTTTATTAATCATGTTGCCTCCAAAAATATCAGGCCGCGCCGCCGTCAGAATCAATAATATATAATAAGCTGCGCGTGTCCGCCTCCGGAAGGCGCGACAATTCTCACCTTGTAGCCGTCCGTGCTGAAAGTCCTGTCAGTCTCGGCGCTTATAAGCTGCGCAAAAACATTTTCGTACCCGGTCGGAAGAAGCGACATTATCACACGCTTGAGCGAAGCGTCAAACGCCGTCGTCCTCGTCATAACATATATCTGAACAAACGAATCGCCCACTATAATCTCACCGAGATAGTTTCCTGACTCGACGTAAATATATGTATCCTCAAGATACCTTGAAAAACCGGCTTCCCTTATGTCCGAAACAAGCTTTTCCGTAAGCTCCGGATCGGTATCCGGCTCCTTCTCGGTAGGCTTTTCGACCGGTTCGTCGCCTCCCGGCTCAACAGGAGCTGTAGGTATGACCGGATCGTCCGGTCTGACTGTGGGAACCGGCAGAGTAAATGCAGGCGGCTTTTCCTGATTGCCCGAAGTCTGCTTATCTCCTCCCTGTGTAGGAACTGAGGGACCGGGGTTATCCGCCGGACGCGTATTCTGTTCCTGATCGGGCTTATTCCCCTGCGCTCCGGTCTGTATCTCCACTACTTTTCCGTCCTCTATATCATATACCGGAAGATCGGTGTCATAATTGCCTGAGCCTTTGCTCACGGCTTTTATTATAACGGAATCCGACAAAATACCGCAGGTAGCCGTAACCGCGGCGCTTCCCTCCGCTTTGACGATGATATCTCCTTTGCCGTTGACCGAAACAACCTCCGCGTCGGAACTGCTCCAGATCACTTTGTCCGCGTATTCCTCCGGCTGTGAGCTACATTTAAGCCGAAGTATGCTGCCGACATAAAGATTACAGTCATCAAGATCTATTTCGATATATTCTCCGTTTCGGGATATCTCATCGGCATTGACCGTGTTCTTATTTCCCGGACTGCCGCTTTTATCATTATTGCCTTTATTTCCAAAAAATACGCATACGCCTACGATCGCAGCGACAACGACCGCCAGTATTCCGGCGGCAGCCGCAACCCTTCCCTTGCGTACACGGTATTTTTTCTTATGCCTGCTATCTGATGCCATCTTGATCCGCCTCGTATCTATGCGCGCCGCTACGCCACATAATCAATATTACGTCCTTTAAGACCGATCGAATCCTGTATTTTCCGGTTCTTCTGATAAGGATTCTTCTCATTGGGATACTTTATCATGGTGTTGGTAGTTCCGCCGGAAACATAGGTGCGTCCGCATTCAGGACATACCGCGGTGCGTATGGATACGCTGGCTCTGACGACCTTGCCGTCCTTCTCCGCCGCTTTTGAATACGCGTTGCTTACATGCTCCTGCTCGTGGGCCCGCACTCTTGCGCCCGCTGATTCCGGTGAAATATGAGCCGCCGATTTAAAGGACACGTTCTCGTCCGAGCCGTCCTGATATTTGCGTTCCTTGCATGTCTGGCACTCCTCAGGTGACGAACGGCGTCCCGCCTTCTTCACCGAATCTTCATCAGCCGGCTTACCCGCCTTTTCCGTACCGTCTGCGCTCTCCGCCGGTTTCCCGGAATTAAAAAATCCAGCCTGTGAATACTGATACGGGCTGTACCCGCCAAGTCCTCCTATTGTCATAGTATCGCCGCCTTTCTGATCTGCTACGAATAACCATAATTATTATTTAGTATAACACATATTCAAGTACTCCGCAATACCGTCATCATCATTACTTCCTATCACGATATCCGCCCTCTCCCTTACCTCGTCTATCGCGTTTCCCATCGCCACGCCTTTTCCGCACAACTCCAGCATACCGATGTCCGAATAATCGTCTCCGAACGCCATGATCTGCTCAGTGCCGATACCGCACACGGAACAGACCACGGAAATCGCTTTTTCCTTCGTCGCGGTCTTTCGGGTGAATTTATACCAATATCCGTCCGAAAAACGCGCGCAGTCGCAATCCTTCAGCAATTCCCTCAGACGCTTTGCCGCATTTTCATCAAATATCTCCACGCATATTTTAAGCGTATTTTGATTAAAATCATCAAAATCCGTATATATGCTGTCTCCCCAGCTCTTATCCTGTTTTTTAGGCTCGACTTTATAATTCCAGTAATGCGCTTCGACCGTATCGGCGGTCATCTCACAGTCGCAGCCGCAAACGTCCCTTGCCAGCCCGATAATGCGTCTTGTTTCCTCGACCGAAAATTCAGCCCTGTATATGTACTCGTCATTATACTTCACCAACGCTCCGCCGCTTGTGATAAGCACCTCCGGCCGCAATTTTTCTGTAAAACCAAGCGCGTTCTGCTCGCTCCTCGACGTTGACACGCCTATCAGCACGCCCTTTTCCCTGTATCTTCTCAGTGAATGCAGCGTATTTTCGGAAATCGTCTTATCACTGCGCAGCAGCGTTCCGTCAAGATCAAACAGAAGCATTTTCAAGTCGTTCATTGGTCTTCTCCTCAAAATCCCTTAAATATTTGAATTTATAATTCAGCGTGAAAACGCGGAAATTCCCTTGTAGTATGCCGTTAAGGATAAAACAAGGGAATCTTCAGAATATGTTTTAATATACATCTTTAAATGATATACAGCGACGCGTTTGCTTTGCGCGCCGCTGTTCTCGTGCTAATTAATTTTAGTTTTAATATATTCTACAGCCGCGTTAAGCTGCGAATCCCTGCCTTCCTCGCCAAGCTTCAAAAGTCCATGGTTCTTCACAAAATCCAGAGCCTCGGCGTCAAGCTCCGCCTTTATGTCAGGCGTAATCCCTATATTGTGTATATTGTTTCCGTTTGGCGTATAATAATCCTCCACCGTAATTTTTATAGCCGAACCGTCATAAAGAGAAATTATCGACTGCACGATTCCCTTTCCGAAGGTCTGTGTTCCGACTATTTCAGCTGCGTCATAATCCTGAAGCGCCCCGCAGAACACCTCGGAAGCGCTTGCGCTGTTGCCGTCCGCGATAACCGCGCAGGGAATGTCAAGCTTTGCGTCCGCATCCGATTTAAACTCGTTGCGTCTGCCTTTTTTGTCCACCGTATATACAAGCAATCCTTCCGGAAGAAGATAGTCAAGCATGTCGTTCACCGTGTCAAGTCTGCCTCCGGGATTTGACCTGACGTCAAAAATCACAGCTTCCATCCCTTCTTTCGCAAGCTTCTCATATGCCTCGGTAAACTGTTTAAGCGTGACCATGCTGAAATGTGAAATCATGATATAACCTATATTGCCGTCAAGCATACGCGATTCCACGGTCTTTACGTCAACCGCGCGGCGCACGATCTTTGCGTCGTACCTTTCGTCGCCCCTCTGGAAGGTTATCACAACGGTAGTGCCCTCTTCGCCGTGTATCAGCCCTACGACCTCGTCGCTGTTCATTCCTTCTATATCCTTGCCGTCAACCGCCCTTATTATATCTCCAGGCAGGACTCCCGCCTCCTCTGCGGCAGAACCCTCATAAGGCTCTACGACATATGTGTCGCCCGTCTCAGGATTCGTGGTAACGACCGCTCCCATTCCGTAGAAAACGCCGTTCGTTGATTCCATAAGCTGCTTATATTCCTCTGCGGTATAATAGCAGCTGTACGGATCGTCAAGCGAGTCAAGCATCGCTGCGTATATTTTTTCTCTCAAAACTTCGTCGTCATACTCATAAAGAAATGTTCCGTCCATATAGTCCAGAAGCATATTCATCTTGTCCGTGACTTCACTGTCAAGCTTCAATGTAGGATTCTTGCGCTCCGTGATCACCTTTTTCTGAAACCAGATACTTAAAAATATTCCGGCAGTAATCATACACAGCAGAAGAACCGACAGTCCCCCTATGGCTATTCCGATTTTTACTCCTTTATTATACGTTTCTTTCTGCTGTTCCGAATCCATTTAATTCTCCTTTAATATGTAGGGATCGTAAAATAATCCAACGGGTTTACCATTATGCCTTTAAGATAAAGCGTAAGGTGAAGATGCGCTCCCGAAGACGCTCCAGTGCTTCCTACATAGCCTATAACGTCGCCCGCCTTTACCTGCTGTCCAACGCTCACTGCCATAGAAGAAAGATGAGCGTACAGCGTAACCACTCCGGCTCCGTGATCTATCTGTATACGGTTTCCGTAAGGCTTCGTATACCTTGTATCGGACGCGGTATATACGTCCACTACTGTCACTACTCCGTCATACGCCGCCACTACCGGCTTTCCGTAAACTCCGGCTCCCGAAATATCCGTGCCGCTGTGGTTCGTAAGATTCATTCCCGGAATAGGCGACGGTCTCGGTCCGAAATTGGATGTTATTGTATTATACCCCGGAAGAGGCCATGTAAAACCTCCGGCAAGTCCTATTTCTTCAAGTTTTTTCTTGTTTGCCTCGTCCGCGTTGTTTCCGGCGGCCGCCAGTTTTCTCTGTTCTTCCTCCCAGAGAGCCTTGAGTCTTGCCGCTTCTTCCTGCTCCGCTTTAAGCTTTGCCTGCTCCTCCCTTATCCTTTGCTCGGCGTACGCCTGATCGTTCTCAAGCTTAGCGATAGCCGCCTGCTTTGAATCAATGGCCTGATTCACAAGATTCTGCTGGATCTGCAAATCGTTCTGAAGCACAAGCAGATCGGATTTTTCTTTTTCAAGCTGCTTCTTTTCCTCCTCAAGCTCCGTCTTGTCGGTGTTAAGCTTTACTATCATATTGGATATATCTTCCTTGATGCCGGCAAGCTCTTCAAGCTTATTACGGTCATATTCCATTATGCTCGTCACATATTCCGTTTTGCCAAGCATATCCGACAGATCTGACGCTGAAAAAATCATATCGAGAAACGTGGTCTCGCCGCACTCATACATATATTGTATGCGAAGCTTCATTGCTTCATACTGCTCGCGTTCTGACTTCTGCGCGTCTGCCAGATCCGATTCCGCGCTGGCGATCTCCTTCATTTTATCGGAAATCTGATTCATTTTCGCGTCTATATCCGCCTGTTTATCGTTTATTTTTTTCTGATAATCTATAAGGCTGCCCGTTATTGCGGAAAGCGCCGCGTCAAGCTCGTTCACATAATTCTGAACGGACTGTATATCGCCTTTAAGCTGATCCCTCTGATTGTTGAGTTCCTCTATCCTGTGCTTTGTATCTTCAATATTGTTCTCAGCCTGATTTATGTCGTTCTGGTCGGTCGCCATAATATCGTCCGGCGTTTTCTGAACGACAGCCGATATCAAAAGCATCGCTGCCACTGCCGCGGCGACTTTAATTCTCTTTTTCATTTATTTTTTCCTCCCTTCCTTCTATACCTTAAGATGCCTGCTGAGCGAAATAATGCTGCCCAAAAGTCCTAACCCGATTCCGAGCGCCAGCGCCATAGGCACGAAATTTTGGAACACCTCGCCTATAGGCTGAAATGTCAGCACTGTCGATATAAAAGAAAATTTGTTCAAAATATATTCAACCGCGCTGTCATACAGAACAAACACGAGTAAAAGCGGCAGCGCAGCGCCGATGACGCCGATAGTGATACCCTCAACAACAAAGGGAGCGCGTACAAACGCGTTTCGCGCACCGAGCAGCTTCATAATGCTTATCTCCTCGTCACGCACCGTTATTCCTATAGAAATCGTATTGTTTATAAGGAAAAGCGCGACAGCTATAAGTATTCCAAGTATAACGGCGGACACTACTCCTATAAGGCTGCCTATCTCCGTAAGGCTGTCCGCGGTTATCTGCGAACTGTTGACGCTGCGTACTCCCTGTATTGACTCTATGTACTTTACAAGATTTGCCTGCATACCCGCGTCCTCGAAATAAACCTCATACGAAGCGGAATTTGCCAGAGGATTGTCCTTTTCAAAGCCCTCCGCCATGTCGATGTATTCCTCGCCGAAATAATCCAGCTTGACTTTATCCCACGCCTCCTCGGCGGATGTAAAATGCACTATCGTAACGCCGTTGTAATCCTTTATTGAATTGCCTATGGACTTGATCCTCGCGTCCGATATACCCGCGTCAAAAAAAACCTTTACGCACAGAGTATTCGACATCTGATCAACCATGTACGAAACATTTGACGTCACCGAATAAAACAGTCCAAGCAAAAAAATACAAAGCGACATCGTCGCCACCGACGCAAGGGAAAACACCCTGTTGCGCCCGATATTCTTGAATCCCTGAGAAATGCAGTACCCTAATGATTTAAACTTCATATATGTTACCGCCTTCCTCAATGTCATACGCGACAGAACCCTCAGAAATAGCTATGGTTCTTTTACGCATCGCACGGACGATCTCCATATTGTGCGTAACCACAACGACTGTCGTCCCCTGCTCATTGGCATTTTCAAGGAGCTTCATTATCTCCCACGAATTATTCTCGTCCAGATTTCCGGTGGGCTCATCCGCAAGAAGTATCTCCGGCTTGTTTATCAAGGCTCTGGCTATGGCCACCCTCTGCTGCTCCCCTCCGGAAAGCTGCTTAGGATTGGTCTTGTACTTGTCGAGCAGCCCGACCATGGAGAGCATAGCTAACACCTTTGCGCGTATTCTTTTGCTCGGAGCTTCTATTGCTTTCTGGGCAAAAGCAATATTTTCATATACGTTCCTGTCGTCGAAAAGCCTGAAATCCTGGAAGACAACTCCTATATCCCTCCGAAGATACGGAAGTTTCGACTTTCTTATCTTGGCAAGATTCTTGCCGTTTATCGTAATTTTGCCCGAAGTCGGGTTAAGCTCCTTGAGAAGAAGCTTTATCAGCGTGGACTTACCGGACCCGCTCGCCCCCACGATAAACACAAATTCTCCGCGTTCTATATGTAGGCTTACATCATTCAGGGCAGGTATCCCGCTTGAATAGGTCTTACATACGTTCTCTAAATAAATCATATATATTTTTCCTTTGTCTGTCCCCGGCAGGCAGCCGGAAAAGTTACCTTGCTACAGGAACATTATATACAAAGCCCGAATCAATAATCAACTGTTTCCATATATTTCATGTATTTAACTACCATGAGTGCGATCTTAAATGTAATTGCGTCCTCAAATACCCTCAAGTCAAGGCCTGTGCTTTTTTCAATCTTATCGAGTCTGTACACCAGCGTATTACGGTGA
This sequence comes from uncultured Butyrivibrio sp., assembly GCA_910577605.1. GTDB lineage: Bacteria > Bacillota > Clostridia > Lachnospirales > Lachnospiraceae > Eshraghiella. The sequence goes on from CAJTON010000002.1 coordinate 62,302, forward strand.
ATAAAAAGCTGCCTCGCCGTTTCCGAAACATTTAGACTGTTCTCAAAAAATTTATTTATAGTTGACACTGTCTCCTCGTCAAAATCATCGGGCGATTTATTTCCAAAAATTTCCTTAATAAACATTTTACAGAGAGGAATCGGAAGCTGATAAATCAGTCTGCCTATTCCGAGATTGCTGTACGCGACAACGTTTCTGTCGCTGTAAAAGATCCTTCCGACGTCAAGAGCCATTTTCGCCTCCTTATAAGAACGCGAAACCTCCTTAAGAGAACTTACTATAGTGCCGTAAGACACGCGCACCTTGCTCATTGCCTCCGCGTTCAGCGTATCAAGCACCACATAGGCGGTCTGTTCAAGTTCCTTATAGCTTTCGTTCGACCTGACCTCCCTGACGATGATGATGCTTTTCTCGTCCACCGCCGTTATAAAGTCCTTGGTTCTCGTGGCAAAAAGCGTCCTCACCGTTTCAAGCGCGTTGCTGTCCTTCTCATGCTTCGTCTCTATAAGAAAAACTATACGCTTTGCCTCCGTGTCTATATGAAGCTTCTTCGCGCGGTTATATATGTCAACAAGCAAAAGATTGTCCAGCAGAAGATTTTTTATAAAGTTATCCTTGTCAAACCTCTCCTTGTACGCAATGATGAGATTTTGTATCTGGAAAACGGCGATCTTGCCGATCATATATCCGTCCTCGCTGCCCCCCTTCACAAGAAGCACATACTCCAGCTGCCCGTCGTCCAGCACCTTAAAAAACTGACAGCCCGATATTACCTGACTGTCCGCGGGCGACACGACAAAAGAAAGGACCGCCTCCTCGTAACCGTCCGCCTCCGGAAAGCTGGTCGCCAAAACCTTACCGTCCGTATCAACTATGCATAAATCTATTCTCGTAATCGCCTTCAACCCGTCGATAGTGTTCTGAAGTATCTGATTAGAAATCATACGCCCTCTCCTTAACATTCCCGCAAAGTCCCATATAATTTACCGGACTTGCCTGATAACCGCTTTTATTCTATTCTAAATCATAATTGTGAAAAAAAAAAGTACAAATGTAGAAAAAAGCGAATTTTTAGAGTAAAATTCAAAAAAGATCCGGTGTAAGCCGGACCTTTTGAGCGCAAATTTATGCATTGCATTCCTCGATCCATTTTTTCATAACATCTATCCGAGCGTCCCAATCCTCCGGCACGACCCGCAGACCCTTCTCAAGCTCCTCCAAAACCTCCTCCAACGAAGAAAAGCCGTCTAAATCAAGTTTCTGCGAAGCCGCCTGTTCATACACCCAAGGATAGATGAACTTAAGATAAGGAAAAACAGGGTTTGTTTTATCGGCGGAATTATCATATTCAAAAGTTCCGCTGACAGTTGAAACAAGCAGACTCCCGTTATCAATATAACCCTTCACCTTCTCCGCAAAGTCAAGCATATACTTAACAGGAAAATATCCCTCACCGCTGCTTTTTTTCATAAGGATAAATCCTATGATGTCCTTTTCAATGACCTTCTCATTACCGTCCATATCGACAGAAAAAATCTCATAATAAGCCGTACCCGTACCCTGTCCGATATACGGAGTATATTCCATAATATAGTTTTTACCGCCAACTCTGACTGCATAATAACTCGTCTGACCGACATGAGCGGCAGAAACCGGCATATGTTCATCCGAAGTCCATATCTCTTCTCCGTCCGCCCAAAGACTAAGTTCGCTCGTTCCGCCTCCCGCTCCTGTAAGTTCGCGGAAATATACCTTCCCCTTTTTATCGCTGCCCGCTATGTCCACTCCCTCAAAGCGCAGCATATACTCAGCCGTGAGCTTCTCCGACGACTCAGTCTGCTCCGGTTTCACCTGCGTTTCTTTTTGCTGCTCCCGCTCTGTTTTAGCCGTAGAAATTAAAGTCTTATCCGGTGAGCTTACGGAATCTTCATTGTCAACATTTTTATTATACGCCTTCGCCCTGATAATAAATACAGAACACAGTACCGCCACGGCAGCGAATACAGCGGCAAAAGCGAAAATTCTGCCCCTGACCGCGTTCTTTTTTGCGGAAATCTTTTTATCTTCCTTCATTTTATATTCCCCCTTTATGTTTTCGCATGCCTTACACGTATTTAGACTAGCTTTAAAATTCCAATATATATTTTAATTTATTATAATCTCAAACGATCAATATGTCAATAATTTCCATCAAACCATATAATCGGCTATGGAAATCGTTTTCTGCCCGCCGCGCGTCCCCGCGCAAAAAAACAGGGCAGGAATATTCCCTGCCCTGTAAAACTCAAATCAATATTCAAATTAATGAAGGATAACCTGCTCTGTCTCCTTATCGAAAACATGAAGCTTTGACATATCAAGCGCAAGTTTGATCGTATCGCCGACCTTTGCTGTTGTACGGGGATTAACTCTCGCCGTGCAGCTTACCTGATCGATATCGAAATAGAGGAATACCTCGGCTCCGAGAAGCTCATAAACCTTGATATTTACTTCGATAACGCTGTCGGGATTAGCCTCGATCTCGATCTGAGTATCCTTGAGGTCCTCGGGACGGATACCCATAACAACGGTCTTGTCAACATATCCTGCGTCAATAAGCTTCTTTGCCTTGCCTTCGGGAAGCTTAACTGAATTGCTGCCGAACATGAGAACAATATCGTTGCCCGACTGAACGACCTTAGCGTCAACAAGGTTCATCTGAGGTGATCCGATGAATCCGGCAACGAAAATGTTGTTGGGCTTATCGTAAAGGTTCTGAGGAGTATCTACCTGCTGAATGATACCGTCCTTAAGAACTACGATCCTCGTACCGAGCGTCATAGCCTCGGTCTGGTCATGCGTTACATAGATGATAGTTGCCTGAAGTCTCTGATGGAGCTTCTGGATCTCGATACGCATCTGTACACGGAGCTTTGCATCCAAATTAGAAAGAGGCTCATCCATGAGGAATACCTTGGGGTTACGAACTATTGCACGACCCATGGCAACACGCTGTCTCTGACCGCCGGAAAGAGCCTTCGGCTTACGGTCAAGGAGCTGCTCGATGCCGAGGATCTTGGCAGCCTCATGTACCAATTTGTCGATCTCAGCCTTAGGAACCTTACGGAGTTTAAGACCGAATGCCATATTATCATATACCGTCATATGAGGATAGAGAGCGTAGTTCTGGAATACCATGGCGATATCCCTGTCCTTAGGCTCTACGTCGTTAACCAGCTTGTCGCCGATCCAGAGTTCGCCGGAAGAAATCTCTTCAAGTCCCGCAACCATACGAAGAGTGGTTGACTTTCCGCATCCGGAAGGACCTACGAAGATGATGAACTCCTTGTCCTGTACTTCAAGGTTGAAATCCTTAACGGCAACGAATCCGTTAGGGTATACCTTGCAGATATTTTTAAGTGATAAACTTGCCATAACTTGCCTCCTGTAAATTTGAGTATAAAAATTTCATTTATTACTTAGATAATAATACACTTTACAAGAAATTTACGCCATATGGCAAATTAACAAAAATTACTTTTCAATTTGAGCAAGTTGCATATGATTTTAAAATGCCGAAATATTTTTGTACAATTTTCACAATTTTCCATAGATATACTGTTATTTTTTCACAAAACCTTCACCAAAAACCTCGGACACATTCGCCACCGTCATAAAAGCATTTTTGTCAGTCTCATACACTATATCGCGTATCTTCGTCATTTCATTACGCGAGGCGACACAGAACAGCAAAAGCCCGTGTCTGCCGGAGTACATTCCCCTGCCCTCGATTCCCGTGACCCCGCGCCCTATCTCGTTTATGATGCGCGAGGATATTTCGTCCTTATGACCGCTTATTATTATCGCCGCCCTCGAAAAATCTCCGCCGTCTATTATTTTCCCCGAAATAAAGCTGAGTATAAACACGGAAAGCACAGCGTATACCGCGCTGACAAGACCGAATACCGCTACGCCTATCCCGATTATGACCGCGTCGGCGATAAACATTATCCATTGTATTTTTATTTTATGGGTAAAATTATAGACAAGCAGCGAAAGCGTGTCAACTCCGCCCGAAGTCGCGTCAGCGGCAAGCACAAGTCCTATTCCCGCTCCCATAAGAAGCCCTCCGGTAAGGCACGAAAGAAACATATCTCCCGCAAAAGGCCCGTAGTCCGGCGCAAACGCCATCGTCGCCGTGTACACGGCGGTTGCGAGGAACGACCTCGCGACCACTTTTTTCCCCAGTATAATAAAGGTCGCGGCAAAAAGCGGCACGTTAAGCGCGAAATTGACCGCCCAAAGCGGCACTCCCCACACATGCTGCGCTATTATCGCGAGACCCGCGAACCCACCTGTGACGATATTTCCGGGATTGTATATGCATTTTACCGCAATACCCATTATGACCGCCCCAAAGACGATTGAAGGATACCTGAGATATTTTTTCATATATAAAAGCCCTTTCTTTGCGGATACCGCAAACCGCGTTATATATTTCTAATATGCGCATTTTTTCATGCAAAATTCATGATCCGCCGGTTAAGTTCTGCTTGTGAAATAAAGATATATATTGTAGAATGGGTAAATAAGGAAAAAGAAAGGAGAGATGCGTTTATGGATATCGGAGCGATTGTTCCGTCGCTTTCCATGATTTCAATGGCCAATGACGACATTGCGACAAGGGTCCTTTCAATGGGACTTGACGACATGCGCGACATGGGCGACGGAATGAGGAAAATGCTTGAGATGTCTGTAACTCCACACATCGGAGGCAACATAGACATCTCCGTATAATCCTTATGAATTTCCGAAAGAAAGCAGCCGTAACGCGGAATATCCGCGCGGCTGCTTTCTTAATATCAAAGTATTATATTTTCTGTCAAAAATCAGACCGCTACTACCGCTTCGATCTCAAGCTTAACGTCCTTAGGCAGCCTCGCCACCTCAACGCATGATCTCGCGGGGAACGGCTCCTTGAAAAATTCGGCGTAAATTTCGTTTATCCTGGTAAAATCCTCCATATCCTTTATAAATACCGTAGTCTTTACCACCTGTGAAACATACGAGCCTGAGGCCTCAATAAGATTGCAGAGATTCGTGAAAGCCTGCCTTGCCTGCTCTTCTATGCGTTCCCCGATCTCCCCCGTCTGCGGATCTACGGGAATCACCCCCGACGTAAAAATAAACCCGCCCGCCTCGATTGCCTGAGAATACGGTCCTATCGCGCTCGGTGCCTTGTCTGTGCTGATTACTTTCTGCATAATTAAATTCCTCCTTATTACTGTGCTGTATTTCAGCGGATCTCGATCCCTGAATCGGTTATATTTATAAGTCCTTCTTTTAAAAGATGACCGCAGGCGCGCTTGAACGCTGCCTTGCTCATCTCGAACTCCT
>CAJTON010000002.1:67687-78023 GCA_910577605.1 uncultured Butyrivibrio sp.
AGCTGCGGATCGGACTTGTCGTTTATTCCGAGCTTCCCGCCGTTTCGTGAAAGCGCCTCCATTATCAGATCCGCGTCTTCATTTATCTGCAAATACGCCGGAGCGCGCAGCGCAAGCTCAAGTCTGCCGTCGGGCATTACCTTCGACACCGTCGCGCTTATCTCGTCGCCCACATTGACCTTACCGTAAAGCGCCTTGCGGGGGATAAGTCCCTGATAAAGACCGTCAACAGCGACAAACATCCCGAATTTTTCGATATGCTCATACGCCACGCCTTTCACCGTATCTCCCGTATTATACGCGTCCGTCACCCCAAGATATTTGTAAACTCTGGTGGTTGCGCAAAGGCGGCCGCTTTTATCTATATAAAGAGCGACCGGATAACTTTTTCCCGCCGAAACCGCGCTTGTCTGTTCCTTGAATGGCAAAAAAAGATCCTTCTCAAGACCCCAGTCAAGAAACGCGCCTATCTGCGTGACTTCCTTCACCGTGAGCGTCTTTACCTCTCCCAGCCTTATAAGCGGTTCTTTTGTCGTGGCTATCGGTCTGTCCTTTGAATCACGGTAAACAAATACCGTCAGCGAATCGCCGATCTCCACGTCCTCGTCCACATATTTTGCGGGCAGAAGCACTTTTTCCTCCTCCGTTCCGAGATATACCCCGAAATCGGTCTTTTTGACAACCATCAAAGGCTGAACCTTACCTAATTCAATCATTTTATCCTCGCTATTTAAAAAATAAATTCCACGACTGCGAACGGAGTCTTGTCCCTGCCGTGAAGCTCGACCACGCAATGACGCTCGTCCCGGTATATTTCAGGACAAAAATCATTTCCCATCACAGCCGCCTGCTTATACTCGACTCTCAGTGTCTTGGGCAGCCCGTAATACTCCGCCGCTTCCATAGCCACGCGCACATAACCGCAGTTATTCACATGTCTGTTAGTATCTATCAGCTCCTGCGTCACCGGAATCGGAGCGCATTCCCTCATTCCGTCCGGCAGCGTTATCTTTCGCGGCATATATTCCATATCTATCCTGTCCGCAAAATGAGTATACGCCTCCGCCTCGTCCTTCGGGACCCTTGCAGGAGCGCCAGTGTCCGAATTAACATATACCCATATTGAATTTGCCCGCACAAGCTGGGCGCCCTCCGCGTCAAGTATCTGGACGTTGCGTCCTCCGAATACTCCCCTGAATTCATACGGGTTAGTACCTATCTTTATTTCCTCATGGTATCGGGGCGCTCTTAGTATCTCGATCTGCCATGAAGCCATAAGCCAGAAACCGCCCAAAGACGCGTCGCGGTATACTCCCCTGCCGACGCCTTCCGAATGAAGCATCACGCAGTCCTGAAGATAATTTACGATCGCGTCCAGTCTTATTCTGCCGTCGGCTCCGACCTCGCTGTATCGCACACGTCCGTCCATAGTAAACATATCAAACACCCCTGTTCATTATTCTGTCACGCCGTAAGCGTTAAAAAGCACACAACCGCTGTTCTGCTGTGTGCCAAAAGCCCAACGGAGAGTGTGGGATTCGAACCCACGTGCCCAAAAAAGGACAACCGCATTTCGAGTGCGGCTCGTTATGACCACTTCGATAACTCTCCAAAAATTAATAAAAATCTGCGAGCATAAAAATGCACCACTCAATCGTGGTGCGAGCTGGGCTAACAGGACTCGAACCTGTAGATGCTGGAGTCAGAGTCCAGTGCCTTACCATTTGGCGATAGCCCATCATATCAGTTCTGAGGAGTAACCTCTTAAACAACAAAATGAGTATATACTACTTTCAAAACAAAGTCAAGCTATTTTTATAAAAATATTTCTATTTTCCGCGGCGGAATCCGATACTAATATACGTCTAATAAGTGAAAGGGGGCAGACCGATGGCCAACGGTGCAAGCAGCTACCGCCGTTTTCTTGACGGCGACGACAATGGCTTTGCCGAAATAATAGACGAGTATTACGACGGACTTGTTCTTTATCTTAACGAATATGTGCGCAATTTAGGTACTGCGGAGGAGCTTGCGGAGGACACCTTTGTAAAACTGGTTACAAAAAAACCGAAGTTTTCCGGTAAGTCCTCATTCAAAACGTTCCTGTACGCCGTAGGCAGAAACGTCGCGCTGGATTTTCTTCGCCGTGAAAAAAATCGCCGCACCGTTTCTATTGACAATCTCACGGAAACGCTTTCTGATGATAAAGAACTTGAAGAGAACTTTCTTCATGAGGAACGAAAGATCATCCTTCACCGCTCAATGCAGTCCATGAAGACCGAATACCGTCAGGCGCTATGGCTCGCTTACTTCGAGGATCTTAGTACGCCCGAAATCGCGCGTATAATGAAAAAATCTGTCAGCAGCGTGGAGCATCTCATACGCCGGGCAAAGCTCACTCTCAAATCCGAGATCGAAAAGGAGGACTTAATATGATGAAGAATCACAGCGATGTAGCAAACAACGTATTCCGCCGCAGGGACGAATATAACGCGGCGCAGAGGCGCAGGAAAAAAACCGCAGTAAAAGCAGGTTCGTTTATTGCCTGTCTGTGCCTGATAGCCGCGGCAGGCTTCGGCATTTTCAAGAGCGGCATACTGCGTAATTCCAACGAAATACCGGACAACGCGCAGACCGGAATCAAAATAAACAAAGTCGCGAGCGGTTCCGCTTCGACATCACCGGATATTTATACTTCTCTGGAGGACTTTATCGAATTTTCCAGGCAGGAGACGGTTGAATATTACGGCTCAAACATTTTCCCCGAGCTGCCCGCCGATCTGCATGAATCAGGTGACAAAAACGGTATTTACAGAAAAGACAAAGGAACCGGTGAAATTTATTTCAGCACCTTTACGCTGAGATACCGCTCCTCCGATTCATCCCGCAGCGTCGAAGTCAAAGGAGACAAGGGGCAAAAGCCTTTTTCCTGCGTCGTTGCCATTTCCGATGAACCGCTTGAGCCAACCGTTATAAACGGTGAAACCGTATTTTTTGAGGACTTCGGCAGCGGAAGCATTTATGCGGAATTCACACATAACAACGTGTTTTTTGAAATCAGCTTCCACGGTCTGTCGGAAGAAGAAATATTCAATGTGGTTTCCTCGCTGACCAAATAACTCACAATGCAAAAAAGGCTTTGCCCGCAGCACGGCAGAGCCTTTTTTATGCAATCCGCATTACGCAAGTCTTAAAAAAATTAAGTCCCGCTGCCCTCCCGCTGCCTCAAGCGCAGCATTTTATTTAACATCATATCAAATTACCGAAAACGCCATTTTCCTGTTTATTTACCTCCCCTCTTATGCTAAAATAAAAACGACCAAAGAATATATGATTATTGGCTAACTTTATAATACAAGGAGGCTTTACTATGAAAAAACTTGAAATCATCATCAAACCTGAGAAGCTTGACGATTTAAAACAGATTCTTGAGGAAAATCAGGCAAACGGCATTATGATCACGAACATCATGGGTTACGGCGCTCAGAAGGGCTTTAAAAGGATTTACAGGGGCAACGAATATTTCGTAAACCTTCTCCCCAAGGTCAAGGTCGAAACGGTAGTCCCCGACGAGACCGCGGAGCAGATAATTGATCTCGTAACAAAGGAAATCTCGACCGGAAATATCGGCGACGGCAAGATTTTCGTATACAATGTGGAGGACGCGATAAGAGTCCGCACCGGCGAGAGAGGCTCGGAGGCACTTTAAGCTCTCTAAAAAACATTGACTTGAAAGATATTATTAAAGAGGGACGGCGGCGTCCCTCTTTTTTACAATAAAATTTTCTATTTGTACTCCACCCAAATCAGATTATCCATGATTTTATCGTATGAATAGCGCATTTCTTTGGGAAGGGAATGGAAAACGTCACCCTCGACAGTCCATTGATTACCGTCCTCCGATATTTTAAGCTCCTTGACCTTTGTATCTGAATATTTGTCATAATAATACACCTTGTTATTTTCGCCTAACGCGTGTGAAGCGGAAATATATTCCACTCCTTCCCCTCCTATCAATCCCGGTCGGGACGGCGGATTTCCTCTTTTATAATTGGCAGTAATATTTATAAATTCCATATCAGGGCTTTCCTTGGCTATTGCAAAAGAATCCACTCCAAAAAATAAGGCGTCCGGCATCATGGACACGCTCAGTTTTTTACGGTCAAAATCACTGAAAACCGCCGCCCCGACTTTTGTTTTATCCTCGTTGAAAATAAACAGTGTGAAAGTATTCCATAACCTGTTACGGTTATTGTTGTATTCGGTAATTGGAATCTTGCATATATAAAAGCCTTTTCCGTCGAATATTTCTTTATTGCACTCAAACTCCCATACGGTCCATACCTCGCTATCCCAATCACGGGTATCATGTGCTTTTTGCATTTTTCCGGCGACAATTTCGACAGCCTCTTCAACTAAAACGTCAATACCGTCAATATATTCGACTTTATTATTTTGTATACGTTCCTGAGAAAAAATAAAAGGCGTTGCATAGGAATATAGCTCTTCAAATTCCTTTTTGTCGGACCTAGTGGAAGGAAGCTTACCGCAGGCGGCGCAAAGACAGGTTATACATAAAAATAAAATAATTAATTTTTTCATTGTCCCCCCCTAATTATACTGTGATAATGTCTGATTCCAAAGATATGTCATTCCTTTGTCGTCAGAATATATGACGCATGATGAATTTTTCTGTTTTTCAAAGGTCAAATCAATTTTTTGATTATAATAACTAATTGCTTTTGAATATCCTCCCATAGTTTTATCATCCGGATTCCAGCTTTGCGAATTCCATATTTCTATGTAATGATTAGTGCTGTTATATCCATACAATGTTATGGAATGACCCTTTGCGTCAGTATTTGCGTAATACGGAACCATGCACATCGCAATCGGATAACCCGCGTCTATATTCTGCTTTATCTCATCCCACCCCAACGCGTCATTGGTTTTCTTATAGTTCACCCCATAATAAGAAAGCGCCGTTTTTATTTCTTCGATTTCAGCTCCCGTGTCAAATCCTATTCCCATACGGTTGCATACATCATATCCTGTGTACGAAGTCCAGTTCAACGTATTAGCTATGGTAGCGACTACGCAAGCCCAGCACATATTGTAGGAATACTGGCTCTGCGGCTTTCTGAGCGTAATCGTTTTCATCGCCCCATATTTTATATCATCATAATCATTCTCATTAAAGCTTTGCGTCTCCACATATCTGAAAGAGCCAAGCTTATCCGTTACAGCCCGCTGTTTTTCCTCAAAACTCATAGCGGTAAATGCAAGTTCGTCGGCATTGGGCATCTTACCTGTCGAAAGCGCCAAGAGAACAGTCGGCTCCGAACTCACTCCATTTGCAGATTCATAATACAGCTCGTCGTTTACGGTATATAAAATACATTCATTATTAAGATAATCTATTTCTTCCAACAGTTCAGTCAGTGCATAATCATAAGAAATTTCATATGTATAGCCCCAGTCAGTTCCGATAACTCCAAGCACAGCCTTGATTTTACCGTCCGCTATAAGCGGATAATAATATACTTCGTCCTGATATTCATTAAAATTGTATACGATATAGGGAGTTCCAAGTTCAATCGCATTTGACATACAATTTTTATCCGATGAATCCGCCATAACCTCTGTTATCGAGGAAAAATTACCGTCGATAAATCCATTTACGGAGGCAGGAATGTTCTCGGCGAGAGTGGGAAACGGCGTTTCAGAGGTATCTGTTTTTGTACCTCCGTACGCCGGAAACGCAGAGAAAATAAGACATATCCCGACCAAAAAGGCGATTAAATTTTTTGAGCATTGTTTTTTTATAACGAATCCTTCCTCGAACAAACCTTATACTATTATTATATTCTATGTCAGAAATTAAAGCAATATATGTTTTAGGATAAAATCAATTTAATACTCCATTCCCTCCTACCAATCCTGTTTGAGACATCAATTTTCCTTCTAACTAATATATATCATCAAAGTATCTCTTTCGCGAACCGCCTTGGCGTCATCCCCGTAAACTCCTTAAATTCCCGCTGAAAATGCGCCTGATCGGCATAGCTCAGGCTTTCTATAAACTGCGAATTTTCCCGCTCATGACACCTGATCATCTCGCGCAATGCGTTATGAAATCTCACGAAACGGCAGAACGTTTTCGGCGGACATCCGGCACCCTCCCTGAAAAGGTTACCGACATGCCTTGCCGTATATCCGAATTTTGCGGCAAGCTCCGCCACCGCGCATCTCCCGCGAGTTTCGTATACCATACCAGTCATATCCTCCCATACGGGAGCGGAATACTTTTTCTCAATAAAAGGCAATGTCGCTCCCAACAGCATACCGCGCGCCTCCGATTGGCTTTTTACCGAGGCAAGCCGTGAGCTTATTTCCTCCGCCTCGTCCCCATTCATATTTACCGTAAAACCCGGTTCAAGGCGGATTCCGCACAGCCCCGTACACTTAGCGGGCGGCTCAAGCCATGTGCGTGCCGTTTTATCGGGACGAGCGTAATATTTCCCGCCAAAGCCCCAAGACATTATAAGCTCCTCACAGCCGTCCGGCACAAACAGTATCTTATCTGCCTGATAGAAACCGTAAGCGGTTATTCTGCATATATCTTCTTTGATTTCAAAAGAATATTGGTCCGTTTTATATTCTATCCAAGGTTGAAGCATCGGATAATCCATAATAAATTCGCCTTTTTCATGTATTTGCTTAATATTATTAAGAATAGCTTTGCAAGTCTGTGGTGTCAAGAATTTATTTCCGATTTTTTCAATAATGTCCTCTTTTAATGTGCTAGATTACATTTAAAATTCAAGAACGCTGATTGACACGACGAAGTGCTCACCCCCTTGCGGGAGGAGCGCTTTTTTGTTTTATAAGGTCTGAAAATTTCGGCTTTACTTGATAAAAAAGGAGGAAAAAGATATGGGATTATTCGGTACTGACGGCGTATGGTTTCTGATGGGAGCCGCCCTTGTGTTTTTTATGCAGGCTGGCTTCGCCATGGTGGAGGCAGGCTTTACCAGAGCCAAAAACGCCGGAAACATTATTATGAAAAACCTGATGGACTTTTGTCTGGGCACTGTGGCTTTTATTTTTGTAGGCTACTCGTTTCTGTGCGGGGAGGGCAGCGGCTTTATCGGCTGGAGCAAGTTTCCTCTGAATCCCGCCAATTTTGGTACGGACGCTATCAACTGGGGCAGCTTCGTATTTAACCTCGTCTTCTGCGCGACTGCGGCGACCATCGTTTCAGGCGCAATGGCTGAGAGGACCAAGTTCATATCCTACTGCATTTACAGCTTTATCATCAGCCTTGTCGTATATCCTATCGAGGCGCACTGGACATGGGGGCCCGGCGGCTGGCTCGCAGAAAAAGGCTTCATTGATTTTGCAGGCTCCTGCTGCATACATATGGTAGGCGGAATCTCAGCGTTCATCGGCGCGAAAATGCTCGGACCGAGAATCGGCAAGTATGACGAAAACGGCAAGCCCCGCCCCATACTCGGACACAATATCGTACTCGGCGCGCTCGGCTGCTTCATCCTGTGGTTCGGATGGTACGGCTTCAACGGCGCGGCGGCTACGAGCAACACGAATCTCGCCTCGATCTTTGCGACGACGACCATTGCCGCGGCAGTGGCGACAGTCACCGTCATGGTAATAACATGGATACAGAACGGTAAACCAGACGTTTCCATGAGTCTGAACGGCTCACTTGCCGGACTCGTCGCGATAACCGCGGGCTGCGCCTGCGTGGACGCGCTCGGAGCAACGATAATAGGAATTCTAGCAGGAGCCGTCGTAGTGTTCGTCGTATGGTTCAACGATCACGTTACCAAGGTTGATGACCCCGTGGGCGCAGTCGCCGTACACGGAGCCTGCGGAATGTTAGGAACCCTGTGCGTTGGGCTTTTCGCCTGCGGCAAGGGCGAGTACGACGCGCTCGGTCTTTTCTACGGCGGAGGCTTCAAGCTTCTCGGCACACAGGCGCTCGGCGTGCTTGCGGTAGGCGGATGGACCGCGGTGACTATGACGCTCGTATTTCTGTTCATCAAGAAAACCGTGGGGCTTAGGGTTAAACCCTCCGAAGAGATCGAAGGTCTTGACCCCACCGAGCACGGTCTTGAGAACGCTTACGCTGATTTCATCGTAAAGAAGTAATTTACTCTTTACATTGAAATATCATATATTCACAACCATTAACGACGGAAATGCTGGGGCTGCCGAAACCCAGCTTTTCCGCCGTTTTTACGGACGGCGTATTGTCGGAGCTTGTTACTATATAAAGGACTTCCGCTCCGAGTTTTTCAAACGCGTAGTCCTTTATCGCTGCGCATACCTCATAAGCATATCCTTTGCGCCTGTATTCGCGCGCTATAACATACCCCATTTCGAGCCTGTCTTCACCATTGATTTCTCGCAGGCTTATTCCGGCGCGTCCTATCAGCCTTCCGCTTCCGCGCGCGACAACGGACCAAAGTCCAAAACCGCAGAAACCGTACATATTGCGTATATAGCTTTCGACAGACTTTTTTTCCTGCTCATACTCCATAAGCGGCTCCACATATCTGCGGACGTCGCGGTCATCATATATCGCATAAAGCTCCGGAAGGTCGGACACGCTCATTTCTCTTATAACTGTGCGTTCCGTTTCAAGCACAGTAAGAGGCAGCTCCTTCATGCGGCAGTAAGCCTTATGCGCGAATTCATAATCGACAGCCGTCGCGCTCTCCGCCACATACTCCGCTCCGTCCGTAAATTTTTCGCCGTCAGAGCAGAATATCGCCGCGAAACCGCTTTCTCTCGTACTGCGAAAAGTTTCCTTATCATCCGTCACGACAATCGCCCCCTCCGGCGACTCCGGCAGCGAGTAAAAGACTCCGGCGGGCGAAAGCGCGCTCAAGTCAGGCTCTTCATATTTATTTAATAAAAAAATAATACTTTTTAACATTGACTTGACTCCTGAATATGGTAAGATTATCTTATATAAAAACAAAACGCAGGCATACCGCTATGCGCAGAAAGAAGGACAAACACAATGGCACAGAATCCTATCGTAACATTTGAAATGACGGACGGCAGCGTTTTTGAAGCGGAGCTTTACCCCGAAATAGCCCCGAACACTGTAAATAACTTTATCAGCCTTGTCAAAAAGGGGTTTTACGACGGACTTATTTTTCACCGCGTCATAAAAGGTTTCATGATTCAGGGCGGCGATCCCGAAGGTTCGGGAATGGGCGGTCCCGGATATTCCATAAAAGGAGAATTTGATCTCAACGGCTTTACCAATAATTTAAAGCACACTCCTGGAGTGCTCTCAATGGCGCGTTCCATGGACCCCGATTCGGCAGGCTCACAGTTTTTCGTTATGCACGAGACTTCGCCTCATCTTGACGGCTCCTACGCCGCTTTCGGCAAAGTTATAAAAGGAATGGATGTCGTAAATCAGATCGCCGAGGTAAATACTGACTGGAACGACCGTCCCATGCAGGAGCAGAAGCTCTCCAAGGTAACGGTCGATACCTTCGGCGCGGATTATCCCGAACCTGAAACAGTGTGATTTATGATGTCAGGCTTGTTGAAATAAAGAGCTTCTTGATTCCATACGGCATATGCTTTAGCAGTCCTCGCGTTACCGGGGCAGGACCGCGAACCCATATGCCGTATTTATATTACGCCCGCTCATCTGTCACAGCTCCTTTCCCATAAAACGCAGAGGTGTCTTACCGTAATTTACCGCTCTGACAGCCTCGACGATTTCATTTTTGCGCTCCTCCCCGTCCGGCAGATCGCAGACAATATCGTTGAGGTCATACGGACCGTTTCGGAAATGTCCGACCGAGGCTCCGTGAAATTCTCCGTCGATCAGAAGGTACTGCAAAGGCTCATGGTCATACTCTAACCCCTCCGTCCACTTTTTTGCCGATTCCTTCAGTATATGCTCGTGCGCCTTGTAAAGGAAATCGTTGCGGTGCATGGCGTAAACGGATCTTACAGATTCAGGCTCATAACCTTCAAGCAGTTTCGCATCGTCTGTCAGCATATATCCCGTATCAGACTCAGTCAGCTTACCCTCGTCTGTCAGCTCGCCCACGGCAAGTCTTATCTCCTTCTCAGGTATCTTATAAAAAGACTTCGCCATGGCGGTATCGAACCATACTATCCTGTACGCAAAGCGCAAAAGCACTGTTTTAAGCGCCTCGTGCCGCGTATATCTTTCAGTATCGACCTCCGGAAACATTTCCACGAATTTATACCACCCGCGGTCCCACTCGCCGTCATACTGGTCCTCGTATATCAGAAAAGCCTCCTGCAAACGGTGAAG
>CAJTON010000002.1:78033-94948 GCA_910577605.1 uncultured Butyrivibrio sp.
ACAGGAGTTATCTGCTTTACAAGCAGTCCCGTCTCCTCCTTGAGCTGCTGGATATTAAAAGGGCCGGCATTTTCAATAAGCTCAAGAATCTTCTGTTGTTCAGGCGTGGGATCGGTAAGCGGTTTACGGTACAGCGCCGCGAAAAGCTCCATATCCCCGGGAACGATCCACCCAAGATTCCCGCCGCCAAAACGTCCCTTTATAAGCTCACGCTCCATCTGGCGTTTTCTGTTAAACTCTATTTCGTTAAAATCAGCGCGAAACGAAAGCGTGGGCGGCTGACCGAAGCCGTTCCAGTAAACATTCTGTCCCGGCTGGGTATCGCGGTACAATTTTATGTATTCCTCCTCGTCCGCCTTGTTTACAAGGCACTGACGCTCCATTCGCAGAGAGATTATCCTTTTATCCATTTTATCGCCTTTCTTTCAGAATATATGTAAACCGGCCGCCGGTCACCCCATGACCAGCGCCGTCAAAACATCTACCATTTTTTCCATGGACTCAATGGGAATATATTCAAATTTTCCGTGAAAATTATGTCCTCCCGTCGAAAGATTAGGACACGGAAGCCCCATATACGAGAGCCTCGCCCCGTCCGTGCCGCCTCTTATCGGCTGAACCTTAGGCTCGACCCCGTTGTCGAGAAAGGCTTTCCTCGCGCGCTCCACAATATCCATACGCGATATTATTTTTTCTTTCATATTATAGTAAGAATCCTTAAGCTCAAGCGCGACCGTATCCTCGCCGTATTTTGCATTAAGATACCCGGCTATTCTTTGAAGCGCTGTCTTTCTGTCCTCAAAGCTTTCCCTGTCATGGTCGCGGATAATGTATCGCATAACGGTTTTTTCTTCACTTCCTTCAATGTCCGTGACATGATAAAAGCCCTCGTAGCCCTCCGTATGCGCGGGAACCTCGGCGGGCGGCAGCATGGAATTGAACTCCATAGCCATGAGTACGGCGTTTTTCATGCGGTTCTTTCCCTCTCCGGGATGTATGCAGCTGCCGTTCACCGTTACGGTCGCACCCGCCGCGTTGAAATTCTCATATTCAAGCTCTCCTAGCGCGCCTCCGTCGACCGTATACGCATAATCAGCATCAAAACCGTCAACGTCAAAATGATCCGCTCCCTCGCCGATTTCCTCATCGGGCGTAAACGCCACGCGTATCGCGGGATGCTCTATATTTTCTTTTATAATGCGCTCAAGCGCCGTCATTATCTCAGCGACCCCCGCCTTGTCGTCCGCGCCTAGAAGCGTCGTTCCGTCCGTGACAGCAAGCGTCTGTCCCTTATAATTCGTAAGCTCCGGGAAAACCTCCGTCCGCATCACTATATTAAGATCGGCGTTAAGTACGATGTCCTCCCCGTCATAATTTTCTATCAGGCGCGGATTTACACCGCTCCCGTTAAACGCCGGAGCAGTATCCATATGGGCGATAAGCCCTATTTTATCCTCATCCTCCATTCCGGGCGAGGCGGGAACCGACGCGTACACATAGCATTTTTCATCAACTCTCGCGTCCCTTGCACCAAGCTCCTTAAGCTCCTTTACAAGGCATTCAGCCATATCAAACTGCCCCTTGGAGCTCGGATGCGTTCCGGACCTTTCGTCCGACTGCGAGTTTATTTTTACATATTTCAGAAAACGTTCGCAAACCTTCATTTTGGGTTCTCCTTATTTTTTATTTTATCATACCATAAAAAGTTTGTTAAATACATATTTTTGTGTTATACTGTTCTCAATGGGCGGATTATATACGTTTTTTCGCGTTATTTTTTGCCGCAATAATTTTTTCGGAGGTAAAATAATGTTAGTAACAGCAGAAGAAATGCTCAAAAAGGCCGTAGCGGGCAAGTACGCGGTAGGGCAGTTCAATATTAACAATCTTGAATGGACAAAGGCTGTCCTTCTCACTGCACAGGAGTGCAATTCCCCTGTAATTCTCGGTGTTTCCGAGGGCGCGGGCAAATATATGACGGGCTTTAAGACCGTTGCCGATATGGTCAAGGCAATGATAGACGAGCTTAAAATAACAGTTCCCGTCGCTCTTCATCTCGACCACGGAACATATGACGGATGCTACAAGTGCATTGAAGCAGGCTTCTCTTCTATAATGTTCGACGGTTCACACTATCCCATTGACGAGAACATCGCCAAGACCAAGGAGCTGGTTGCCGTTTGCAAGGAAAAGGGAATGTCTCTTGAGGCTGAGGTAGGCTCCATCGGCGGAGAAGAGGACGGCGTTGTCGGAATGGGCGAGTGCGCTGACCCCGCGGAGTGCAAGCAGATCGCCGACCTCGGCGTTACGATGCTTGCCGCAGGAATCGGCAATATCCACGGCAAATATCCCGCCAACTGGCAGGGACTTAGCTTTGAGACGCTTGCCGCTATCAAGGAGCTTACGGGCGATATGCCTCTCGTTCTCCACGGCGGTACGGGAATTCCCGCCGATATGATAAAGAAAGCGATCTCGCTCGGAGTAGGCAAAATAAACGTCAATACCGAATGCCAGCTTGCATTTGCAGACGCGACGCGCAAATATATCGAGGCAGGCAAGGACCTTGAGGGCAAGGGCTTCGACCCCCGCAAGCTTCTCGCTCCCGGCTTTGAGGCTATCAAGGCTACCGTCAAAGAGAAAATGGAGCTTTTCGGCTCTGTCGGCAAAGCCTGAAACATACGGGATTTCCGCGTGAAATATCAGGAGGTATGACATGAGCAAACCGAAAACCAAATCAGACATAATCCGCTATGTGATTATGGGCGTGGCTCTCTGTGTTTTTATAGTATGCGGCGTTATGCTTATCAGGATCGGTATAAGGTACAAAAATGACAGAAACAACAACAGCAGCGCCAACAAATTTGTTGAGACCGCGGCAGACCCCACAGGCAACGATCCTACCAAGGATACAGAAGCGTCAACAGACGGAGAAACCAAGCCGCAGCTTCCCTCCTTCAGCGCCAATAAAGTCATTGATTTTTCCGGTCTCAAGGAGGAAGCCCCCTCAGTGCAAGGCTGGATAGACGTACCCTCGGCGGGCATAAGCTATCCCATTGTGCAGGCAGGCGACAACGAATATTATCTGACGCACGCGTACAACGATGTGGAGGCATGGTCGGGAGCGATATTCCTCGATCATACCAACAACCCCGACTTCACGGACGATCACACCTTTGTATACGGTCACAACATGAATGACGGCTCAATGTTCCACGGTCTGCTCCAGTATGAAGGCAAGACCGACGGCAAGAAGTTCTATGACAAGCAGATGACCGACAACGGCAACTACTTTTACGTCTACCTTGAGGACAGCGTAAGGGTCTATCAGATATTCAGCGTTTCTGTCGTGAACATAAAAGACAATTACGACGCGTTCCGCTATCTTACCGACAGCTTTAAGCTCAAGGATTATGTGGATTATGTAACGTCCATCGAACAGTATGACACAGGAATCAGTTATGACGGAAAGTCGCCGGTGCTTACTCTTTATACCTGCCAGAGCGATTCCGCTTCGGGCATAAGACTTATGGTTCACGGGCAGCTTGTAGAGGTCGTTGATCCTAAATATTGATCCGGTTTAAATTTTTTCAAAAAAAGACTTGATTTTTACCGGAGGTTATAGTATTTTATTAGCAAGGTGACAAAGACGTTCCTTTTAGCAGAGGAGCGTCTTTTTTTGCGTTAAAAAACGGCGCAATATCAAGGAAAGGAAAGGAAGAAGAATATGAACAGTGAAGCATTTAAAATCGAGGACATTTTCGCGGACAACGTTTTTACGGTCGGCAAAATGAAGGAATGCCTGCCCAAAAAGGTATTTGCAAATCTTAAATCAGTAATGGACAGCGGCGGTCAGCTCTCAATGGAGGACGCGGACGTTATCGCAAAGGCTATGAAGGACTGGGCGCAGGAAAGGGGCGCGACGCACTACACGCATTGGTTCCACCCTCTTATCGTCAGCCACACCGCCGAAAAGCATGATTCCTTCGTAACGCATCCTGACGAGGACGGCAATATAATCTCCTCGTTTACCGGAAAACAGCTTATCATGGGAGAGCCGGACGCTTCCTCGTTCCCTTCGGGCGGCGTCAGGGCGACCTGCGCGGCAAGGGGCTACACGGTATGGGACGTGACTTCTCCTGCCTTCGTAAGGAAAAACAGTATCGGAGCCGTGCTCTGCATTCCCACCGTTTTCTGCTCGTACACAGGCGAGGCTCTCGACACCAAGATACCGCTCCTGCGCTCGATGGACGCGCTTAACAGGGAAGGAATGAGGATCGTCAGGCTTTTTGACCCCAACACCTTGGCTACGAACGTATCGGCATCAGTCGGACCGGAGCAGGAATATTTTCTTATAACCAAAAAAAGCTTTCACGCGAGGAAGGACTTAAAATACACCGGACGGACGCTCTTCGGCGCGCCCGCGCCCAAAGGACAGGAGCTTGAGGACCAGTATTTCGGAAGGATCCCCGAAAACGTCGGCGCTTTTATGAAGGACCTCAACAGAGAGCTGTGGAAAATGGGAATAACCGCTACCACACAGCATAACGAGGTCGCTCCCGCGCAGCACGAGATGGCTCCTATCTATATGCCCGCCGACGTCGCCGTGGACAACAATCTGCTCGCAATGGAGATAATGCAGAAGGTTGCGGAGCGTCACGACATGGTATGTCTTCTTCACGAAAAGCCATTCGCGGGGGTAAACGGCTCCGGCAAGCACAACAACTGGTCTCTCGGAACCAACACCGGAATGAATCTCCTCGATCCCGGCAAAACGCCGCATAAAAACAGACAGTTCCTCCTTGTGCTCGCGTGCATTATAAAAGCCGTAGATACTCATGCCGATCTTCTCCGCCAATCAGCCTCCGACGTGGGCAACGACCACAGGCTCGGAGCAAATGAGGCGCCCCCCGCTATCATCTCCATCTACCTCGGAGACCAGCTTGACGACATAGTAAAGCAGATCATTGAAAAAGGCTCCGCTTCGGACTGCATAGACGGCGGAATGCTCGACCTCGGCATAAGCACGGTTCCCGTAGTTCCAAAGGACGCTACCGACCGCAACAGGACCTCTCCCTTTGCCTTCACCGGAAATAAATTTGAATTCCGTATGGTAGGAGCAAACGATTCGATCGCCATGCCCAATATTACGCTCAACGCAATCGTCGCGGAAGCCTTCAAGGAGGCCGCCGACGAGCTTGAGAACGCCGACGATTTTGAAAAAGCCTGCGACGAGCTTACCGCCAGATACATGAGAAACCACGAAAGGATAATTTTCAACGGGAACGGCTATTCCGACGAATGGGTCGAGGAGGCGGCAAGGCGCGGACTTCCGAATCTGACCTCAATGGTCGCCGCGACAGAAGCCCTCACAACCGACAAAGCCGTTAAGCTTTTCGGCGATTTCGGCATAATGAACAGGACAGAGCTTGAGTTGAGAGCCGAAATACTCTACGAAACCTATTCGCTGGTAATCAATATCGAAGCCCTCACCATGATAGATATGGCGTCAAGAGACATTCTTCCTGCCGTAGTAAAATACACGGCAAAACTTGCCTCCTCGATAAACGAGATCACCGCCGCCGGAGCCGACGCGGGAGTTCAGAAGGAAATGCTTGACGAGATCAGCAAGTATCTCAGAGAGGCAAAGGATGCTCTGAACCGTCTGAAAAGCGACAGGGACAACGCGCAGAAGGAATGCGTGAAATGCACCGCCGAATATTACAGGGACGTTATCAAAGCCGATATGCTGGCGTTAAGAGCGCCCGTAGATAAGCTTGAGACCCTTGTAGATTCGGAATACTGGCCCATCGCTACATACGGCGAGCTGCTCTTTGAAGCGTAAAATATGAATTTGATTTACTCGTAATAAACAAAAAGCTGTGCGTCCGGCATATCGGCGCACAGCTTTTTATAATACTATCTTAAATATTTCAGTCTACCACATATCTGTCTATATTTTCCTCTGTAAATTCATGCCATTCAAGCGGAGTCAGTCCGCCGATAAGCTCCTCGACGTAAGCGTCATGCTCCTCCTTGGTAACGTCCTTACCCTTAACTTTATATATATAACTATCCGAATTCATACCCTCGGCAACCCATTCATATGCCAACTGTTCATGGTATGTAGCTCCTTTTCTCGGATATATTTTGTAGAACTGCCGGTCAAACGCCCCCATTAAAGTTTCCCATACTCCGTTTTCATAAATATAGGCAGGACGAAACTTTGAATATATGCTCGTCATATAGACCTCGTCCCCGACAAAGTGCAGAATCACCGTTACATCCGAACCTTCGCCGCTTACAAGAACCTCCTCCTTGCCGTCTCCGTCCAAGTCAACGCACACAAAACTTCCCCATGTTACATAAAACGGACATATCGCGCCTGCGAGACCGCTTCTGTTATAATGAAGCATATCCACTCTGGCAAGACCTGTGTCCGGTCTGTCCTCTATGCTTTCGGCTACAAGTGTAAAAGAAGATACTTCTTTCGGATCTATATTCACCCAAAAAAATTTCTCACCTTCAAACAACTCCAGCACGGAATGCTTGCCCTTCATCACGCTTCTGTAAGCCTCAGCCGGGCTCATTTCCTTGCCGTCGTCCTCAAGCGACTCCACCGTATTAAGCTTATATTTCCCCGTATCGTCAACCGAAAATTCTGTTTCACCCTGTGTCTCTGTCTGTGTCTCCGTTTCTCTGGGCGCTTCGGTTTCGGTACTCTGTTCTTTGGAGGTTTCGGTCTCCGTAGTCTGCGGTTCCGACAGACTTTCTCCATCCGATGCTCTGTCTGCCCCGTTCTGCGTCGAGCTGCTCTTAGTGCAGGCGGCAAATACCGCGCCCATAATACATATCAGTAAATAAACTATTAATCTTCTCATTTTTGTCCCCTCCGCTAACATATTGCCTGATAGATAATACTGGAATAATTTCTCCGTATCTTATCCGAATCATCGGTACATTCTTCAATTTTTTCAAAGAAAAAATCCGACACCCCGTAAAAATCATACTGATAATCGCTTTTAAGCTTCCTCCAGCTATCTACATAATTAGAGTTTTGCGCATATCCTCCCGTACAGTCCGTCTTCCATGTGGCGCTTACCTCATATCTGAAATATGCTAACTGTACGCCCATGTTTTTATATGAATATCCGCCTTTTGAGGCAAAATCCTCCAAAAAAATTCTTCGGTTGTCTCTCCACTGGAGGATCCCGAATGCCCCTGTACTGTTCTCAGTTTTGGGGTTGAAGCTGCATTCCTGCTTTATGTTCCCCATTATTCCGGCGACCTGAAATTTAGTGCAGCCCATTCCTTTTTGCAAAAATGTCTGTATACGGGCGAAATTCTGCCTGCCCTCGCCTATATTTGTGTTGTCAAAACCAAGTTTCCTGAGCGCGTCGTTAAGTCTGCTGTTGGAAAGATTTGTGTAATATGCAGTTCCGACATCCTCAATATGGCTCCTCAGCATATCGGGAATACCGTTTTTTACGTCGCAGCGTTCGCTTCCCCAGTATGCCTGCTGAAAGCATTTGAGAGCTTTTTTGAATTCTTCGGTATAGCTGCCGCTCATTTCTCCGTCATAGAAGCCCAAAGCGTTTAAATATGTTTTCATCTTTGAGTTGAGGGCGCTTTCGGGCAACGACGCGGACCGTGCCTGATTTACGCTGTATGTACCGAAATCGTATGTCCCGCTTTTCTCATAGATTGCCGCGGTTTCCGGAAAGCCTCCGCTTTCAGCCTTTGACTTCTCATCTGTCAAAGCGTTTTGCTTCCGACTTGTTTGTCCCGTATGCAAATATTGAGGGTTCGGACAATTATATTCGTTCCCGCTTATTTTCATGCCCACTTTCTTTTGTCTTCCTTCTTATTTTGCAGAATTTCCATTGGTTATATTAATCATATCGTCTGGTTCTTGCTTTGTCAATACCATAACTATAGTTATGTATTTTATTTAGTTAGGTAGATTTGAAACGAATTATAATATAATTTATGATACTTTTTATAAGTCGGTTGAAGTGTACCGAAAGCAATAAAAAGGCAGCCGCCTTACGGATTTTTGATCCGTAAAAGCAGCCGCCTATTTACATAAAATGAACACAAAGTATTACTCCGGATAATTCAGCCTCTCCGCAGTTATATTGTCAAGCACCTCTCTTTTGTATTTTGCGGCGTAATACTGCGCCACAGAAAGGTTGTTGTCAAGATAGTTGCCGCAGTCCCTCGGCGAATATCCGGGTATAACGCCCTCATAGCAGATTATAAAATCTATCAGCTCACGCACGAGCGGCACGATTTCCTCAGAGGTAAGATCGCCAGCGAGAATCAAATAAAATCCGGTGCGGCATCCCATAGGCCCGAAATAGACCACTCTGTCCTTCCACAGTTCATGGTTCCTTAAAAACGTGGCGCCAAGATGCTCGATGGAATGTATACCGCAGGTGTCCATAACCGGCTCTTTATTGGGGCAGGTAAATCTCAGGTCAAAGGTCGTCAGCACCTCCTCTCCAATATGATCCTTACGGGACACATATATTCCCGCCAGCAGATCAAGATGATTGACAGTAAAACTAGCTATTTTTTCCATTTACGCCTCCCGAAGTACGGCTAAATATTGTTTTTTAAGCTGTACTCTCTCTTTTTATTTTCTTTTTTATTCGCGTACATAAGAGCGTCAGCGCATTTGATGTATAAATCAAGCGTATCGGATTTCTCCGCGGTCTTGGAGTACATTCCGACGCTCATATTTACATAATAAGGCTTCTGGCTGTACGAATTGAATTCCCTTAGCTTAACGCGCATCTCCTCTATTATTTCGTTTCCCCGCTCCTCACCCCTTTTATCGCAAAAAGCAATGACAAATTCGTCTCCGCCGAAGCGCGCGCATATCTCCTCGGGTGATGTCGAAAGCCTCATGCATTCGGCGATTTTTTTAAGAGCAAAATCACCCTCGGCGTGACCGTAGGTATCGTTTATCTGCTTGAGCCCGTCCATGTCTATGGAAATAAGCGTAAGCGGCTGCTCTTCCCTTCTGCTCCGCTTCATTATCTCCCCTATGTTGCGGTAAAAACCGTGACGGTTGTATATCTGCGTGAGCATATCCCTGATATACATCTGCTCGGTCGCGCAACGGCTCACATACATTTCGATAACATGCCTGAAATCAAGTATAAACGTCTGATAAAAACTGAATTTAAATCTGTCGATATCGAATGTATTCGCCATATATCCCATAGTAACGCCCTGCAAATGAACGGGAACGAACATTATGTAAAAATTATCGTCAAGAACTTTTTCAATATCCGGAAGCATATCGATCTGGGCAAAATCCGCCTCCGGACGCGACTTATCGCCGATAACGTGAGCCGGAACCCTCATTATATCAGTATATCCCGAATGCCCCTGCTCGGTTCTGTCAAAATCAAAAGAAATATCCATATTACAGTCAAGCGCAACTTCATTAAAACACATCCACATTTCTTTCAAAAGGATCGGTTCAACGCATTCCGGCAGCATAGAAAAAATATAATGCATCAAAGGATAATTAGCAAGTCGCGCAATCATATTGTACATGTCGGTAAGGAACTGGTCCCGCTGGTCCTTCGCAAGTTTTTCTATTATGAGCTTTTCCTCCACATTATCGGCAGACATTTCCTTGCAGCCGCAGGATTCGCCTATCCTGTTTTTATAACTTATTAGTATCCTGCTCTCGCCCTTTTTGCCGTCAACATTATCATGTACGGAGCGAAATATCGCCTCGCCTAACGCGTCAATATCAAATTCCGAAGTGGTAAGACGGGGAGAGTAATATTTTTCCAGCTCGACTCCGTCATAGCCCGTGACAATAATGTCCTCCGGAATCCTGTATCCGTGGCTTTTAAGCACTCTCATGCACTCGATCGCCATTATGTCGTTCGCGCATATAAAAGCCTCCGGCATGCTAAGTCCTGAAGCAATAAATTCCTCAACAGCAGCCCTCGTCGGATTTGCCCAGAAATCTCCGTAAAGCACCCTTCGCTCGTCAAACTCAAGTCCGTTCTCAAAAAGGACCTTCTTAAAACAGTCTATCCTTTCGTCCGAGAACGAATTGCCCCTGATTCCCGCAATAAAATTTATAGTGCGCGCCTTATGGAATTCGACGACATGCTTTACGATCTTTTCAAAGGAACCGCTGTAATCAAATACGATATTGATACAGCCGTCGATCTCCCTGTCAACGGATATGACCGGGACTTTGTCGGCAAGAGTTCTCTGAACCAGTTTGTTAAGGACCTCGTCACGCTTGAAGGTTTCCGACATAACGATAACCGCGTCAAACCGTTTGACATCAAAAGAGGAGAAAATCTGAGCCTCGCCTATATCGTTCACGCCGCCGGCATAAAGATCCGTAACGCTCGTAAAAATCATCAGCCTTACGTTATTTTTTTCGCAGTCATGGCAAAGCTTCGTAAGGATCCTGACCTGGTCGTCGTCCTTAAAGCTTGTCATACACAATGCTACTACTTTATATGGCTTACCCTCCGAAAATTTGAGTCCCATGATGATTTCTCCTCACACTTTAGAATATTTTCATTTCTCAAATCTGAACCATTCAAAATCAAAGCGGCTTCCCGGCAGAAAAACAAATGTCACCTTATTAAGTCCGCTTACTTTTTCAATGTCAAAAGACTTCTCCTCCGGTCCGTCGGTACGCTCAAAACCGATCATCTGTCTGGTCTGACCGCCTTTTGCGTCGGTAAATATAACATTGAGCGTATTGACCTCGATATATGAATTTCCTTTTATAACAAGTTTGCTTACACCGTCGCCGAAATCCATTCCGTCAAAGTCTATCGAAACGTTATTGCCGATGCCGTTTACGGAATCTTCGCATACTTCGTATTCGTCTCCGTAAATTTTATCGTGCATAGCGGCGGAGATGCGTTCAAGTCCTTTCGAGGGGCTTATAAAACGGAAGTCCTTTATATTTATAAAGTCATCAGTACGGATACAAATCGTGTGTACTCCGCGGACTCTGTGTTTAAGCTTAAAACTCTCGTTCTGATAAACGTCCCATATAACCGGCTTGTTATATATTCCGTCCGCGAGCAGCTCGCTGTCCTTTCCTCCCGGTATTCCCGACCATATCTGAATTCTGTAATCCCTTTCCTCGAAAGTAAAAATACCTATCTCTATCTCGTCGCTTCCGAAGCTTCCGAAATCCACATTACTGTAACCGATATACGCATCCGTGTTTTTCGGAGTTGAAATACCGTGATCGACCGCATTTCCCATCTCGCCGCAGCTCAGATTATAAAGCGCCGCCGCAACGCCCGAATACGGGTTTACAAACGCCTCTCCAAGCCCGCCCGCGTCAAATCCAAGCTGTGATACAACGCTGACTTTTTCACCGCCGTTTCTAGTAAAGCACTTCACGTTAAAATGTCCGTCTCCCTTTACGCTAAGCGCTGCCTCGCCGTCCGCCCCAGCAGAGATATCCGCAAGATGGCTTTCAACTCCTGAATCGGTAGTCACGATCCACTCAAGTTCCTTATATGTGCAGTCAGCCGGATAAAGAACCGCTTTAAGTTTTGTCTCTTCATTTCCTTTTGTAAAACTTGTTCCGCCGCTGCTTACCAGTTCTATCTTGCGCACCGGTATCTCATCCGTAACAGCCCACGCCGCATTCGATGTCAATGCGGAGATCCCCTCCGGCACCTCCGCCTCCACCGCCTGTACGGTAACGGACGAGGTATTCATTCCCTTGGAGCCGACCTCTATTATTATATCGCCTTTTTGACAATTTGTCGCAACGATCGCAAGCAGTTTTCCCATAAAAAGCCTGCGGGAAACGCCTTTATAGGAATCGTAGTCTGTGCTGTCGCCATTGTCCAGTCCGACAAGTCTTCCCACGCCACGCACATTGACCGTAACGCGGTTATTAGCGTTTCTGACCTCTTTCCCGTCCTTGTCAAGCATATTTATCTCGACAAAAACAAGGTCCTGACCGTCGGCAAGAGCCGTGGTTTTATTCGGTTTGAGAAGTATAGATTCCGCATCTCCGAAGGATTCCTGTGTATCCCTCGCTATTATATTACCGTTCTCGTCATAAGCCACCGCGTCAAGCCTTCCCTTTGAATAAGGAATCATCCAGTGTCCGAGAAGTTCTTTTCCTCTCGCGTGGTCGATGTCAAACCTTCCCTGAGACTCTCCGTTGAAAAAAAGCTCCACCTGAGGCGCGTTTGATGTCACGCGAACATCGATCATCTGTCCTTCGTTAAAATCCCAGTGCGGGAAAATATGCACCATCGGATTCTGTCTGTAATCCGTCCACTCCGCCTGATAGATATAAAAATTATCCTTCTTAAAGCCCGCCGTGTCCACCTGTCCGAAATAGGAATTCTTGGTGGAGTACGGAGTAGGCTCGCCTATATAATCAAAACCCGTCCACAAAAACTGCCCGGTGGAATATTCTGTATCCCTTTCGGTTATTATACAGAATTCCGCGTTCTTCGCTCCCCAGCTGCATGTACTGTTTCCGAGCGACGAACACTGCTCGTCGATGTCGGTGAGAATAGCCTCGGAATAAGGGAAATGGTATATTCCCCTGCTTTGCAAAGTGGACGCTGTTTCGCTGCCGTAGATCGCCCAGCGGGGATGCTTTGCATGGTGCGCACCGTAAAGACGCTCGGCATAATTATATCCGACGACGTCAAGAAGCTCAGCGCACCGCTGCGTCGGCTCCCCCTCCATGAAATTGGACGCAAAAGTAACCAACGCGTTGCCGTCAGGGTCATGCTCGCGCACAGCCTCGACAAGCATCTTTGTCGATTCGTAACCGCCCTCCGGGTCCGCGTGCGTGTCGTATATCTCGTTTCCAATGCTCCACATAATAAGGCTCGGATGGTTGCGGTCCCTGCGCACATAATTGCGTATGTCTTTTTTTGCCCACGCGTCAAAAAATCTTGAATAGTCAAATTCTCTTTTTACGAATTTCCACATATCAAAGGCTTCTCCGTCCACCAGAAAGCCCATCTCGTCGCAAAGGTCCATAAGCTCGACGGCAGGCATATTATGCGAGGTCCTTATCGCGTTGACTCCCATCGACTTCATTATTTCAAGCTGCCTTTTTATAGCCGCCTTATTTACTGCCGCACCCAGCGCTCCGAGGTCGTGGTGCATACACACTCCGTTCAGCTTTATATGCTCGCCGTTGAGGAAAAAGCCCTTATTAGCGTCAAATTTAATGGTTCTGAACCCGAATTTAGTGTCAACGTAATCCACGACCGTATTGACCTTTATCAGCTCCGTCCTCAGAGTATAGAGGTACGGCTTTTCAAGGCTCCACAATTCGGGACTGCGCACAAAGATAACCTTCGTACCTCCGGGCATATATTCCTGCGAAGCCACCGTTTTTCCCTGCGCGTCAAGAATATGGTACATGATGCTCATATCCTTGTCCCTGTCGATACCGCTTACCTCCGCGGATACCTTGACATTAAAGCCCTTTGACGCGCGCTCCGTCCTTATATAGATGCCGTCGGACACAATATGCACCTTCGGCATTTTTTTGAACCATATATTACGATAAATACCCGCACCGGAATACCAGCGTGAATTGGGATTCCGGTGAAGCACGCGTACGCTTACCTCGTTAGCGCCGTGCTTTAACAGGTCCGTGATCTCTATCTCAAAAGTATTATAACCGTATTTCCATTCGCCCGCCTTTATCCCGTTGATATAGACTGTCGGCTCCATATATACGCCGTCAAAGCGCAGGGCGTACCTGCGGTCGTCCTCCGGCTCAAGGTCAAAGCTCTTGCGGTACCAGCCTTCGCTGTCCTCATACAGATCGTTGCTGTTATATATCAGCCAGTCGTGGGGAATATCCACCTTCTCCCACTCCCCGGACGGCATATTTCCCTGTCCGGGCTTGACCTTCATAAATTCCCATCCTTCGTTGAATAATTTTGTCTGTCTCATTTTCCCACCTGTAAAATACAGGCGGAAACCCTTACGATTTCCGCCCGTAAAAGTATTTTACTTATTATGCAAAAGGATTCTCCGTCTTATACATCATTCCCTTAGGCTGATTGAAGTTGATCTCGTCAGCCGGAACCCCGAGATATTTGAATACCTCGTAAAGCTCCTTGCCGAAATGACCGAAGGCGACCGCGCCGTGATGAGGATAATTCTTCTCGATAAGAACATGGCGGTAGAATCTGTCCATCTCTGGTATCGCGAAAATACCGATCGAGCCGAACGATCTCGTAGCCACAGGAAGCACCTCGCCCTGCGCTATATACGCGCGTATCTGCGCGTCGGCAGTGCTCTGAAGTCTGAAGAACGTTATCTCTCCCGGAGCGATGTCTCCCTCAAGCGTTCCGTTCGTAACCTCCTCCGGCAGCGCTCTCGCCATTATCATCTGATTGCGCATCTCGCAGAAGGAAAGCTTGGAGGAGGCTGTGTTACCGCAATGGAAGCCCATGAAGATTTCCTTGTCGGTATATCTGAATTTGCCGTCTATATCCTCCTTGAATATATCCGAAGGAACGGTATTATTGATATCAAGCAGCGTAACCGTGTCGTTGCTTACTACCGTACCGATGAACTCGCTAAGCGCTCCGTAAATATCCACCTCACAGGATACGGGTATTCCCATTTTGGTAAGGCGGCTGTTCACATAACAGGGTACGAAGCCGAACTGCGTCTGAAAAGCGGGCCAGCATTTTCCGGCGATAGCGACATACTTTCTGTAGCCCTTGTGCGCCTCGACCCAGTCAAGAAGCGTAAGCTCGTACTGCGCGAGCTTAGCGAGCACCTCGGGCTTCTTATTGCCGACTCCAAGCTCCGCCTCCATATCCTTGACCACATCCGTTATTCTTTCGTCTCCCTCATGCTTATTGAAGGCTTCAAAAAGATCAAGCTCCGAATTTTCCTCGATCTCAACTCCGAGATTGTAAAGCTGCTTTATAGGCGCGTTGCAGGCAAGGAAGTTAAGCGGTCTGGGACCGAAGGATATTATTTTCAAATCTCTTACGGCGATTATCGCCCTCGCGATGGGAGCGAATCCGTTTATCATGTCTGCGCATTCCTCCGCGGTTCCCACCGGATATTCCGGAATATACGCGCGCACATTCCGGAGCTTCAGGTTATAGCTTGCGTTGAGCATTCCGCAGTAAGCGTCTCCTCTTCCCTGAATAAGTCCGCCGTCAGCCGACGTTTCCTCGGCAGCCGCAATAAACATCGCCGGACCGTCGAAATGCTTCGCAAGCAGCGTCTCCGCTATTTCAGGGCCGAAATTGCCGAGATATACCACCAAAGCGTTGCATCCGTTCTTCTTGATGTCCTCAAGAGCCTGCACCATGTGTATCTCGCTCTCAACTATACAAATAGGACATTCGTAAATATTGTCCCCGCCGTATTTCTTTGTATAAGCTTCAACCAAAGCCTTTCTTCTGTTTACTGATAAAGATTCCGGAAAGCAGTCTCTGCTGACCGCGACAATGCCGATCTTCTCCTTAGGCATATTTGACATGATTTTATATCTCCTTTCATTATTAATGCGTTGCTTTTCAACGCATAATGGTATCCTCGCAGAGGGTTTCATTGTTAGTGCGCTGTTTTTCAGCGCATAATGGTATCCTCGCAGAGATACCTATTCATTGATATTTAAGTTTTTACCGATAAGTCCGATATGCTCGCCGCCCGTAAAGCCGCCTTCGGCGTGTCCGATGAGCCATTTGTTGACGGCTGTTATAAGACTGTCCTCTCCGCCCTTGTGATCTGATTTAAGCGGGAAATTCGTTCCTCTCGGAAGAACTACCGCGACTTTGAAGCCCTCGCCTTTAACTCCGCAGGGAGCGTAATGAAGCGTTGTAGCGTATATTTCCACCGCAGTTCCCTTAGGAACAAGAAACGCCTCCATAAGAGAGGTATCGTATGTGTGCTCAGCGGTTATATCCTCCTGCTTTCCGAGTATCAGCAACGCGTCTGTAGCAGCGACGTTGATCTCGCTGTCCCTGTGATATTCAACCGCGTTGAGCAGCTCATTATGTCCGTTGCAGTATCCTATCTGCACAGGCATCTCCCCGTACGCGATACGGCTCAGTTCTTCCATGACCGGAAGCTCTTCAAGCTCTTTCACCGACGGCTGATATTCAACGCCGTCAGGCAGCGGCGTTTCCTGCATCTTTGCCACAAGCCCGCCGAAATCTACGCCCTCGACCACTTTGCCGTATCTGCGAAAAGCGGCGTCGGTAACCTGTAAAATATTCATGCTTTTTCCTCCATAATATTATAATTGACAGCGCGCGCCGAAAATATCTTACTTTATAATGTCGTAAATCGGTTTGCACGCCGGATATATTTCTTTAAACTGCTTATATCTCTCCTCATACTTAGCGGCAAGCTCAGGCTCGGGTTCGACAGTATCGATAACTTTAACAAACTTATCGGCGATCTCCTCAACGCTCGCATATTCGCCGTTGGCAACCGCCGCGAGCATCGCGCCTCCCATGGAAGGCCCCTGTTCGCTCTCGATTATATCCACCTTTATGTTGAGCACATTGGCGATTATCCTTTTCCAGAGAGGACTTTTAGCTCCTCCACCGCAGATCTTCGTTCTGTCGATCTTTATTCCGAGAGACTTTGCGACCTCAAAGGAATCCCTCAGCGCAAACGCGACTCCTTCAAGCACCGCCTGAGTCATGTCCGCCCTTGTGGTGTCCATCGTCATGCCGATGAACGTACCTCTCGCTTTGGGGTTATTATGCGGCGAGCGCTCTCCCATGAGATAAGGAAGAAAATAAACATGGTTCTCTCCGAGTCTTTCTATATTCTTCTGCTCTGCGGCATAATCGTCCGTTCCGATGATGTCGTCCATCCACCATTTATTGCATGAGGCGGCCGAAAGCATACATCCCATAAGATGATACCGCCC
>CAJTON010000002.1:94958-105643 GCA_910577605.1 uncultured Butyrivibrio sp.
TTGGCGTGGCAGAAGGAATGAAGCGCATTGTTGCCGTCAACCCCGAAATTATCCGACGATATGAACACGGTGCCGCTTGTCCCCAGCGAAATATTACACCTGCCGTCGCCGACGGTTCCCGTTCCGACAGCGGCGGCGGCATTGTCTCCCGCTCCCGCGGCGACTATGCACGTTTCGGGTATTCCAAGCTCCGCGGCAATATGCGGAAGAACGGTCCCGACCTTCTCATAACTCTCGTAAACCTTTGCAAGCTGGTCCTCTCTGATTCCGCATATATCGCACATCTCTTTTGACCAGCATCTGTTTTTAACGTCAAAAATAAGCATTCCCGACGCGTCCGACACATCCGTGCAGAAAACGCCGCTGAGCCTGTACGCGATATAATCCTTGGGAAGCATTATTTTTTTAATTCTTGCGAAATTCTCCGGCTCCTTATTCTTTACCCAAAGAATCTTCGGAGCGGTGAAGCCCGTAAACGAAATATTCGCGGTATGCTCCGAAAGCTTATCCTTTCCTATTATATTGTTAAGGTAATCGCACTCCTCTGTCGTTCTTCCGTCATTCCAGAGTATAGCAGGTCTTATTACTTCATCCTTATCGTCCAGAATTACCAGACCGTGCATCTGCCCTCCGAAGCTTATTCCCGCCACCTGATTTTTGTCAGCTTGGGCGATAAGCTCCTTTATGCCCTCTATCGTATTGTCATACCAGTCCTCCGGATCCTGCTCCGACCATCCCGGATTCCCTGGACACGATATTTACTATCCTGCCCCCCGAATCCATCAGCAGCAGCTTTACCGCCGACGTCCCCAAATCAACGCCGATATATAACATATCTGACCTCCTTACGCTCAGTGTACCCGATATTTAAGCACACATATTCATAATCATGATATTATAAAACAGGCGGAAGTTCAACGTCATTATCCCGTAAAAATTTTACATAAATACTGGAAAAATTTCACTCTGCGTATGCCGCCGTAAAAAAGAGCATATCACCTCAAATAATATGTTAAAGTGATATGCCCCCACTGTTGATTCTTATTTAAGGATGAATTTATCCATAAATTCGCCTAAAGGACAAGGTCTCCCGTAATAATATCCCTGAATGTAATCCGGATTTATGCTGCTTATCCTGTCAAGCTCTTCTTTTGTCTCTATACCCTCTATGCAGAACTTGGAACCTATGCTGTGGGTCATGTCCGCCATATGGCGCAGCAGATTATACTCGTAATCATTTCTCAGCGCCTTTATGGTAAACGACCTGTCGATCTTGATTATTGACGGGTTGAGATTATAAAGGTAATGGAAATTGGAATATCCCGTTCCAAAATCATCGAGAGCAAGCGGAATCTTATAAGACATAAGTCCTTCGCAAAACGACGTGAAATTGTTATTCGTCTCAAGAAGACCGCTTTCGGTAAGCTCCACGATTATGCTTCCCGGCTCAAGATCCGCCGTTTCCACAAATGAAAGTATCTCGTCAAGCGCGTTGCTCTTAAGCACCTGTATGTACGAAAGGTTAAAGGATATCTTAAAATCAGGAATGCTCTTTTGTATTTCCCTGCAAGCGTCCGCCGCCTTTCCAAGCACCCATCTCCCGACCGGAATAATAAGAGCGCTCTCCTCAAGCAAAGGTATAAATTCAACAGGAGATACCGCACCCGTTTCATCGGACCTGAATCGGAGCAAAGTCTCGGCATGAGTCACCTCTCCGCTCTTCAGGTCGATTATCGGCTGAAAATGCGCCTCAAAGCCCTCGAAATTATTATTTACGGAGCGCCTCATGGTCCTTATAAGATTTTTCTTGCCCCGGAATACATTATAATCAGCCTCAGAATACACATAGCATTTATTGCGCCCGCCGTTTTTCGCCTCGTTAAGCGCAAACTCCGAAAGCTTCATAAGCTCGCTGTCGGATATGTTGTCCGCGCCTGAGAAACATTTGATGCCCGCGGAAACCGTATAAAATACTTCATACTGGTTGTCCTTAATAAAGCTGCCTATCCGCGCGCATATCCTGTCGTACATATTTCTGGCATCCTCTTCGTTCCTTCCGCCAAAATCCATAACGATAAACTCGTCCGCCACTATTTTATAAAGCTTTTGATCTGTAAGCAGCACTTCCTTTATGCACTCCGCCGTCTTGCGGAGTATCATATCCCCGTAATCCAGCCCTTTGTTCTCGTTGATCTCCTTAAAATTATCTATTCCTATCCGAAGGATAAATCCGTCGGTGCCGTCAAGCCCTCCGTTCTTTATCTCATCCCGTAAGCTTGATTCCCCGAGCAGTCCGCTTACATTGTCCGCCTTCTGCTTATTGCCTATCTCGTTTATGCAGCCCACAAGATAAAGCGGTCTGCCCTCCTCGCTCCGTACCACGCGTCCCCGGCAATTTATCCATATATTCTCACCGTTCCGGCTCAGCCAACGGTACTGAAGATTATGGAAATCAAAATCCGGATCGCCGAACATCCTGTCCACATCGCGCTGCAGACACTCCCAGTCGCCCGCGTATACGCAATTCTTAAGGTTATCACTGACGTCGTGGAACTGACTTGACGGAATAAAAAACCTCTCGTATGCAGCCTGAGAAATACAGTACAGATCGTCGTCAAAATCCCATATGTAGAGATAATCGTACATACACGGTCCCAGGATATCCATCATATTCTTAAAATGTTCAAAAAGCCCCTCCCGCTTATTATGATCAATAATCATATAAAACACCCTCTATCTGCCGTCTTTTACCCGCGCTGCAAAAGCCCTGCTCCGCGCGCTATATACTCAAAACCAACCTAACCCCACTATAACATAAATTTAATAAAAAAGCTATATTCAAAGTCATAATTTTCCGCCCCATCCTGCTTTTTTCGCCCTCTTGAAGCCGCTTTTGTCCCTTGAAGTTACAAGCCTGTCCTCAAATCCGTTTTCCGTACATAATCTGAGCGAAATTCTTCCTTTTTCAATATAAGGATGACGCATGATTCTTACGTCTGCAGGTCCGCAAGGACTCCTTGACGCGGCTATATATGTAAATTTCTCGTCCTCGTACGGCGCGTCTCCGTCCTTAAGCAGTTTATGCAGTCTGCTCCTTGCTACCCTGCACGAAAAATGACACCAGTCGGTTTCGGAAGCCGGACACTCGCCCGTATGAGGGCAGGGCGCGGCTATATAAGCGCCAAGCGAAAGCAGCTTAGTCCTTATTCTTCTTATCAATTTGTAACCCGCGGGCGTGCCGGGTTCGACTATGAGAAGCATTTTACGAGCGGCCGCCCACATTTTATCCACCGCATTTTCCACAGATTCAGGAGAAATCTCATTCAGCATATAAGAGGACACGACCATATCCGCCGTACCCTCAACATCTTCAGCGGTTATATCAAAACGCCTCCACTCTGCTTTCGCCGGACTTCCTCCGTAAGCCTCAAGAAGCTCGCTTCCGACATTTCTCATCGCCGCTTCACGTTCAAGACATACAACTCGTCCCGGGGAAACAAGCATGTCCGCCGCCAAAGCCGCGGCTCCGGTTCCCGCGCCGAGATCCATAAGGCTTTCAAAGATATCGTCTGTACATTCCAAAGCATAACCAAGGGCGGAGCCCACCGCAGCGAAAGTCGCCGGCATGCGTACCGCGGCATACACAGCCGCTTCCGCGTCCGTCAGTACCCTTTTGCCTCCCTTATCGTTCCTGTACTTTTCGCTCAGACGCGCCGCCGTATTTTTTAAGCCGGAAACCGGCATTAGCTGCGTCAGCTCATCAATTTTCATCCTTACTGTCTGCGGAAATTCCATTTTGTCCTCTTAAAAATAAATCAATCCTTCAAAAGTTCGGAAAGCTCGTCGCCGGAAATAGCACCCACTGATTTCTGCGCAACCTCTCCGTCCTTGAAAACTATAAGCGTAGGTACGCCCATTATCCCGTAGCGGGAAGCAAGAGCGCCGTCCTTATCAACGTCAACCTTGCAAAACTTAATATCCTTGTATTTCTCCGACGCGGCCTCAAGTACGGGAGCCATCATCTTACAAGGTCCGCACCATGTCGCGAAAAAGTCCACCACCGTCTTTCCCGACGCGATCTCCGCGTCAAAATCAGCCGTATTCAATTCTTTAACTGCCATCTTTGATCCTCCTTAATTTACCGCGCATTTCCACGCGTTACCAAACGTATCCCGGAAGGGATTTTTCATTATGTCTACTTTATATTTTAAAGCTTTCCGCATTTTTGTCAATCGCATTCGGGCAAAACATATTTTTTCTTATATTCTTCGTACCTGAGCTTGAATTCCTCATCGTCTGATTTCATTTTGCCAAGATACCCGTGAGCCTCGAATCCACCCTTGCCCGTCTGCAAAACGCAGACCGCGATATTCGAACAATGGTCGGCGATCCTCTCATAGTTTGTCGTAACGTCCGAAAGCACGAAACCCAGCTCAATAGTGCATTCTCCGTTTTTCAGCCGATCCACATGCCTCAGTTTAAGCTCGTCGTTGAGCATATCGATAACCTCTTCAAGCGGCTCCACCAAAGCCGCCTCCCGCTTGTCGTCGTTTACAAAAGCCTGCACAGCAATCGCCAGTATCTCCTTTACCGCCCCGGTGAACACCGCAAGCTCCGCCGCGGCGCGCGCCGAAAATCTTAATCCTTTATCATGCATCTCCTGCGCCGCCTCCTTCAGATTCAGAGAATGGTCGGATATTCTTTCCAGATCCCCTATGCAGTTGAGAAGCTTTGACACCGTTTTTGAATCCTGACCGCTCAGCCCTTTGGCGTTAAGCTTCACAAGGTATGAGCCGAGTTCGTCCTCGTACCTGTCCGCAAGCTTCTCTTTTTTTACCACGATTCCGGCTTTTTCCTTGTCGTACTCCGTCAGCAGCCTTATACCCTCGTACGCCGCCACGCAGACCTCGCGCGCCATATTTTCGGCGGTTCTTATACACTGCTCCAGAGCAAAAGAAGGCTTCTCCAAAAATCTGGGGTCAAGAAGCTTGAACTCCGCGTAAACGCCGGCGGGATTTTTTTCTTCACGGACTGTAAGACAGGCAAGTTTCTCAAGCAGTCCGGCAAACGGGAGCAGCAGCGCGGTCGCGAATACGTTGAACAGCGTATGGATTATCGCTATTCCAAGTTCTCCCGCCGCCTCGTCAAGAAACGCGAAATGAGCAAACGAGTTTACACCGTAAAAAACCGCCATAAAAACCGCCGTTCCTATTATATTAAAATACAGATGCACGAACGCCGCCCGTTTGGCGTTTTTAGACGCGCCCAC
Source organism: uncultured Butyrivibrio sp. (assembly GCA_910577605.1). Classification (GTDB taxonomy): domain Bacteria; phylum Bacillota; class Clostridia; order Lachnospirales; family Lachnospiraceae; genus Eshraghiella. The sequence goes on from CAJTON010000002.1 coordinate 100,228, forward strand.
CGAGGAGATAAGCGCCGTCACGCAGGTTCCTATGTTCTGTCCGAGAATAAGAGGCAGCACCCCCGAATACGCCAGCGCTCCCGTGCTGCAAAGAGCCTGCAATATCCCGACGGACGCGGACGAACTCTGCAAAAGCGCCGCCAGAAAAGCACCCGCGAGCATTCCTGCCACCGGATTGGAAAATACGGTAAAAAGCTTCGCGAATTCCGGACTGTTTTTTAACGGAGCGACCGCCCCGCTCATCATCTCCATTCCCTCCATAAGCACCGCAAAGCTCACCATTATCGAGCCTATATCCTTTTTCCCGTCCCTTTTTGAAAAAAGAATAAGGATTATTCCTATGGCAGCCACGATTGGAGCAAAGGACGACGGCTTGAGCATTTTTATCCAGAAGCTGCCGCTGTCGATGCCCGAAAGACTGAATATCCACGCTGTCAGCGTCGTTCCGATATTTGCCCCGAAAATAACCCCTACCGCCTGTTTAAGCTTCATTATCCCCGAATTCACGAATCCCACGACCATAACTGTAGTCGCCGACGAGGACTGTATGACCGCCGTGACTCCCGCGCCGAGAGCAACAGCCCTTATCCTGCCTGACGTCAGGCGTTCAAGCGTGCGCTCCATCCTTCCTCCGGTCAGCTTCGCAAGCCCGTCGCCCATGTAATTCATTCCGAAAAGGAAAAAAGCCAGTCCCCCGAAAAGGGACAGCACGTTAAAAAAATCCATTTTTTACCTCCCTGCAAATTACTTCCGCTATTAGAATACCCGTTTTGCGAAATCAATTAAATGTTTTTATGAATTGTATTCCTTAACGGACCTTCTTATCCATTCTATCCAGCCGTCAAAGCCCTCGCCCGTCTTTGCCGAGACGAAAATAACCTCCGCCTTCGGATTGAGATCCAGTATGCGTTCTTTGACCCTGTCCTTGTCAAAATCGTCAAATACGCAAAGCGTATCGCATTTGTTCACCAGCACCACGTCGCATATCGTGAACATAAGCGGATACTTGAGCGGCTTGTCGTCGCCCTCCGGAACCGAAAGTATCATCGCGTTTTTTGTACTGCCCGTATCGAACTCCGCGGGGCATACAAGATTTCCGACATTCTCCAGCACAACAAAATCAAGTTCCTTTGTTCCAAGCTCTTTTATTCCCTGTCTTGTCATATCGGCGTCGAGATGACACATTCCACCGGTATGAATCTGAATAGCCCTGACTCCCGTTTTGGCTATCGCCGCCGCATCGACCTCCGAGTCTATATCCGCCTCCATAACTCCTATTTTCATTTCTCCTTTAAGCGCCTCAATAGTTCTCTTGAGAGTAGTCGTCTTCCCGGCTCCCGGCGACGACATAAGATTAAGCAAAAATGTTTTCTGCTCCCTGAGCTCCTGCCTGAGCCTGTCCGCGTCCGCGTTATTGTCCTCAAAAATGCTCCGCTTTACTTCTATAACCTTGTATTCTTTCATAGCTTTCCTCCGATTCTATAGTATTATTTTGAATGAAAACAAGGCTTTTGTCAACAATTTTCCCAAATGGCAAAGAAAATCTTAAATTACGTATTTACAAATTCTATATAATATAGTATTATGGCATTATCAAACGTTGCATGTGAATAAGAGGTATAATATGAGACGAGGAAAAATGAGTGTACAAAATGTACCGTGGGAATTGCTTTTACTATCCTTACTTTCTAAAGAGGATATGTACGGCTCACAAATGTCAAAGGAAATAAAATCCATCAGTGAAGGTAAGCTTTCTATTCTTATGGGTTCCATGTATCCCATCCTGTACAGGCTCTCTGATAACGGGTGTGTGGAATTTTATGAAAAAGCCATAGGGCGCAGACTTACCGTAGTGTATTATCACATAACGGATAAGGGACGAGACAGACTCAATGATCTGATGAATGAATTCCGTGAGCAAGTTTCCATAGTCGGAAAATTTATTGACATATAAGCATAATTTTCTGACATATCATCCTAGATTTTCACAGTGCCGATTGTATGCAAGTATAATAAACAGTGCAAGAGAGCGTTTCCTGCACCTTTTTGGATTTGTATGGATTTTGACAGACTTAAACAGAATATTATTGATGTCGTAAAAGAAGAGCAGCTTAAGCTGGGGTACCGCCCGGAGAAAGTAAGGCTGTACTATCCGCTCTCTTCGCTGAATCATTTTTTCGCACGGGAATGCGATGCGGAACAGGCTTTGACGCTGCTGAAGGACTTTTGCGCCGCCGTCAAAGAAGAGCTAGGCGAAATTGCTGTAAGCAGTCAGAGTGAGCGCTTCTGTTTTGTTATACCCGAAAAAGGAGCGGAATATGTTCACGAACATACTCTTGAAAACGAATTTATAAAAGAACTGATAGACGCGGTGCGCGTCCACGGATGCGGCATAGATGAGGTAATTGCCATTTTCAGGGCGCATTCGGACCGTATTCATGTTGAAAAGCTTAACGACGGAGAGTTCGACTGGCTCATATATTTTGAGGATGGTCTCCCCGACAGCTATTTCTATTGTTTCACCTCGGACGAATTTCACACAACGTATCACCGTTTTCTTCCGGAGGATTACGCTGATTTCGGTTTCTGATGGTTCAGATACGCTATCGCGCCCTCAAGCCCGTTCGTGCGTCGGAGAAGCTTTTTAAGCAGCGGACCAAGCACAGCTACGGCCGCTATTTTGGCAATATCAAACGGAATAAAAGGAAAGACGCACGCTCCTAAGGTATATTTCAGACTCGTTTCCATAGAGTACATAAACCACAGGCTTCCGAAAAAGTACGCGGCGATTCCGCCGAGAACCATCCCTATTATATACACCCATATCCTGCCTTTCCCTATGTACAGCGCCGCTCCGCATATTGCAGAAAGAAAAATATACCCTATCAGGTATCCTCCCGTCGGTCCGGCGAGTTTCCCTATTCCGCTGCCAAAATTTGAAAATACCGGCAGCCCTATAAGTCCGATAAGCAGATAAAGGGCGCAGCATATAGTTCCCTTTACTCCCCCTAAAAGATAAACTGTAAGATAGAGCGCAGCAAATGAAAGCGAAATCGGCACCTGCCCCGGAAGCTGTATCGAAAAAGGTGAAATAACGCATATAAACGCCGTCATAAGCGCGACGATCGCCATATTAAGTATCTTGTTTCCGTATCCCGTATTATTTCTTCTCTTATCCGTATCCATATAAAACTCCCGTCCTTTTTTGCGGAACGCTTCATTCTGTTCCGTTTTGACAAGTATAATATATGGCGCATTGATTGTCAACTTATTTTTAATTAAGGTTGACAATCATAGCGAATACAGCTTAAATGCAATGTCCCGTTATCTCATGTACCGTAAGCGTCCTCCCCAAAACGGTAAATTTTATGTTGAATCCGGCAAACGTGAGTCCATATACCCGCTCCCCGTCATTATGGTACGACGGGCGCGGGTCGTTTGACAGTATTCCGATAAGCGCCGCCCTGTGCTCCGGCGGTATTTTATCCATCAGTTCATGGCTCACCGAAACTTCAAGCGCATAATCGATATACGGAGCGGCGAAACCGCCGGACGCCTCCGGACGTGAATCCGTGTACGGCAAATACGGCTTTATATCATATATAGGCGTTTTATCCGCCATGTCGGTGCCTGACACCTCAAGCTCCGGTCCGTCCTTTCCCATGCGTACAGCCTCAAGTTTCACGCACGACAGCCCTATCGGGTTAGGTCTGAAGGGCGAGCGCGTGGCAAAAACGCCCATACGGACATCTCCGCCCAATCTCGGAGGTCTTACCGTAGGAGACCATTTATCTGTGGCATTCTGTGAGAATCCCCATATGAGCCATATATGAGAAAAGCCTTCTATCCCGCGAAGCGCGTCCGGACTTCGGTACTCCGGCTCAAAGATTATCCGGCCCCTAAGCTCCGGAACAAGACCGCTCTGACGCGGGATTCCGAATTTATCAGGCTGAGCCGTATGGATCGACGCGATTTTTTTCATTGCTTTTCCCTTCTTTTTAGTAAAAATCTAGAATATCGAGCCGAACGCGGTCACTGACTCCGCGAGGTCCGCCCTATAATCATCTTCCTCTGGATCAAAGCTGTTCACAGTCACACAGGCGCTTAAAGAGTTTCCGGTAGCGTGGATATATCTTGAATTTCCAAGATACATTGCTACATGTCCCTTCCAGTATATAAGGTCGCCGGGCTCTGCCGCTTCTCTTGAGATCTCATGCACCGGATAACCCTGGCGCATTTCGGCGTCACGGTATATAAGTACCCCGTTCTCCATATAGCACAGGAAAACAAACCCTGAGCAGTCAAGCCCCTTGGGACTTTTTCCTCCCCAGCGGTACTGCGTTCCCATATAGCTGTTCGCGCACTCCACAAGGCGGCGGCGGAATCTGTCCCTGTCGGTTATATTTTTAAGGCTCTTCTGCCATAAAAGATTGCCGCGCAGAAAATATTCGTCGTCGTCTTTTCTTGGCGACAGATACACACTGTGTATATAGCCCTCAGTTCCGTCCGCGCAGCGCACCTTCGACCAGCCGTCTGCGCGCTCTTTTTTTGTTTCTTCAAGCCGTTCCACAAAAGAATCCCGGTAAAGAGTGGCGGCGGCTGATGCCCTGATATCCGGACAGCAAAGAATATCTGCGAAATCACTGTTGATCCTGCAAAGACGTTTTCTTTCCTCCCACATAAGCTCACCGCGGCTGCTTTTGGCAAGAAGCCGCACGCACGCGGCGCGCACATATCCTTTGTATCCGTAATGCGTGGTAATACGAAGCCAGTCGCTTCTTTGCTCTGCTGATGGCTTCGCGATTTTTACGAGCCAGCCCGACACAAGTTCGTCGGAAAGCTCTCCGGAATTTATCCCGCAGTCCGGTAAAACAGCGCCGTATAGCGGACATTTGCATGAAGTAATAATTCCATAATTTTCCAGAACGGTCCTCTCCTTTTCGGCTGCTTCACAGCCCCTTTTACATTTAAAGGATATTCCCGTTGACCGCTCAAATATGCAGGATGCTTTACGTCGGCTCTTTTTAGACAAGTTAAAAGGGCATATTTCAATTTCTCTGAAATATGCCCTCCCCTGTTTTCGTCACAAACCGGATCCCCGTCAAATACGATCATAAACCGTAGTTGAAAAGATTTCCTGATGTGTAGTTGTTGGAATATGAGCCAAAACCGGTATAAGTATTGGATCTCGAAGCCTCGTTCTGAGCGGCGTACTCGATCATTGAAGCGCTTGCGCCCACCTGATATCCATATCCGCCCGACGTATTGAACAAGGATTTGACCTTGCCCATATCAGCCTTCTTGAACGCCTCGCTGTCTATGGAGAGCTTTTTGTCTTCTCCTATCGTGATTCCGATATTGCCGAGAAGCTTGGAATTGGCAGCCGTAAGGTTGACCAGTGATGAAGCCTTCCTTG
>CAJTON010000002.1:105653-108422 GCA_910577605.1 uncultured Butyrivibrio sp.
AGGTCGATTTTGAGCCGCTTGCCGAATCAACAACACTATTGTAGTTCTTTACAAAAGAACTTACAGCATCATAGATCTTGTCAGTGTCATACTTGCCGTCGGTCTGCTTGAACACAGAAGAGCTTCCTCTCTGGGTGAGAGCGTTTGCTGACTTTTTAAGACTCTCAGTGCTCTTCTTGATGTCCGCTATCTTCTCGGAAGAAGTCTTGGACGTAGATGTCGATTTGTTTGCGGAGGACGATTCCGATTTAGACGGTGAATCAAGATTCTTCTTGTAATCGCCGCGCTTGTAGTCGTACTCTGTAGGAGACACCTTGCGTGCAAAACCACCGCCGCCAACGGAGCTGTTGGAATAATATTTCTGCGCAAGTTTAAAATAACTGCCCGAGCGGATACTTGCGTATTCAGAAAGATTTCCGTAAATGCTTGATGACAGAGAACCCATATTCATGCCTGAAAACAATGTTGAAATTCCTGACATAACATCACTCCTTCAGGTTACTTTCCCGGCGTCGCCGCCGGTGATGTAATGGCATAGTAATTCCTATTACATCTTACAGTTAAATTATACCATTTATTTCCCTTTTGTAAAGACCCATTTGCGCCTGTTTTATTTCCTCCGGCGCTTTCTGCCCTGCCCCGCCGGAATATTTTATTTACTTTTTTATAATAAAAGTGTATAATTAATTATAATATTTTCACATTCGACTACACAAGGAGTACGGTATGATTCAATGTCCGAATTGCGGAGGTAATCTTAAATTTGACATTCCCTCCCAGATGCTCAAATGCGAAAACTGCCTCACAGAGGCGGACCCATACAGCATAAATAAAGAAAAGGACGCCGAGGAAAGCAAACAGTTCGACGCGACCGTTTTCACCTGTCCTCAGTGCGGCGGCGAAATACTCAGCACGGAAACCTCCGCCGCTGAATTCTGCAGTTTCTGCGGAGCGTCCACGATACTTACGAGCCGCGTCTGCCGCAAAAGACGTCCCGGCTACATAATCCCATTCCAGAAAACAAAAGAGGACTGCAAGACGGCGTATTCAAAGCTGCTGAGGAAATCTCTTTTTGCCCCGAAAGCCCTCAAAGACGAAAGGCGCATCGACAGCTTCCGCGGAATATATATCCCCTACTGGGCGTACTATATCTCCAACAACGGAAACATCACGCTTAACGGAGAAAAAAGCTTCCGCAGGGGAAACTACATATACACGGATCACTACAAGCTCGGCGGTTATATTCAGGCATATTACAAGGGAATGGCATACGACGCGTCCTCCTCCTTTGACGACAGGCTCAGCGAAAGCATAGCTCCTTACGACGTGCGCGGCATGAAGGAATTCACGCCCTCTATACTTAGCGGCTTCTACGCGGACATTTCCGACGTAAACTGCAATATTTACATAGAGGACGCCGAAGATTTCGCCAACGAATCCACTCTTAGCGTTATCGAACATCATCCGGTTTTCGACTCGATAAATATAAAAGCACCCATAAGCCTTCAAGCTTTAAACGCGGCGTTAGGTACGGAATGCAAGGAGATCGACTCCGCTATGTTTCCCGTCTGGTTCATGTCATACCGCAACAAAGACCGCGTCGCGTACGCCGTCGTGAACGGGCAGACCGGAAAAGCGACCGCCGACATTCCTGTGTCCGTCGGCAAATATTTTTTCGGTTCGCTCATCATCGCGCTGCCCATTTTCCTGCTTCTCAACCTGCTTTTTACTGTTGTACCGTCAACAACGCTAGGCGTTGCGTGTATTCTGGCGCTAATCGCGGAAATCATCTCCGTAACGGAGCTTTCTCAGATCAAGCGCAGAGAAGCCCGTCTGCACGATAAAGGCTATCTGTACAAAAACAACAATTTATCCGAAGCATCCAGATCCAAAAAAGCCGCCAAAAAAAGAAAAGCAAGCGCAAACACACTCGCCTATATCATAACCGCAATAATTATCGTCGCCTGCTTTTTCTTCACCAGAACAATGGGACTTTTAACCTCGTTCTTGATGCCCGTATGCTTTGTAGTTTCCCTGATTTTTATGATAAAGGGCTTTTTAACAAATAAAAGGATCGACGCCAAAACGGGATTTCCGACGCAGCTTATAGTATTTATCGCTATTGCCGCCGCCTGTGTCGTAAGGATGATAAATCCTGTTTCCGACATAATTTATTACTCGGCCGTTATACTCGTTATGTTTTCAGTCATTTGGACAAATGTCGGAATAATAAAGAAGCACAATATACTTACGACCAGACGGCTTCCACAGTTTGACAGGAAGGGAGGCGATGACCGTGCGTAAATTATTATCATGCGCAGCGCTTTTGATCGCTTTGTGCGCGTTATTTTATGCTCCCGAAAAAGTTATGGCTTACACGGCCTACTCTTCTGACGGATACGACGTGGTAATAGAAGACGACGCCGATCTGCTCTCGGACAGCGAGGAAGAAGCTTTGATCGAAGCAATGATTCCCATAACGCAGTACGGCAATGTAGCATTCATATCGACCGATTACCACAGCTACGGCACGGTAGAGAAATTCGCTCAGGCACGTCTGCACGAGCTGTTCAAAAGAGAAAGCGCTACGGTCTTTGTCATAGACATGCACAAGCGCAAGGTCTGCGTGTTCAGCGACGGTTACATTTACAAGATCATAACCTCGGCGTACGCAAACACGATAACCGACAATATTTACAGATACGCTACCGACAAGGAGTATTACCGCTGCGCCGAAAAAGCTTACGAACAGATCTATACTCTTTTAGA
>CAJTON010000002.1:108433-140805 GCA_910577605.1 uncultured Butyrivibrio sp.
CGGCGGCAGGATCGCCCAGCCCATGAAATACATAAGCAACGCGCTTATAGCTCTTACGCTTGGTCTTCTGATCAATTTTATTGTTGTAAAAGTCAAAAGCCGGAAAGCCGCCTCTAACAAAGACGAGATTCTGAATAAGATCTTTTCGGACTGCATAATAAACGATCCTTGGAAAAACCTGACCCACCAGACCAAAGTCTACGATCCTCCAAGCTCAAGCGGCGGCAGCAGCGGCGGTGGCGGTGGCGGCGGAGGAGGTGGCGGTGGCGGCGGTGGCAGCCACAGCTTCTAAAAAACCATGACCGTTTCAGCGTAATAATAAACAATATACAAAGAAGGAGAAAATGTGATGGCAAATGCGGGGCTTGTACAAACAAACGATAACTGCGTCGGATGCAATAAATGCATAGGCGTATGCAGCTGTATGGGAGCTATGACAGCCGTCAGAAATGAGAATAACCAGAATATTATCGAAGTTGACGGCGACAGATGCATCTCTTGCGGAGCGTGTTTCGATGCCTGCGAGCACAATGCCCGTGAATTTATTGACGACACGGAAAGATTTTTCAAAGACCTTAAAAGCGGTGAAAAAATATCGATCCTTATCGCTCCCGCCTTTCTCGCCAATTACCCCAAGGAATACGAAAGCGTTCTTGGCGGTCTTAAAAAGCTCGGAGTAAAGCACATGATAAGCGTATCCTTCGGCGCGGACATAACGACGTGGGGATATATAAATTACATTCAGAAATACGGGTTCACCGGCGGAATATCACAGCCCTGTCCGGCGGTCGTAAGCTATATCGAGCGATATATTCCGGAACTTCTTCCCAAGCTTATTCCGGTGCAAAGCCCCATGATGTGCGCGGCTATATATGCCAGAAAGACCATGAACATCACGGATAAACTCGCTTTCATAAGCCCCTGCATAGCCAAGAAAAACGAAATTGAGTCCAAGAGGGGCAAAGGGCTTATTTCCTATAATGTCACCTTTGACCATCTTATGAAATATGTCCGTGAAAACGGAATCTCCGGCCCTTCCTGCAAAGACGAGATCGAGTACGGTCTATCCGATGCCCGGCGGTCTGAAAGAAAACGTATACTGGTTTCTCGGCGAGGACGCTTATGTGCGTCAGTGCGAGGGCGAAAGCCATATGTACCACTATCTTTACGCCAACAAGGAACGCCTTGCGAAGGGAAACACTCCCTATCTTTTCGTGGACGCGCTCAACTGCGCCCAGGGCTGCCTTTACGGAACCGGAACAGAACCCTCCAAAAACGCCACGGACGACGTTCTCATGGAAATGATGCGCATCAAAAAAGCAAGCAAAAACAGCGCCTTCCGCAATACATGGTCCCGTAAGCTGACACCAGCCCAAAGGCTTAAACAGCTCAACAAACAGTTTTCGCACCTTAACCTTAACGACTATATCTGCGGCTACACCGATATGTCCAAGGAATGCGCATACGAAATTCCCAATCAGGCCGAACTTGAAAAAATCTACTCCGACATGGGCAAAAAAACCTCCGCTTCACGCAAGATCAACTGCTCATGCTGCGGATACGAAAGCTGCGAGGAGATGGCGACGGCTATACATAACGGCTTCAATCACAAAGAAAACTGCATACATTACATGACGGATCTTGTGGAGATAGAGAAAAACACGGCTCTCCGTCTCGCCGACGAGGTCGAGCGCGAGAAACAGACGATCGCTTCACAGCAGCAGAATATTCTTGAAACCATTGAAAACATAAACGAACGCTTTGAAGCGGTATATCTTGCCGTGGACGAAATGGCAAAGGGCAACGAACAGAGCGCAAACGAATGCACCGATATTTCGCAGAATATGTTAGTCGTATCTGAATTCTGCAGCGAGCTTAATGACTCAACCCGCAGTATAAATCAGCTTATAGGTGAGCTTACAGCCAACAACAAGGAAGTAATGACGGTCGCAAGCCAGACCAATCTTCTTGCGCTGAACGCCTCCATAGAAGCCGCCAGAGCCGGAGATGCCGGAAGAGGCTTCGCCGTGGTTGCCGATGAAATAAACCAGCTCGCCTCCACATCGCACGCCACCGCAAACAAGAGCAACGAATCACAGGCAAAAATAATGGAGGCGATCCAAAAGATTCAGAGCGACGCCGCAAATCTGTCAAGTATAATAACCGGCATCAACGAAAAAACAATGAATCTCGCCGCTGTCTCCGAAGAAATAGCCGCTTCCAACGAAACGATACTCAACGCGGCGGAGGGTGTGAAGGAAAGTCTCAAAGGACTCACTACATAAAAAGGTCAGTTAAACCGTGCCGCTTCAAGCGGCGCGCAGTTAAAGGGCAAGCCAGACCGTCCCGGTCTGTCCTGCCCTTTTTATCCCATCCGCTTCAGGATAGGATAAAACTCATTTTCTGCCGCCTAACTCCAGTAGCTTCAGATAATGGGGAATATCCTCCTTTACCGGGCGCATTTTAAACGGCGCTCCGCAGCATCCGCAATGCCATTTTTCCTCGTTTTCAAACTCATATTTTACTCCGTATTTACAGCTTCCGTCTGCGCGGTTTTTACATCCGGCGTCGCCGCATCGAAAAATTTCCTTTATTCTTTCGGGACACTCATTCAAATACTCCATGCACTTATCAGCATTTCTGATTCTAATTTCCAGATACAATTCTCCTTTATCGGAATCGAGCGCGTAGTCGTATACCGCCGACTTTTTGTAAAAATACCGGAGCATAGGTCCTTCATTTGAATCTCCCTTCCCCATTAGGTATCCGTTTTCCGTAAGAATTTTATCCAGGGCATATATCACTTCCCTGTCCTCTTCGTCATGCATCTTATCGGCAACATAGCCGCAGCCCTCAGCCACGCTGCATGTACTCAGATCTTCAGCTAATATCTTGTAATTCCATCCGATAAACGCGTTGCTGAAATCCATAACGCCTGAATAAGCGTTTTTCGCGTCCTTTAACTGAGTATTCTTTACTTTTTTAGCGACGGCGGAAAGGACCCTTATGACATTGCGATTATCCGGATAACCGATTTCCAGACATTCGCCCGACGACAGACTGTATTTTTTGATCCCGCCGAAAACAAATCCGTAATCGCACAGTACCTCCAACAATATATTTGTCTTTTTGACCTTATTTATTTCTCTGACCCTTGCGGTGTCCGCAATAAACGTGTCCCCGCTAAAATCTCCGCAGGTAAACAGACAGAACATGAAATAAAATATATTCCTCGGCGCTGTCCGCGCCTCTCTTGCCTGACTTGAGAAATAATCGAACTCGTCGTCTTTATACAGCGGCAGTCCGAATCTCTGCGGCGCGTCCGCCATATCGGAATATATCCGGTAAAAAATCTCCCCGATTTCTTTAAACGCGCTTTCAAGCTCCTCATGCGAAATCTCCCGCAAAAAATCAGGATGTATCTCTAATTTGTCCGGAATATCCACCAACTCATTCCGGCGTATCAACGCCCATTCGCTGACTAGATATTTTGCTTTCACAGTGCCTCACCGACCTCTCCAAGTTCTTTATCCCTGATTTTTATAGGAACATATAAATCCATCTGATCGTATCCTAAAGCGTTCTTTATTTCAACCTCAGGATTCAGCATATGTCCCATTGTTCTGTGTCCCGGACGCTCGTCAAGTTCAAACCCGCTTTCTTCTATCCATTTCAGAATTCCCGAATATACCCTTCCTCCAATGTCGTCGTCTCCGTCTACCGACATGGCGGCGGCAAATTCAATAAGCTCATAGGGCTTTGTATCTTCTTTCGTGACCCAGTCCTCAACCGCCCATATCCAGACGGCTTTCATATCTTCTTCAAACCACAGGAAATCCGGGGCTCCGTATATCATCTTTTTTACTAAATGATTATGCTCCTCCTGCCATTCCTGAAAAGGTCCCATAACGTTTTCGACTGTATCTTCCCCTGAGGAAAAAGCTCTGAAAGGATTGATTTTAACTATCCTTACTTCCGGAGCTTTTTTCAGTTTGTCAGTCACATCCAGCAAGCGGTTTATTTTGGATGAATTTCCTTCATAAGAAATATTCGCGATACGGCTCTTTGTTTTCGCCGCTTTCTCGTACAGCATCTTGACGTCCGCGTCCCGGCTGAAATCCGCCTTTTTTATCTGCCCGATAAATTCCAGTATAATATCCTTTAAATCATGTAAAAGCGCGATCTCGCCGTCTATATCCTTGACCTTCCTTCCCAGTACTTCCAAAACGATTTCAGAGCCGGACGCCTGAAATATAAGCTGAATGTCTTTAATGCTGATATTAAGCTTTCGCAGTATCAAAATCTGCTCCAACCGCCTGATAGCCTGTCCGTCGTACATTCTGTACGCATAATCCGCGTCCCTTGTACTTTTTATAAGGCCCATATCTTCATAATAACGCAGCGCCCGCGCAGATATGTCATACCTCGACGAAACCTCTCTTATTTTCAGCAACTCTGTCATAGCAAAATCTCCTTTCAGGGTTTCATTGTTTTGCCATTATTATAAACGTTTACCCAACGTCAAAGTCAATCCCGTAAAATTAAAATAAACACCCTCCGGAGAATTAAATTATTTTCCCAAGGGTGTCCGCTTTCATATAAAATTTTCCGGGACGGATTTCTTATTCCAGTCTGTCTCCCATTCTGCACAGCAGTTCGTTGCTGATACTGCCCGTGCGCTCTGCGACAAGCGGCGCGTAAAGAGGACTTTGCGGGTCGTCCGATATAAGCGTCGCGATGTCCCCCACCGCAATATCCTCAATATCCGTTACGTCCACGGCAACCGAATCCATACATACCCGTCCGGCAAAAGGCGCCGTTCTGCCCCGTATCTCGGCGGCCCCCACGCCTTCCGAAAGGCTTCTCGGCACTCCGTCGCAGTAGCCTATAGGGAGTATCCCGATAAGGCTGTCCCTTTTTGCGGTAAACGCTCTGCCGTAGCCGCAGGATTCGCCTTTCTTTACCTCCCTGATAAGCACGACGCGGGATCTCAGCGAAAGCACGGGACGCAGGTCAAGCGGATTCCTTACCCCGCCGCGGCAATCGCTTAAAACGCCGTAAAGCGCGATGCCCGCCCTCACATAATCAAATTTAAGCTCCGGATAATTCATAAGACCGTAGCTGCTCTGAATATGCGTCTTTCCGGGATCAAAACCGTCGGCTTTCAGCCCGTCCAACAGACGTTCAAATCTTTCTATCTGATTTTCCGTAAAAAATACATCCTCCTCATTCAGACTGTCCGAGCAGCAAAGATGGCTGTATATTCCGCGCACTTTTATATGCCCCATGGAAAACACCTTCTCGACGCTTTTTATATCCTCCGCGTCGATCCCCAGACGGCGCATTCCCGTGTCGATCTTGATATGGACCGCTACAGTTTTTTTCTGCCGTTCAAGCAATCTTGCGTATTTAAGGTCAAGGACCGTCTGCGTCAATCTGTAACGCCTGATGTGGACCGCGCGGCGCGGGTCGGTGTATCCGAGTATAAGAATATCGCCCGAGATGCCGTATTTTCTAAGCTCTATCCCTTCATCGACAGTCGCCACCGCAAAGGCGTTTACCCCCTGCCTTTCGAGACAGACCGCCGTATCGTAAGCGCCGTGTCCGTATGCGTCCGCCTTGACGACCGCCATAAGCCCGCAGCCGTCCTGCATCGCCCCGCGCAGAGCCGCGGCATTATGCGCAAGATTCCCCATATCCGTTTCTATCCACGCGCGCTCCCTGCCGCGCCGCGCACGCAGGGACGGTCTTTTCTTTTTTTCCCATATAAGCAGCGCCGCATACGCGAAAACAAAGGACAGCAGGCTCACCGCAAGATAGTGAACGATACTGTTATTGACAAGGATATGCCATATTCCGAGAATCCTTGCGGCGACCCTGACGACAAGGATCATCATCGGGTGAACGATATAGATTATAAGCGACAGGCTTCTAAGCTCTCTGCGGCGTTTTCCCCCGAAGCGCAGTAAAAGGTCAAACAGAAAATACATACACGGCAGAAGGAAAAGATACATACTGTCGTTGCGCTGCTCGCCGTAATCCCTTTGCAGTATTGCGTCCGCAAGGTCCCTGTTCATCGGCAGGTCGGTCTTTGACAAAACGTAATTCCGAAGCAGAAACGCCTCCCCAAGCATCAGCGCGAACGAAACCGCCAAACCGACCAAACCGATTTTAAAAGAAAACGAAGCGTCCGGTTTTTTCCGTCTTTCCTCAGCTATCCACCCTCCAAGCACCATAAACACCGGAGCAAAAAATATCCCGTTTCTCGTGTAATCGGATATCTGTCCCAAAAGACCGTAAAAGCTTTTTGCGGCGGGAACCTGCGACACAAACGCGTACCAGCTGTTTCCGAGCGTTCCGATAAGATAGAGCGCCGAGGTAACTGCAAGCGCCTTCTTAAAGCCAAGCCTTTTTACGGCGTACCACACGATCACGGCTCCCAGCATGGAAGCCGGAAGATACCAAAGATGATAAAAGGTTCCGTCAAAAACTACGTCCTTTATAAGCTTCGGCAGCAGATCATCGGACATAAAATACCCGTTATATATATTAACAGGAATATAGAGCAAAATCGCCGCCCCGTATATGACCGCCGTCCTTTTCAAAAACGATTTCAGTTTATCAGCCCTGCCGTATTTCGATATGAGAAAAAATCCCGACGTCATGAAGAAAAACGGGACGGCGACCCTCGCGATAACTCTCGTCAGCACAAAATCGGCTGCTATGCTCTGCGCGGCAAGAGGCGAGGTATGTATCGCCACGATCAAAAAAGCCGCTATAAATCTCATCCGGTCTATTCCCGCATAGCTTTTCTTTTCATTCATTTTCCTTCCTCCATACCGTTACGATAAATCCGTCCGCGTTGTTGCCGGACACCTGATAAATACAGCGTGCCGGCATACTGACGCGCGTTGTGCCCGAAACCGCCGGAACATAGAATATCTCCATGGGCGGCTTTCCCTCGCGCTCAAAAACAAATCTGTTTTCACTGTTGTAAGCCTTGATAAACTCAACATACTCCTCAAGCGCGAAGCCTTTTTGGGCGATGATCGCTGAATGCGGAAAGCCGACATACCTGAAATGCCACGGCTCATGCGCGATTCCGGTTATCTTCTCTTTTCCGGCGGGATACCTTTCGATATAGCCGTAATCGGGCGCGGCTTTTCTGAAATCTCCGCATATCCCGTCGTACGGAAATTCCGGACATATGAAATCAATATCGGGAGCGTTAAGCGCCAGATCGATCGCAAGCCCCGTCTGATGCTCGCTGTGGTCGGGCAGCGCCACGAATTTACGGGTAAACTCACCTCCGTTCTCACGAAGAGAATTTTCGTATATCTCCCGCTGCTCCTCTGAGGTGCGGTAGCCACTGACCGGAACGATGCGCCCGATTGCCGATATCTTTTCCAAAATAAGGCGTAATACATTGATCGCGTCGCGCTTCATAAGAATACCGGAAAAACGTTCGTCCACAGGCGAAAGCCCCATACGGTTTCCGTCAAGAACCGGATAGCGCTCGTTCACAAGCACAAGCGCGCCTTTATGCACTTTTTCCTTTCCAAGCATGACCGTATTCATTTTTTCACATATAACCCTATCAGCCTGTCAAGCATCCTCGGAAACGACATGCCGATTCCTTTCATCATATTCGGATATCTGCTGTGCGAGGTAAAGCCGGGAATCGTATTGACCTCGTTGAACACGATACTGCCTGACGGCGTAAGAAACATATCCACCCTCGCGAAACCGGAGCAGCCGAGCGCGCGGTATATGGTCTTCGCGGTCTCCTGTATCTGCTTTTCCTTCGCTTCGTCTATCCTTGCGGGCATGTGTATTCTTGAGCTTCTGAGCGTATATTTTTCGGTAAAATCAAAAAATCCCTCCGAAAGCTCTATCTCGTCCACTCTTCCGACCGTCAGCGCGTTTATCCCCATAACTGCACAGCCGACCTCAAAGCCGTCGATGTTTTCCTCAACTATCACCTCCGAATCGTGTGAGAAAGCCTCGTCAACCGCTCCCTCCAGCTCGGAAAAATCCGTTATCCTGCTGATTCCGAAGGATGAGCCCGCCCTTACAGGCTTAACAAACAAAGGAAGCGAAAAATCCCTCAAAACGGTTTGCGGAGCTTCCCCTCGATTTTCCTCACAAAAGACCTCTGATTTCGGGACCTCAATTCCCGCGGCGGCGACAAGCTTGTGCGCCCTGTCCTTGTCCATGCAGAGCGCGGACGAGAGCGTATCGCAGCCGACAAACGGTATCCCCGCCAACTCAAGCATACCCTGAACCGTACCGTCCTCGCCGTTTTTGCCGTGCAGCACAGGAAATACAAGGTCTGTCTCAAGCTTTTCAAGGCTGCCGTTTGCGACCTCGATAAATCCCCCCGAGGTCCTGTCCGGAGAAAAGAAAATCCTGTTAAGATTTTCACTGTCCGAAAACCAACTGTCGCTGTTTATATTTTCATATCTCCCCGTGTAGCGATACCACTCCCCTTCCCTCGTGATCCCGATGGGAAGGACGTCGTATCTGTCGGTTTTAAGATTTTTCAGAACAGAATAAGCGGATTGAAGAGACACCCCGTATTCCGTCGAATTTCCTCCGAAAATTACCGCAAGCCTTATCTTGTTCATTTGTGACCTTCCTTTCTTTGCAATCCTGCCGTTTTCTGGCGCGCGGCGGCGTTTTGCTAATATCTCCTGCCGCCCCGTCCGCTTCTGCGCCTTCTTCGCCTGCTGTTCTCAAACGCTATGATGACTATCCCCAGAAGCACAAGCGCCAGAAGCACGACCATATATTTTACGATCCTTCCTGCTATATCCCCTTTTTCTTTAGAGCGCGGGTCCCCCGTATTCACTCCCGGTCTTACCTGAGCCTCACTCTCCCCCGAAGCATGAGTTCCCTCTACGCTCTCATTCGGCGAAGCCGTTCCGTTATTGCTGCCGGAGGGCGGGTCCGTCGGCGCCGGAAGCGTGACCTCCGGCACATACGGAGCGGAGATGTTGCACACTCTCAGATATCCCGTAAGTTCCCCGTATCTTATCGAAATATCCTGAATGCCTACCATGCCCCGGTCAAGCGTCCCCGTGATCTCAGGCGTGACCTTTGCGGAGCTTCCGTCGCTATACGACACGAATCCGAACAGCTTGTCTATTTTTATGGCATTGAAATCAGCCATGGATTCGTAGAAAGTAGGATCAAGACAGCCCGTCAGCGCAACCGCCTCCGGCTGCTTTACGTTTACCGTACAGCTCCCCGACGCGCCGTCGTTCTGACGGAAGGATATTTCCGCCGTTCCCGAGCCGATTCCCCTGACTGTTCCGTTTTCATCGACTGTCGCGACCTGCGTGTCCGAGGAAGTCCATACAGCGCCCGCGTTATTCGGAGCGGTGAGCGCGACGCTTTCTCCCCTCTCAAGTGTCACCGTTGTCTGACCGTCGGCTGTAGCCGTTCTTTTGCTAAGTCCGAAATAAGCCGCCACTGCGTCCGCGTCGGCTGCACCCATCTTCCTCGCCGTCTCCGCATTGACCGTTTTGTCGGGATTGGTAAGCATTGCGGCGTCCCTTTCATTGCTTAAGAAACAGTGCTCGACTATTATAGAAGGAACTCCGACTCTTATACCCTCCCCTATCAGCGTATAATAGTCCTCTCCGTCATACTGCGTGGACGGCCTTGTGAGCACTCCCCCGTTTCTCAGTCCCAGCTCCGCAAGATTTCCGGCGATAAGGCTGCCCATCCTCTCCGTAGCCTCGCTGTAATAAGGATTCAGCGACCTGTATACGCAGCAGCCCGAATTTGATGACGTGCCGCTGTTGTTGTGGACGCTTATAAGAAAGTCCGCCTTAAGCGAACGCGCTACCATGGCCCGCCCCATATTTGTGAGCCACTCGTCGTCAGACCTTGTGAGATAAACCTTAACGCCCTTGTACTTTCCAAGCTCCTCTTTCATCGCAAGCGCTATCGCCAGATTACAGTCCTTCTCGTACGCTCCCGTGACTGCCTCCGAGCCGGGGTCGCGCCCTCCGTGACCCGCATCTATAACGATGACAACGTCGCCGTCCGAGTCCCTCGCCCGCGCCGTTTCGCTCGCGCCGCCCCAGAAAACAAACAGCGCCGCCGCAATAATAACCAATGCCCCTAATCTTCTCATATGTCCTCCTCCCGTTATTCCTTTGAGGGAATTCCCGCCCTTCTCTTTTTGTCTGTGACAGCAAAAAGAAAAGCGCTTCTGTTTCGATACCAAGATAATACCCAAAACAAAAGCGCTTTTTATTTGTATCATTATAAGATATTTTTAATATTTTCCGTCTAAATTCTTACGATTTTCCTACGGCGTAAGGTATTCTGACTGTGAACTCTATTTTTTCGTCCTCGCTCACCGCGGTTATCGTACCGCCGTGAAGAGTCACTATCTGCTTTGCTATCGCCAGTCCGAGTCCCGCGCCGCCGCTGTTCGTGCCGCGCGCGGAATCGAGCCTGTAAAACTGCTCGAACAGTCTTCCTAACTTCTCCTTCGGAATCGTATCGCCGCTGTTTACAAAGCGTATCAAGGTTTCTTTCTCATCCTGAATCACTCCTATTTCTACGACGCTGTTCTCATAGCTGTAAAAAACGGCGTTTCTCAGGATATTGTCAAAAACGCGCTGCATTTTGTTTGCGTCGCATCTCATCATAACGTCCGCGGGAACGTCAAGTCTGCATTCCATTCCTTTAGTAAGCAGCATCGGTCTGAATTCAAAGGAGATCTGCTCAAGCATGCGTGTAAGATTCACATTGCTCTTCTGAAGCTCTATATTTGAAAGATTGAATCTCGTGATCTCAAAAAACTCGTTTATAAGCTCCTCAAGGCGTTCCGCCTTATCCAGAGAAATCGCAAGATATTTTTCCCTCAGATTTTCTGATATGTCCGACTCGTCCCTCAGCAGCGTAAGATAGCCTATGACAGAGGTAAGCGGAGTTTTCAGATCATGCGCCAGATACACTATCAAATCATTTTTGCGCTGTTCGGCTTCTTTGGCGATCTTTGCGCTGCGCACCGCGTTTTCCCTGACCTCGTTCAAATCGTCCTGAACCGTTTTCATCGCCTCGGAAAGTATTATCTGCTCCTCCGTGGGATTCGCAAGCTTCTCGGACGCCACGATGACCTCGTCAAGATACCGAAGCGGCCTGCCGATAAAAATATACGTTATTATGACCCAGCCTATGACCGGAAGAATACTCGCGAATATGATCAAATACTCCCTGATAAAATTCAGGAACTGGTAAAGAGGATCGTCATAGAACCAGTAATGATTTGAAATAATTCTTACCGCCGCCACCAAGAGCAGCAGGTAGACCGCTATAAACGCGATAAGCGTCAGAAAATACTGCATCAGTATGCGCCGCGTTACACGGCTTCTGTTGAGTCCTTTTATCCTATTCAATGGTATAGCCGACCCCCCATACTGTTTTGATAAATTTAGGATTTCTCGCCGGCTCGCGCATTTTTTCCCTGAGTCTTCCTATATGAGCCATGACCGTATTATTGTTGTTCAGATATTTTTCGCCCCAGACAGCCTCGAAAAGCTCCTCGGACATCACAACCTTTCCCTGATGCGCGCAAAGGTACCAAAGCACCGAAAACTCTGTCGGCGTAAGCTGCAATTCCTTTCCGAACAGCACACACTTACGGTTGTCTTTATTTATATAAAGTCCTCTTATCTCAAACTCGCAGGCTTCCTCCTCCTGCTTCTGCGAGAGATTGTTATAACGCATATACCTGCGGAGCTGCGTTTTTACCCTCGCAACTACCTCAAGCGGATTGAAGGGCTTTGTGATATAATCGTCCGCGCCTATGGTAAGCCCCATTATCTTATCGCCGTCCTCGACCTTGGCTGTAAGCATTATAACCGGAAAATAAAACCTTTCGCGTATCTTCTGGCATATGTGAAAGCCGTCCACATCAGGCAGCATCACATCGAGTATAGCCAGATCAAGCTCCGTTTCATCCACGCATTTGAGCGCATCCACACCCTTATAAAACTTATGCACCGTGTACCCGTCGTTTTTCAGATAGACCTCTATAAGGTCCGCGATCTCTTTTTCGTCGTCCACCACAAGAATATTCTCGTTCATTTCGTACCCCTTTGCCTTCTTAAATGCAAAATTCCTGTCCCCCGTCAGCGTTCATTCTAGCACAAGACTGCAAAAAAAACAACCGAATCGGAATATCCCCGATTCGGTATATTTTTACATACGGTCATTCGTGCCTCTCGTTGCCGGTTATCGTTATTCCGCTGATTTCCTTAAGCATTCCCATAACCGTCTGGAATCTTTCCCTGCTCACGGGAAGACTTTTGTTATATCCGTGCAGCGTCATCGTACAGCTGCGGCTTTCGGAATCCGATATTAACTGCGCTATCTTTGACGCCTGCACGATAATCGACTGATAGCAGCGGACAAAGCCGAACGGCATAAACATTTTTTCAAGCTGCTCAACGGTATAGCGCTGCAATGCCACCTCATTCCCGTCGTCCAATATGAGATAACATTTTTTGGCGCGCGTTTCCAGGAAAAGAATATGCTCAAATTCTATCATACGGTACTTTCCCTTAAGCTTTACCATAATGCTTTTGGGCGGCTCGATAACAGCCCCGTCGGACCTAAGATCCTCCTTCAGGCGGTTTATCGTTTTCTCGACGCGCGCCGGCTCCAAGGGCTTCAGAATATAATCGAACAGTCCGTAATCATACGCGTCATATGCTGAATCCTTGTTCCCTGCCATCATTACGATCCTTGTATCCGGAAAATTCATCTGAAGATAGTATGAGCAGTAAAAACCGTCGCTCGTCGGCAGCTCAAGGGAAACAAAGGCGGCGTCCACCTCCGTTCCGGCAGAAAGTGTCTGAAGCTCCTCGAACGAACCGTATCTTCCTATAATGTCAAAGCAATGAAAAAAATCCAGATTCCATTCAAGGTCGCTGCGGCTTTCCTCGCTGCTGTCAATAATTATCGTTTTAATCCTCATTTTTATCAACTCCGGCAAATTCCTCAAACGCGGCGCGAAGAGCTTTACTGTCGCCTTTATATGTATCATGGATCGATATTGCGAAAGGGCCGTTCATTATCGGCACAAAAGTATATTGCCCGAACAGCAGAATATATCCCTCCTCCTGCATTGAACTCCACGCTTCATATTCCGGCGAATCCTTCGGAAGATTATCGACATCCCACCAGTATATTTCCACCTCGTCATACTGCTTTGCTTCCGTCGCAATACCTTCAGTCAGCAGATCGCTTTTTGTCCCTATAAATCCTTTTTCCTGCAAATAAGCGATCAGATCGTCGTACGAGGCGTTCCATACGGGAGCGTCGCGGTCGACCGAATTGCTGTTCCCTTCGGGAGGAATAAATTCCGGCATAAGCGCGGTCGCTGTCAGAAGCCCAGCAACGGCAACAATCAAAACGGCTGCCAGAATGACTACAGTGCGCATTGATCTATCAAACTTCCTCATCAATACTTCCTCCCTCCGATATTATAACATATTCTCTGTATAATTTGCACCTTTCCATCAATTCTGAATCCGTACCCATATTGATAAGACGTCCGTTATCGAACAGCATTATGACGTCCGCGCGGCGCGCCGAGGCGATATTGTGCGCGATAAATATCACGCTCCGCTCCTCCATCTGTGCCCGCGTATTTTCCTCAATTATACGGTCGTTCACAAAATCAAGCTGCGACGTCGCCTCATCGAGCATAAGATAGCCGGGCTTTGCCGCAAGCGCGCGGGCAATAGCCACTCTCTGCTGCTGTCCTCCCGACAGCCGGCAGCCCGCTTCTCCCGCCTCCTCGTCAAGTCCGTTTTCCTTCTCCGCCAAAACCTCGTCAAGATTGACGGCGGCGCAAAGCCGCTCAAGCTCCCCGTCGCTTAAATCCCCGCAGCTGTACAGAATATTTTCTTTTATCGTTCCGGAAAACAAAGCGGTGTTCTGAGCCGCATAGCCAAAATGACTGCGCCACGCGTGTAAATCCTCCTGCTCCGTCTGACCTTCAATATATATTCTGCCTGAATCCGGTTCGTATAAACGCAGCAGCAGCTTAAAAAACGTCGATTTGCCCGAACCGTTCGCGCCTATGACCGCTACCGATTTTCCGTAAGGAACCGTACAGTTTACATCGTGCAGCACCTCTTCTCCGTCCGGATAACCGAACGATACATTCTCAAGCACTATATTTCCCTCGGGACATACCGGACCGTTTGCGTCTCCGGTCTCTTCCGTTTCATATGAAAGCACGTCCGTAACCTTTTCAAGCGCCCCCTGAGTACCCTTTACGTTCTGATACTGCGTAAGGATCTCCGACAAATATCTGTCCTGCGTGGACCAGTATGTCTGAAAGGTCAGTATGCCGCTGCTGTCCATGCGTCCCCTGCGAATCATGCGCGAACCGAATATGGCGATAAAGATAGTATATGCCGTCTGATAGATAGAGTTTATAAGCGTCTGCGCCGTAAACAGGAAGCCGAATACCAGATCCGCCTTGAACTGCTCGTTTATCGCCTCCGCGCCCGCCTTTATCTCCTCTTCCTCAAGCCCCTGCGCCTTTATCTGCCTGCCGCACTTTAAATGCTCCGCAAAAAAAGCCGTCATTTTATTGAGCGCGCCGTATCTTGTACATATACATCTGAAGCCTGCCGATAGCCCAGAACTGCAAGATCGCTAACGGAATAAGCACCAGCATGTACCGCAGCATCGTTGCGTTAAATTTCGCCAGAACGATAACCGCCGTTATAAATCCGTATACCGAGGCAAGAAAAGCGGAAAGCATATTTATAAGCATACTTGCCTGCGGAATCTCATTTGTAATGCTCGACACGGTTTCGTACGGCTTTTCCTTATGGAAAATCTTCATTGGCAGACAAAGTATATGTTTCCATACAATTTCACGGGCACGGAGTGATATCTTTTCGTCGCCGTAATTGACTGCTATATTCAGAATCACCGTTATCGCGGCTGAGATCAGCGTCCATGCGGCGTAGGCAATGATGACCCTGTTGTAAAGCTCTCCCTGATTGAAGGCGATCGTGTATTTATTGATATGAACGGTTATCGCTGTCGCCGCAAAGCCGCAGCCCATCGACAGGATGTACAGCCACCACGGAATGCGGAATCTGGTATAAAAACTCAGGAACGCGCGAAACGGATGTCTGCGGTTTTTGTTCTTTTTCCCTGCCATATTATTCCTCCTCCCCGTTCAGCAATGTGTTAAAAAATTCGGATTCCTTTACCGCTTCCACGGCGCTGCCGGCAAATTTGACACCGCCCTCCTCAAGCACTATAACGTGATCCGCGTATCTTACCGCCTGTCTGTTGTGCGCCACCATAAGTACCGTTCTGCCACTCTTTTCGCGTCTGAGCACCTCAAAGAATTTATCGGTGCTTTTTACATCCATTGCCGAAGTGGATTCGTCCAGTATTATGAAGGGCGCGTCCTCAAGGAATACTCTGGCAAGCGCGATCTTCTGACGCTGCCCTCCCGACAGGTTCTTTCCGCTTTCGTCGAGTTTTTTGTCAAACCCTTCGGGAAAAGAACTGATAAAATCATACGCTCCCGAATTCACGCAGGCGGACGTCAGCTCATCATCGCTCACCTCTCGCTTGATGCCGTACAGCAGATTGTCCCTTACAGTGCCCGATATAAGCACGATATTCTGGGTTATGCAGGTAAAGCGTTTACGGTAGGAGCGCAGGTCAAAAGTCTGAATGTCGTCGCCCCCGACGGTAATTTTACCGGATTTGGGAGCATAAAGCCTCTCCAAAAGGCTTACGACAGTGCTTTTACCGCTGCCGGACGGTCCGACTATGGCTGTGATCCTGCCGGACGGAACCGAAAACGAAGTATTTCTAAGAGCGTGAATATCCTCGTCATACTCAAAGTCCACCCCGTCAAATACTATGTCTCCGTCCATTGAAGAAGCCTCCGCGCCTCCGTCGAGCCGCTCCTCCTGTTCCTCCATGATGTGTGCCACCCTGTTGGTAGCTCCCTGCGACGTCTTAAAAGCGTCCCAGTATCCCGCAAACGAGGTCAGATTCGCGCACACCGTAGCGGAGAACGCAAAAAAGGCAATCCATTCCACAAGATCAATCGAGCCGTTCATATAGTAATGCCGTCCCACTAGTATGATAACTATCGTCTGTATCAGTGCGGTTATCACATATAAAGGGCTTGTAAGCTGAACCAGCCACGATTTGCGAATGTTCGCCTTATAAAGATTTTTCATTTTACTGCTGCCGCGCTCCGCCTCTTTTTCCTCACGGCAAAAAGCCTTGACAGTCTCCATATTGTTCGCCTTCTCGGAAATCTCCTGCGTCAGCTCGGCATTCCTGCGGTTCGCGCGGTCACTGAAGCCGAAATTAAGCTTTCCGAGAATAGCCGGAATCACCACGATAAACGGGAGACATCCCAAAAGAGAAAGCATCAGCTCTGTATCGTAGCTTATTATTTTACGCGACAAAATAACGAGCGTATAAACGCTTGTAATGCACGACACAAAAACCTGCATTATCAGCGCGCTTATTCCCGACGTATCGGTGGTGATACGCGACAGCAATTCGGAGGGTTCGCAGCCGTCGTAATATTTCATCGGAAGATGCACGATCTTTTTCCATACCATGCGCCGAAGGTTCCTGTCTATAAAAGCCGTGCATATCTGATTTGTTATTCCGTTTAAAGTTCCGATAAGAAGCGTGACCAGCGTAAAGATAACAAACGGCAGAATAACTCCCGCAAAGCTGACGTTTCCCGCAAACATTTCAGCGGTATATTCCGTTGTGCTGACTCCTATATTTGTCAGTCCGAAACTCAGGGCAATATAAGCGATTATCCATATGTACGGCAGTCTAGCCTTTAAAAGCATCTTAAAAAACCGCTTCCATACCCCTTTACGGCTGTCCTGTGAAGAACTGTTATCTTTCATCTTTAGGTCTCCTGACTTATTAAATTCAAAAATGGGCGGTATGCGCTGCCCGAAAACCACGGCCCTCGGACGGACTGCATACTGCCCTTTCGCATATTTATTTCTTAATTATTCCGCAAGGCTTTTGAGATATTCCACGATCTCCGCCTTGTTTTCAGCCGAATCGTCGACTGCAACGGCAAAACGCCCGAAAACAGCGTCTACGGGATAAGATACCTCGCTTCCGTTCTCGGTATACGGAGTATAGTTCCAGTCAATATCCGCAACATATCCGGTCACGGCATTGTTTGCGAGAACGCTCTTATACGCAAGACCCGCGCCGTAGCTGTCTATATTTTCGTCGCTGAAAGTAAATTTGTCCAGCGTATTAAAATAGAAAATGCTTATTTTACCGTACTTCTTCGCCTCCGAGCCGAACTCCGCATAATATTTGTAATTGTCCACATCTACATAATCGCCCGCTTCCTCGTCCCATTCGGAGCCGGGACCTTCTACAAAGTACTGCGTATTGAGATTTTCAGAAGCAAGATCCGCCGCGCTCAGATAGCCTTTATCCTTAAGGCGTACCGCCAGTTCGTCCGCTCCCGTCATATATTTTGCTTTTTCGGGCGCGGAAGTTACAAGCTTGTCAAAAGCCTCCTTAGCTTTCGTCTTTATATCTTCGCTTACGTCGTTTCTAAAGCCGAGTCCGAACATTCCCTTGTATGTATCGAGCTTAAGAACCGCCATTCCGCCTTCATACACAAGCGTCGCGCCGTTTAGCTTCATATCGGACCACGCGGACACATTTTCGCCGTCTATATCAAACCATATCAGATATACTCCGTCGTAGTCCCTTGCGATATCCGCCGTAAAAACAGCCTCGGCGTATTTGTCGTTTGTCGTATTGTCGAACCAGTAGCCTTTTTCGGTATTAATGTCTTTATAGCTCTCCGTATCGGAAATAGCTCCGCTTGACTTGAGCATACCGGCAACCTCGTCGAATGAAGCGGTGTACGCGTTCAGCTTGTCATTCCCGCCCGATTTGGACGTGCAGCCGCCAAACACAGCTGTTAGTGTAAATATTGCGCAGATAACTGCGATTACCCTGAATTTTTTCATTTTGATGTTCTCCTTAAAGTTTTATTTTATGTTTACGAATATAAATAACGTCCTATCCACTCCGAAAGCTCCGAATTATCCATGTATCCGAGCTTTCTGTCCAAAACGGCGCCGTCCCTTACGAGAAGGAGCGTGGGAACCGCCCTGACATCATATTTCTCAGCCGTTTCGGTATTCTGCGTGGTATTTAATTCAATGAAATCCACAAACGGCATCTCCGCCTCAACATTTTTTATCGTTTCCGCCAAAAGCCTGCACGGTCCGCAGTTTTCGCCGTAAAAATCCACAACATAGAAGCCGTTTTCAATACTGTTCTCAAAATCCGCGTCGTTTCTTTCCAAAATAGCCATTTTTTTATCTGCTCCTTTCCCTGTCTGCGTACCCGCAGAGCGTTTTATACTTCTGTATTCTCCTCTAGCTTTTCCGCGAGATATAAAACGGCGTCGTAGCTAAGACCGTTGATAAGCTCAGGCGTAAGCGGCTGACTTTCGCTGTCTTTTCCCTGCCAATACAGATAAAGCAGCGACGAAGAAAGCTGCTCCCGGAGCATTTCGTTGAGCATACGCCGAAAATCTTCGATCGTGGGCTGACCGACCACACCCATCAGTTTTTCGCTGTCAAAATCGTCAAAGACCTCTCCCTGCTCCTCTGCAATTCTGCGGCAGCGCTCCATCTCGCTTTCAATGAGAAACGATACCTCGTCACCGTCAAGCTCGAACACGCTCTCTGCAATCATCCCGTTCAGGCAGTCGTATGCAGTTTCCCGCGCGTTCTTTTTGAGATTCTCAAGGCGAATGCTACGCTTGTATTCTTCGGCGTTATGAATGCCCTCCAATCCTGCTCGCTCAACAAGCTCGTCGGAAAGCGGCGGCACCCACAGCCTCTGAATATCTTTTACGAAAACCGAAATATCTCCTTCCGAGGAATGCGCTACTGTATATGTTTCTCCCAGTCTTTTTCCCAAAAGAGCCTTCTCAAGCTCCTTGTCGAACAGCCCTTTCCCCACGTTTATTTTGATCCGCCGGTTAAAAAAAGGTTCCTCCGATGTCAGCTCAAGGTCCGCGATATCGCCGGACTCTACCGTCTGCTGTGCGCGGTATTCTCTGTATCCAAGGCAGAACTGCTCCGTCTGTTTTTCTATTTCTTCTTCGTCCGTCTCCGGACGCCATTTGCCGTTTCCGACAAAATCCTCAAGCAAAGCCGGAGCGATCAATTTTGAGCGCATGGCATACAAGTTTTCATTCTGATGTTATACAAAAACAAATTTCCGGTCAACCGTTATGCGCTATCCTGTACATTAACGCGCCTAATCTGTCGCTCTTACGTCCTCCCTGTTCAAAATAAAAACCTCGGGGCATTACCCCCAAGGTTTTGCATAAATATTTATTTTCAGCTGATTATTCTGTTTTTAGCGCAGCTTCGTATCCTCCCTCATAAATCCGCCCATGCTGTCCCTCATAGCAAACAGAAGCTTTATAAGGCTTTTTTTGTACGGGATAAATTCTCCCGCGTCTATCATGTCAAGAATGCCCTCCTCGCTGCGCCACGAAGCGGACTGTACCTCCTCGTACTGCAATTTCAGCTCCGACAGATCGACATCCTTTTCAACCAAATACATGTCGTCAAAGCCTGACGGAAAATGCACCGTCAGGGAAGGTCTTTTATCCTCAAAGGAAAGCTCTATTCCCAATTCCTCAAAAAGCTCTCTCGCCGCTGCCGTCCGGCTCGTATCGCCCGAAACGGCGCTGCCCCCAACGGTGATGTCCCACATATTCGGCCAGCCCTCCTTGAACGGCTGTCGCTGCTGTATCAGCATTTCGCCCTTGCTGTTGAATATGCACACATGCACAACCAAATGATAAAAGTCCTCCGGTATCTTATCTCCCCGAACCATTGTCCGGCCTGTCCTTTCACGTTCAACCGTGTATAAATCCCATAATTCCATTCCTTATCCTCCCGTACTTATGTTAAAAATATTTTTCCATCAGATAAAATTTTCCCTTGCGCCAGTCACAGCAGCCGACTCTCGCATAACCCAAAGAATCGTAGAGCTTTAAGGCAAAAGGATTGTCAGAAAATACGTCAAGTCTGACAGAATGAATATCCGCCTTCCTGAGAACTTCTTCAATGTACAGCAGCGTCTGCTTCGCAATCCCCTTATTCTGAAAATCAGGCTCCACGCACAGCCTGTGGACCGCACAGAATGGCTCGTCCTCTTTTTGCCATTTGCCGCGCGCATACTGTGCGTCGCACTCTTTATTCAGAGTATACAAAACCGCCATTCTACCGTTTATAAACCCCGCATAAAGCTGACCTTTCTTTATGTCCTCCAAAAAATCCTCTCTGACCGGATATATCTCGTCCCACTGAAAAATCCCGTTTTGCACAAGCGTATCCTTGACGCGCCCGACCAAACCGCAGATTTCATCAATTTCGTCCGTCGTCGCTTTTTTGTATGTTATCATCGCTCACTCCTTCAAAAGCCCGTACATTCTCATATCCAGCACCCTGCCGTTTTTGACCGCGTTGCCGCGCAGCACGCCTTCAAAAATAAAGCCAGCTTTCTCAAGTACGCGGCAGGAGGCTTTGTTGTAAGCGAACGGCTCCGCAAATATCCTGATAATGTCCGTGTTTTCAAACACATACCGGCACGCCTGCTTCACGGCGCTTGTGGCGATTCCCTTTCCCCAATACGGCTCTCCTATATAGTAGCCCATTTCGGCGGTCCTGAAATGAATGTTTTCCTGCCTGAACACTCCGATACTGCCGACCGCCTTACCGTCGGCCTCGATCGCGAAAGCAAAGGTTTTCGTACTGTCCGCGGCAAGCATTGCGCGGATAAATTCCTCCGCGTCTTTTTCTGTATAAGGATAAGGCAGACCGTCGCGCAGATTGTCAAGAATATTCCTGTTGTCAAGCAGCGCCGCTAACGCTGTCTTATCCTCAATTCTCCATTTTCTGAGCCTGCATTCCATCACCGCTCCCCTCCGCGTCTTTTTATTTTTTACTATACAACACCCTAAGAAAAATATCAACTTTTGTAGGCTTAGCTTAACAGTTTTTGCAAATCTTCCCATATGTCTTTTATTACGCATAAAACAATTTTAAAAGCCCGAAAAATCCTCCGTTCAGAGTTTTTTTCGGGCTTATCATAAATTTACGCATTAATGCTTTCAGTTAAATTTTCCTTTAAAATATCCATATATTTTCAGTCGTCAAATCCCATTCTGAACACCGCGTCAGGATCGTCGTAATTCTCGTTCGGGATCCACATCATCGTCTTATCTGTAAGATTGTAAACGACGCTGTGCACCGTACAGGAATTGCTGTCGTCGTTATTCCAGCTTCGTCTGCCGACAATGCGCAGAATCTCCATCGCGCCCCATTCGTCCTTCACAACGCCGTCTGTTTTATTCAGCTCTTCGTAGATTCTCTCGTACCTGTCGTATCCTTTTTTGTCTTCCGAAGCAGAACCGTCATAATATCCCGGCTGAATGATAAAGTTAGTGACGACCTGA
Organism: uncultured Butyrivibrio sp.; assembly: GCA_910577605.1. Classification (GTDB taxonomy): domain Bacteria; phylum Bacillota; class Clostridia; order Lachnospirales; family Lachnospiraceae; genus Eshraghiella. The sequence continues at coordinate 130,005 of CAJTON010000002.1, forward strand.
TAATCCGTACTGCCTTCCATTTCGCCGATATGGGAATCCTCGTCGTTATACGTCACCTTTAACTCCCTTTTGGAGCCGTCATTATCGTCGGTATCCTTTTGCGCGACCCATTCAAGAACGGCGCTTTTCCCGCTCGCGTCCGCAACCATATAATGATAGGAAGTATTCGCCGAATCGTGCAGGTCGTAAGAGGAAGCGATCTCGACCGCCTCCTCCACGCTGTCCGCGTAATCAAGAATAAGGCGGAGAAGCGTCGTCGAGGTAAAATCGGGCTTGTCGGTGTTCTGGTCGGTAGCAACTGTTTTATCTCCGCCCTGATACGTCATGTATATACCGCAGCTTACGCCGGCATCGTTTATTCCGTCAAGCGGAGTATACGCGGCGGCAAGGCAGGTTATTTTATTCATCAGACCTTCCACGTCCTTATCCACGTCCATGCCGACAAACTGAAGGTCCGCTGTCGATATAGTCGCGTGCCGTCCCTTTCCGCCCTCGGTGCGTACGATGCAGACGTTTGTCTTTGAGAAATCGTAATTCCGTCCAAACAGCGAATCGCCGTCCTCGCTTTTTGCGGTGAACGAGGAGCACGCGATCTCGGAGCTTTCTATGCTCATGGGAATAAGTCCTTTTGTTATGTTTGACGTGATAAACGCGATAAGCTCCGCGTCGCTCTTTACGCCGCCCTGCTCAACGAATTTGTCAAGATAAAAGCCGCCCTTCACGTTCATGGTATACACCGCGCCGTCATGGTGGCTGTCGTTTCTTTCCCTCACAAGCTTCATGCTCAAAAGCGTGGCTATCTCGTTATGCCATACGGCATACACCGTGACGCCGAGAATAAGAATTACCGATAAAAGCGCCGCTGTCACTCCTATAAGAAGCTTCTTCCATAACTTCATTTTTTGCTTTTTTGCTTTTTCCATGTCTGATCTCCTTGATTAGTTTGTTGATATATCAACATCTATAGGAATATAACATATGCTTGTTGATATGTCAACATTTATCCGGCAGCCTTGCAACATGATAAAAAAAGTGCTAAAATATATTCTCCGGCGGAACCATAATATTTCAACCGCCGTAAAACAAAGATTCGGAGTATTCTTATGAAGCTTGATCAGATATTGGGTAAAGATAAAATAACGCTTTCGTTTGAGGTTTTTCCGCCTAAAACGGACGCGAACTATGATTCTGTGGAAAAGGCGGCTTTCGGCGTGGCAAAGCTTAACCCCAGCTATATGAGCGTTACATACGGCGCGGGCGGCAGCACCAGAAGCAACACCGTGAAAATAGCCGGCGGCATTCAGAACAGATACGGCGTGACGACGATCGCGCACCTTACCTGTGTAGGCGCGTCAAGGGCTGATATCCGAAACGCCCTCGGCGAAATGAAAGCGGCGGGAATAGAAAACGTGCTTGCGCTAAGAGGCGACAAACCCAAGGATTTTGAGGGCGATCCCTTCACGGATTTTCACTACGCTTCGGAGCTTGTAAGCGAGATCAAAGCCTGCGGCGATTTCTGCGTGGGCGGGGCATGCTATCCCGAAGGTCATGTCGATTCGGTCAACAAAAAAGAGGACATACTTAATCTCAAGAAAAAGGTTGACGCGGGCTGCGAATTTCTTACTACGCAGATGTTTTTTGACAATAATATTTTCTATAATTTTTTATACAGAATAAGAGAGGCGGGCATAAATGTTCCAGTGATTCCTGGAATCATGCCGATAACCCGCGCCAATCAGGTTGTAAACGCCGTGAAGCTGTCGGGCTGCAACGTACCAGAAAGATTCAAAAGCATAGTGGACCGTTTCGGCGGCGAGCCCGCGGCAATGCAGCAGGCAGGAATCGCTTACGCAACCGACCAGATAATCGACCTCATCGCAAACGGCATCAACAATATCCATGTCTACTCGATGAATAAGGCAGAGGTCGCCGCAGGTATACAGAGCAACCTTTCGGAGATAGTAAAATGCTGATAGATTTTAAGGAGGCCGCAAGGTATCTAGGCTACCGCCAAAACGAGCCGGACGCTACGGTTTTAGAGCTTATGGAGGAATGCGCGGATGCCGTGCAGAAGGAATCCGAGCCAAGGCATATTTACAGACGTTTTACACTTGAAGTAAACGGCAATGTCATAAAAGCGGGCGGACTTGAAATGACAAGCCGCAATCTTTCCCGTAACCTTACGGGCTGCGGGGAGATCATTTTCTTTGCCGCCACGCTCGGAAACGGTCCCGATATGCTTATGAACCGCTATTCCAGACTTTCGATAAGCAAGGCGGCTGTATTGCAGGCAGTTGCGGCGGCGGCGATAGAGGGCTACTGCAACGAGTGCCAGCGCAATATTGAGGAATCGCTTGACGCCGAAAATATATATGTAAGACCGCGCTTCAGTCCGGGCTACGGCGATCTTCCGCTTACGCTCCAGCCGGATTTTTTAAGAATACTCGATGCACCAAAAACCGTCGGCATCTATCTTTCGGAGGGCGGTGTCATGCTGCCGGAAAAATCCGTAACGGCGGTAATGGGGCTTAGCCGCGAAAACAGCAGGTGCCATATAGACGGCTGCGAAGCCTGTCCCAAAACGGATTGCGCTTACAGGCGTTAATCCGGCATTAAAACATAATTAAGGAGATTTACATGGATATTCGCGATGAATTCGGTAAAAGAATACTTTTTTTTGACGGGGGAATGGGTTCTCTTTTACAGGAGCGCGGGCTTAAAGCCGGCGAGCTGCCCGAACAGTGGAACCTTGACAATCCGCAGCCCGTCATAGACATACACAGAGCTTACGCCGAAGCGGGCGCGGATATAATCCTCGCCAACACCTTCGGGGCTAACCGCTTTAAATTCGATAATTCAGATGAAATAATCCGCGCGGGAATCGAAAACGCGCGCAAGGGCATAATGCTTTCGGGCAGGAACGCTTATGTCGCGCTTGATATAGGTCCGACCGGCAAGCTTTTAAAGCCTATGGGAACGCTTGACTTTGAGGAGGCCGTGAGCGTTTTTGCGGACATAGTAAAATCAGGCGTTAAAGCCGGGGCGGATTTGATTCTTATAGAGACAATGAGCGATACATATGAGCTTAAGGCCGCCGTTTTAGCGGCAAAGGAAAATTCCGGCCTTCCGGTGATAGCCACCGTTATTTTCGGCGAAAACGGAAAAATGCTGACCGGCGCAAGTCCCGAAGCCGTCGCCGCCATGCTTGAGGGCCTTCGCGTGGACGCTCTGGGAATGAACTGCGGGCTGGGTCCCAAACAGATGAAGCCTGTTTTCGCGCGGCTTTCCGAATACGCGAGCATTCCGCTCGTCATCAATCCAAACGCCGGGCTTCCGCGCGCCGAAGGCGACAAAACGGTATATGACGTCGGTCCCGACGAATTTGCCGCCGACATGGAGGAGCTTATCGGAATGGGCGCATGGTTTGCCGGGGGATGCTGCGGCACGACCCCAGAGCATATAAAAGCCTTGGTAAACCGCTGCGGCGGCATGAAGCCGCTTCCTCTCACGGAAAAAGATCATACGATAGTGACCTCATATTCACGCGCGGTCGAGCTTGGCGGCGCACCCGTCATAATCGGCGAACGCATCAACCCGACCGGCAAATCCAAATTCAAGCAGGCACTGCGCGACGGAAATATGGAATACATTCTTGAAGAGGGCGTTAAACAGTCGGATTCGGGCGCCCACATACTGGACGTAAACGTCGGTCTTCCCGAAATAGACGAGCCGGAAATGATGCGCCGCACCGTATACGAGCTTCAGAGCATTCTCCCTCTCCCGCTCCAGCTTGACACGACCGACGCGCAGGCGATGGAAAAAGCTATGCGCATATACAACGGCAAGCCCATGATAAATTCCGTCAACGGAAAGCAAAGCGTTATGAGGGAGATTTTCCCGCTTGTCCAGAAATACGGCGGCGTTGTAGTAGGTCTTGCTCTCGACGAGGACGGTATCCCCGCTACCGCCAAAGGCAGACTTGAGATCGCCCGCAAAATATACGATACCGCGGCAGAATACGGAATAAAGCCCAAGGACATCGTTATCGACGCTCTGACAATGACTATGAGCACTGACAACGATTCCGCAAACGTAACTCTGGATACAGTCCGCCGTCTTAAAGAAAACGGCGGGCGAACGGTGCTGGGCGTATCCAATATTTCCTTCGGACTGCCGCAGCGTGAGCTTATAAATTCGGCATTTTTTACAATGGCAATGCAGGCGGGGCTTTCCGCCGGAATCATCAATCCCAATTCCGCGGCAATGCGTCAGGCGTACGATGTCTTCTGCGTACTCGGAGGCTTCGACAGCCAGTGTATGTCATATATCGAGCGCTACGCGTCCGCGCCGGACGCGCCCAAAGCCCAGGCTGCTCCCTCCGCACCCTCTGTTTCCCGCTCCGGCACTCCAAGCGCGCCTTCCCCGTCCTCTCAGCTGTCGCTTACCGACAGCATAGTCAAAGGGCTTAAAGAACAGGCATACAGGGCGACGCAAGCCCTCCTTGCCGAAAAAGAACCTATGGACGTGATAAACGGCGAGCTTGTTCCGGCTCTTGACATAGTCGGAAAAGGCTTTGAAAAGGGCACCCTCTTCCTGCCGCAGCTTCTTATGAGCGCAGAGGCGGCAAAAGCGGGCTTTGATGCGATAAAGGAGTATGTCAGCCGTCAGGGGACCTCCCAGCAGAAAAAAGCCGCCATTGTCATCGCGACCGTCAAGGGCGATATTCACGACATCGGCAAAAATATCGTGAAAGTCCTTTTAGAAAATTACGGCTACGACGTTATAGACCTCGGCAAGGACGTGTCTCCCGAAACCGTGGTCGAAACAGTCGTAAAAACTCACGCCCCGCTTGTCGGCTTAAGCGCGCTTATGACCACCACCGTCGTAAATATGGAGGAAACGATAAAACAGCTGAGAGAATCCTGCCCGTGGTGCAAAATCATGGTCGGCGGCGCGGTGCTTACTCAGGAATACGCCGACATGATAGGCGCGGATTTCTACGGAAAGGACGCGATGCAGTCCGTATATTACGCCGAAAAGCTGCTGAATACGGAAAAGTAACGACAAACTAAAACAAATCACGGCAAATCAACTTCTGTAACATTATTTCCAACGATTTTGAAGAATTTGATTTATTTGAGGGCTAAATCACATGAAAAATAAAATTTGTTTTGCACTTTGCTGCGTTTGGTCAATAATTACAGCATTTTTCGCGCCGATTTGTTTCGGTCTGATTTACATGAACATCACAGGACATTCAAAAGGATACGGCTATGACCTCGGAGCGGAAAAGGACATTTCAATAGCCCTTGGAATATTTGAGCTTATAATCTGGCTCGCTCTGGCTATTCCATCAAATATTTATATATTCAGGCAAATGCGAGGCAGAAAAATTTTTTACGTCACCGCCATTGTTTTGTATGCGCTTCTTTTCATCGGAGGAATTATGCTGATAGGCGGTTTAGATGATTTCGGACGTTTTTTTCACGCGTAACGTACTTTACAAATCCAAGGTTTTCTAATATAATTATTCAAGTGTCACGATAAAGCACGTTTCTGCTCTTCTTTGGCTGAAGTCAAAGAGTCACCGTGATAATGAGGAGTCGAGCTAATGGATTATACCGAACTGTTTAACAGCCTGCATCCTGATTTCTTCAAAGAAGAAGGCATTCGCGCTTTGTCCGGGGATTGGGTATTCACGGAATTGGTTATGGACCTGAGAGAAGCTCCGCCGAGCGTGACGCTGCCTGAACGCCCGAACGGGATCTCATTCGGCGAGTATCACGGAGAGCTTGCGGCGCTTCAAAATGCGGTCCGCAGCGTGGACGAGGACTGGGTGCAATATTTCAATGAAGGAGAGCGGTTTTATTGCGCCTTTGAGGGAGAAAGGATCGCCGCCTTTTGCAGTCTTGCCGACATGGGACAGTTTCAAGGGCTTCATATCGGCGGACCGGGCTGTGTCGGAACGATACCCGAATTCCGCAGGCGCGGCATAGGATTGGAAATGGTGCGATCGGCTACCGAAACGCTTCGGCAGGACGGCTTTGATCTCTCGTGGATCCATTATACGCATCTGGCGAATTGGTACATGAAGCTTGGATATAAACCTGTCCTTAATTGGAACAGCGGAGGGATTATTTCTGATGCTGAGAATGAAAAGTGACAGCTTTTCCGGATTAGAATGAAAATATATGCCCCCAATTTAATACGCGGTTATGGCGGAATTGGCAGACGCGATAGATTTAGGTTCTATTGTCAACAGACGTGCAGGTTCAAGTCCTGTTAACCGCATTCTACCTATGATAGCCCGAACAATTTACTTACGGTAAAATATTCGGGTTATTTTTCAATTTTTTTCACATATCCGCCAACCTTTGCGGATTTATTTCCACTATATAATCAAACGGTACCGGAGTAATAAATATGATAAAACAAAGAGCAGATGCGATCATAACGGAATACCTGCCGAAAATATACGGCTTTGCGGTAAGCAAATCCTTCGGTTACGACGAAGCCGAGGAGCTTTGCTCCGACATTGTAAGCGAGCTTTACCGCTCATTGCTTTGTGCCGACAGAATTTACAACACTGACGGCTATGTATGGCGGATAAGCGCTCATGTGTATTCCAAATTCGTTTCATCAAAGAAAAAGCATCAGGGAATTTCGATCGACGGTATGGACATTCCGGTGAACGACGAGTATTTTTCCGATGAAGATGAAGAACTGCTGCGTCTCAGGCGTGAGGTATCCTTTCTGACAAAGGTGCGCCGCGAAATCGTTTATTCATATTATTACGGAAACCAGAGCATAGCTGCCATTTCCTCCGCAATGAATCTGCCTGTCGGAACGGTGAAATGGCATCTGAACAAGGCAAGAAACGATTTGAAAGAAGGATTTGTTATGGAAAGAAAAATAGGGAAATTAGGATTAAAGCCAGTCAAGGCCAATAGCTTCGGACACTGTGGAAATCCGGGAACAAACAGCGGTCCTGAATTTTATCTCGGCGACAGCGTGAATCTGAACATCGTGTACAGCGTTTACCACGAACCCAAGACGGCTGAGGAGATTGCAGAGGAACTAGGCGCCACGCCCGTTCTTATCGAAGAAAAGATCGACTTTCTGGAGAGCAACGGATTTCTGGTAAGGCAGTCCAAAAACCGCTATATCACATACGTTCATTTCAATCCCGAAACCTATTCGCTTGAGAAAAGGGAGAACACCCTGAAAAAACAGCGCGAGGCCGCAGAGCTTCTCGCAAAGGATTACGCTCAGTCTATACGGGAAGCGATCGCCGATTATCCCGGCGTATATATACCGGGCGGCAACAGAGAGCTGCTTGAAGCCGCCGCGATCATGTACGGAGTGATAAACAAATGTCAGCTTCACACAAACAAGGATCTGTCAAAATATTATATCAAAACCGCAGCCGGCGGAGAATTTATCGCTTATGTCAGTCTTCCCTCTGAGCAGACTGATAAGGACTATGTTCCCGTACTGGAGCATCAGGATCTCACCGCCTGCGGAAACATGAACCGCTACTCGCAGAAATATCCGGTATATTCATGGTCCGTTGACACGAAATTCTGTTCAAGAGAAGGCTTTTGGGAGAACAATCGCCTTTCCGATTACGAGTATCTGTACGAATTTATCACGGGCGCGATCTCGGACACCCCCGCCAATGCGGACAAATTCAAAAGACTCAGAGATCGGAAATTCATATCTCCCGAAAACAAAGTAAACATCATGGTGATAAACGGAAAATCGGACGACTTTTTGGGCAGGATACCGTCCCTCGACGACGCCGTAAAAAAGACTTTCGCCGGGTACGCGCTTGAGTCCGCCGAAATGCTCGCCAGAAACTATCCTCCACAGATGAGGGACCTTGTCGTCAGCGACCACGCCGGTAGCTTCATAAGCAATTCCGTAGCTGTCATGGTAACGGATATACTTTACAAAAACGGCACCTTCAAGCCTCTTACGGAAAACGAAAAAGTCACCTCTGATCTGATAATGTTCTGTGACAGACTTCCTGACGCGTAAAGTTTTTCAGAAGCCTTTCCTACTGACATAGATAACAATTACCGCAGTCCTGAAAATGGCTGCGGTAATTGTTTTTTAATTTATTTTGTTCCGAAGATCCTGTCGCCCGCGTCGCCGAGTCCCGGACAGATATACGCGTTCTCGTTAAGCCTGTCATCCAGATGACCGCAGTATATCTCTACGTCAGGGTGAGCCGCGCTAAGACGCTTCAAGCCTTCCGGCGCGGCTATTATGCACATGAACGTAATGTCTTTTCCGCCCCTTTGCTTGATGAAATCGATCGCGGCGACCGCGGATCCGCCCGTGGCAAGCATGGGATCGCACACTATTATTTTGCGCAGCTCTATGGGATTGGGAAGCTTGCAGTAATACTCGTGAGGCTCGTGCGTCGTCTCGTCGCGGTACAGGCCGATATGTCCGACCTTCGCTGCGGGTATTAGCGTCAGAAGCCCCCCTACCATACCAAGTCCGGCTCTGAGAATCGGCACTATCGCGGGCTTCTTGCCGTCAATCATCGGGCTTTTCGTTTCCTGAATAGGCGTTTTGATGTCAACGTCCCTGAGCGGAAGATTGCGCAAAGCCTCGTATCCCATAAGGACAGCTATCTCGTCCGTAAGTTTGCGGAACTCGTTCGTTCCGGTGCTCTCCATCCTGAGCATGGTGATCTTATGCTGAATAAGCGGATGCTCCGTAATCGTTATTTTTTCGTTGCCGTTATACATATTCTCGTCCTCTCTTTATTGATTCGCCGTTTTCGGGCGCGTAATTTCTCTTATCTTTTATTCTATTCCCATACATGACTTTTTTCAACCTTTTTTGCGGTTTCCCTTACCGTTGTCCGGCCGTTTAGCGCGCCGTACTATTTTACGCGGAGGTATAAGACATTCCGGTCCGAAGCCTATCAGATCGGCGCGCCCCGCCTTTAAAAGCGCCTCCTTTACCAGTTCGTAGTTTTCCGGTCTGCGGTACTGGATAAGCGCGCGCTGCATCGCTTTTTCTGGGTACATACACCGGCTTCATATTGCGCGGATCAACGCCTGTGTAATACATACAAGTCGATATAGTGGAGGGCGTGGGGTAGAAATCCTGCACCTGTTCCGGCATATATCCTATATCCCTTATGTATTCCGCCAAAGCGACAGCGTCCTCAAGCGTCGAGCCGGGATGAGACGACATAAGATACGGAACAAGATACTGCTCTCTTCCAAGCGCCTTGTTTATTCCGGCGCATTTTTTTACAAAAGCCTCGTACACGTCGTTGGAAGGCTTCCCCATGAGCCTCAGCACGTTATCCGAAATATGCTCCGGCGCCACCCGGAGCTGCCCGCTTATGTGATGCTCGCACAACTCTTTTATAAAAATATCATTCTTATCGGCAAGCGCGTAATCGAAGCGGATTCCCGACCGCACAAAAACCTTCTTTACTTTGGGTAGCTTTCTGAGCTTTCGCAGAAGGCTCACATAATCGCTGTGATCCGCATTCAGATTCGGGCAGGGCTTCGGGAAAAGGCACTGCCTGTCAACACAGGCTACGCGCTCCGTCTGTTTTTTGCAGGCAGGCTGCCTGAAATTCGCGGTAGGACCCCCGACGTCGTGGATATATCCCTTGAAATCCAGCTGCTCCGTCATTTCCTCCGCCTCTTTGAGAAGCGATTCATGACTGCGTGACTGTATTATTCTCCCCTGATGAAAAGTAAGCGCGCAGAAGGAGCAGCCCCCGAAGCATCCCCTTCCGCTTGTGAGACTGAATTTGATCTCGGCAAAAGCGGGAACGCCTCCTTGCTTTTCATATACCGGATGAGCGGCATTCATGTAAGGCAGCCCGTATACGTCGTCCATCTCAAGCTGCGACAAAGGCTTTGACGCAGGATTCTGCACAATATAGATCCCGTCAGGATACGGCTCGACAAGGCGGCTGCCCGAATACGGGTCTGTATTGCAGTACTGCGTATAAAAGCTGCGGGCATAATTAAGCCTGTCCTCCTTAAGCTCCCCGTATGACGGAAGAAGCTTATAGTCGTACACATCCTCAAGCCTGCCCGTTTTATATACCGTTCCGTCGATAAAAGTAATGTCCTTTACGTCAAGCCCAGAATCAAGCGCCTCCGCGATCTCCACTATTGAGCGCTCCCCCATTCCGTACGAAATAAGGTCCGCCTGCGAATCAAGAAGTATCGACCTTTTAAGGGTGTCCGACCAGTAATCGTAATGCGCAAGTCTCCGAAGGCTCGCTTCTATCCCGCCGATTATGACAGGAACGTCCTTATATTTTCTTCTGACAAGATTGCCGTACACCGTGACTGCATGGTCGGGACGCTTTCCCACCGCTCCGCCCGCAGTATACGCGTCCGAGCTGCGGCGTTTTTTGGACACTGTATAATGGTTCACCATCGAATCCATATTTCCGCCTGAAATAAGGAAACCGAGTCTCGGTCTGCCGAACACGTCTATGCTGTCCGCATCCCTCCAATCGGGCTGCGATATGATTCCCACCTTATAACCGCGCGACTCAAGCACCCTGCTGATTATCGCGGGTCCGAACGAAGAGTGATCGACATACGCGTCTCCGGTTATATATGCGAAATCGACCGACTCCCATCCTCTTTTTTCCATGTCTGCCCTGCTTATCGGCAAAAAGTCCTTCATTCCGTAATATCCCTCTATGATAAATGTGTCCCGGCTTTTACAAATATTCCGTCAGCTGCGCCGGATTCTCTATAAATCTTGAGGCTCCCGCCGCCTGAAGCTCTTCTTTTCCTCT
>CAJTON010000002.1:140815-166012 GCA_910577605.1 uncultured Butyrivibrio sp.
CCACAGCACCGCCACCATATCAAGGCCGGCGTTTGCCGCGGTACGCACGTCCACCTCTGAATCGCCCGCATACAGCGTATGCGCGGCGTCGCTTCCAAGCTCCCTAAGCAGAGCCTTTATCATTCCGGAATCAGGCTTAGGCAGTATACTGCCTTCGACTCCCGCCGCCTTATCGACAAGCCCCTCAAAATATATTCCGTCAAGCTTCTGCACTGCCGATTTTATTTTGTTAGAGGCAATTCCGATTTTACAGCCGCGGCTTTTAAGCTCGCGAAGCAGCGGCAGGATACCGTCGTACGGACCTGTCTTGTCGTTGCAATGTATCTGATAATGCGCTTTGAAATCCTCAAAAACAGCGTCAAACTCTTCACCCGTAACGCCGTCCGGCAGCGCTCTCTCAATAAGCCTCCGCACGCCGTTTCCCACAAAGCGGCGCACCTCCTCAAGCGTGCGCGCCGGATGACCATGCTTTGCCAGCGCGTAATTGGTGCTGTCGCACAGATCCTCCAGCGTGTCTAACAAAGTTCCGTCCAAATCAAAAATAACCGTGTCGTACATATAAACTCCTTTTCCACGAGGCTTTTTGCGCCTTGCGGTACTTTCATTACCTGTCCGCTATCAATTCAAGGACGTGCCCTATTTCCCCGTCCTCAAAAACATATTTGCAGTACGAAAGCGTCCCGTCTACGGGCGACGAATCCGTTCTCACATAAAGCGCGTCCATTCCCACGGCTTTCGCCCCCGCAATATCCGCTCCGCAGTCATTGCCGATCATAATGCTTTCTTTCACGTCAAGTCCGTGTTTCTCTATCAGCCGATTAAAAAAAGCCGGGTCGGGTTTTTTGCAGCCTTCGTCCGACGAAATAAAAATATCGTCGAAGCAGTCCGTAATGCCCGTCTGCAAAAGCTCCTGCCAAGTGAACACCCGCTGCGCGTTTGACAAAAGATATACTTTTTTGCCCGCCGCTCGAAGGCCGTCAAGGACCTTGCGCGAATTTTCAAAAAGCCTTAATTTCAAGGTAGAGATCCTGCGAAACGCCTCTCCCGCGCTCCATATTTCCTCATCGGAAATCTCAGGTCTGCGACTGCGGCATATCGAGGCGAACACCGGCAATATGTCTGTCTCCGGATATTCATAAGGACTTGGCCTTGCAGAAAGCGCCGATGCTTCGGCTTCGTAAAGCTCTCGCGCCTCCTCTCCCGTGTACTTCATCCCGCGCGGTGTAAGCCACGCGGCAAATCCGTTCCATGTCTGCTCACAATACTCGTCGGTATGTATGTCTATAAGCGTTCCGTATAAATCAAAAATAAAATTTTTATACATATCAGAAGAATGTCCTCTTTTCCCGATAAATAACAAATTGATTGTAGCATAATAAGGTAACGCGTACAAGGATTTTTGCCCGATATAAAAAAGAGATCAAAAAATTCAAAACCTTCTTGCATTTTTATTTTTATACTGTAAAATAATATTAACGGCTGCGTAACTGACGGAAAGTGGGATCACCCACGGGGAGCGCAGCAGGTAAATGCCGACCGTCTGGGCGCCGCTTAGGGTACCTTGGCGGTTTTTTATTCCCGCGAGCAATGAGCCAGCACGAGCATTCGGCGAATGCCGCGAGGGTATTGACTTCAAAAACAAACAGGAGGCTATCATGCAGAAAAAATCACTCGCGCAGGAGCTTGGTCTGACAAGCTATCCCGGAAGGGGAATCATAATCGGCAGGACGCCGGACGGCACAAAAGCCGCAATAGCTTATTTTATTATGGGAAGAAGCGCAAACAGCCGCAACCGCGTATTCGTGGAGGACGGAGAAGGGATCCGCACGCAGGCGTTTGACCCCGCAAAGCTTGAGGATCCGAGCCTTATAATCTACGCTCCCGTCCGCGTTCTCGGCAACAAGACCATCGTCACCAACGGCGATCAGACCGACACCATCTACGACCTTATGGACAAGCAGTATACCTTTGAGCAGTCTTTGAGAAACAGGGAATTTGAGCCGGACGCTCCCAACTATACGCCCAGAATTTCCGGCATCCTTCATTTTGAGGGAGGAGATTTCAACTACGCCATGTCGGTTCTTAAAAGCGACAACGGAAATCCCGAATCCTGCAACCGCTACACCTTCGCGTACTCCAATCCGCTTTCGGGAGAGGGGCGTTTTATCCACACCTATATGGGCGACGGCGAGCCTCTTCCAAGCTTTGAAGGCGAGCCCGCTTTAGTTGATATCCCCGACAGCCTAGACGAATTTACCGAAACCGTCTGGACAAACCTTGACGATAACAATAAGGTATCTCTTTTCACGCGCTACATCGACATTGCGTCGGGAAAATACGAGAGCCGTATAGTGAATAAGAACCGATAAGGGACAAAAAATGGAAATAATCAACGAAGCTAACGACAAATTCAAGGATATGCAGGAGGGGATATGCGGGCTGCTGTTTGATATTTTACGACGGATAAACGCTGTTGAAAAGGATATTTTCGACCGCAACGAGGCAATCGAAACCGGCAAGCCCGCTCTTGGTATCCCTAAAAACCAGATCGCTCCCGGACAAAAGGAGCTATGGGGCGAATATAAGGAGCGCCTGTACCAGATAATCGCGCCCGTCTGCACCGAAAAGCTGATAGGAAAACGGTACGGCGGTTCTTTCGGCAGTCCGCAGAAATATGACTATATTGACGGCGAATGCAAAATAAATTTTATAATGAAATCGTCAAAAAAAGCCGTAATAGAAACGCACTACCGCCACGGAATCGACAGCAAACATAAATTTGTCATCAGGAACATCGACGGTAAATGGCTTATCGACGAGGTTTATTACGGCTTTGAAAATGACGGAAATACATGGTACTCAGACAGCATAGGATAAAAATTTAGTTGAAAAAATCAGGAGGTATAAGAATGAAAGAATTTGAACTGAAATACGGCTGCAACCCCAACCAGAAGCCCTCGCGCGTATTTATGAAGGATGGCGAGCTTCCCATAGAGATACTTTGCGGCAGACCGGGGTATATAAATCTTCTAGACGCGTTCAACGGCTGGCAGCTTGTGAGAGAGCTGAAAAAAGCCACCGGACTTCCCGCCGCGACCTCTTTTAAGCACGTTTCTCCGGCGGGCGCGGCTGTCGGGCTTCCTCTTACCGACGTTGAGCGCAAAATTTACTGGGTGGACGACATGGGCGAGCTTTCCCCTCTCGCGTGCGCGTACGCGAGAGCGCGCGGAGCCGACAGAATGTCCTCTTTCGGCGATTTCATCTCGCTCTCCGACGTATGCGACGCCGATACCGCAAAACTTATAAAGCGCGAAGTTTCGGACGGAATCATAGCTCCCGGCTATACCGACGAGGCGCTTGAAATTCTCTCAGCCAAGAAAAAGGGAAATTACTGCATAATCAGAATCGACGAAAATTATTCTCCCGCCCCCATTGAGCAGAAGGATGTTTTCGGCGTGACCTTCGAGCAGGGACGCAACGAGCTTGTGATAGACGACGGGCTTTTCGCCAATGTCGTAACCGACAATAAGGAGATTCCCGATCAGGCAAAAACAGACCTCGCTATCGCCATGATAACGCTCAAATACACGCAGTCCAACTCCGTGTGCTACGCCAAAGGCGGACAGGCGATCGGCATCGGCGCCGGACAGCAGTCAAGGATCCACTGCACACGCCTTGCCGGACAGAAGGCTGACAACTGGTTCCTTCGCCAGTCGCCGAAGGTCCTCTCCCTTCCCTTCAAAGACGGAATCGGCAGAGCCGACCGCGACAACACCATCGACGTATATATCGGAGACGAATACATGGACGTGCTCGCGGACGGAATATGGGAAAAATTCTTCACGGAAAAGCCCGAAGTTTTCACCCGCGAGGAAAAAAGAGCGTGGCTTGACAATATGCAGGACGTATGCCTCGGTTCCGACGCTTTTTTCCCGTTCGGGGACAATATCGAGCGCGCCCACAAAAGCGGCGTAAAATACATCGCCCAACCCGGCGGTTCGGTCCGCGACGACAATGTTATCGAGACCTGCAACAAATACGGAATTGCGATGTGCTTTACAGGAATAAGACTGTTCCACCATTAAAATCTGTTTCAAGTATTTTTGACAGACAAAAATATGACTGCCGCCCCTTGGGGTGATTCAAGTTTGGTGCCCCGCTGCAAGCAGCGGGGTATTTGACTCGTAAGAATACTCCATACCAAAATCCCTATCGTCGGTTTCGTCCGAAAGATAGTTGTAACCGCAATCGGATACTACCGAAAATCCGCATTTTTCATGGGTTTTAAGGGACGCGGTATTCTTCTTGCCCACGCAGTCACAAATGCGGAAAGCGCCTTGTTTTTTCAATTCCTCAAGCAGTCCGTTCAGAAGCCTGAAAGCGCAGCCCTGCCTCCTTCTGTCGGGGCGCGTTTCAAGAGCCTCTATATAATAGAACCCCTCTTTGACCTTATACAGCCTTAACGCGCTGACCCAAACGCCGTTCTCTTCCAGAACCCAATAAGCATTTGCCGGACATGAAAGAAACTCCGTCCCGATATACTCAAGAAAATCGGATTCGACCTTCTGCAAGGCAAGCTCTGTATCCTCTGTTTCGGGATAAAAATAGTCCGTGTTTTCCATATTGCTTTCCGCGTAAATATCCATTATATTTCTCGGATCTATATCCGTATTCTCCGTGATTTTCAATAACATAAAAGCCCCCGTCAGGTCTATTCCCTGATATATTTTTTATCGTTCTCTCCAAATCCGCTTTCGTCCGAAACGAACCTCTCCACTCTCATGTGCAGATCATATTTGTCCCTGAGCCTTGCGACAGTCTTCATCATCTCCGACGCATGGTGCGCGTCTATGGCGCTTTGACTTCTCCAGCTGTCGATAAGCAGAACGGTCTCGCTGTCGTTTAATGGCAAAAAATACTCATACCTGAGATTTCCCTCCTCGCTCCGTATCAGTTCCGCCGTTTTGCTGCTTTCCATTTCCTCGGCAAATTTTCTGGCGTTTCCGTTTTCGCCGCTGTAATATATATTGACCGTTATACCCAACGTTTTGCCTCCCGATATTTTTTACGCCTCTTTACGCTTTCTTCGCCCGCGGAAAAGCTTCTGCGGCAGTTCAAATACCATCACGATTCCTAAGACTATGGCGACGGTTATTTTGATCGCCTCAAAACCGCTGTCCTTGGCAAGAGCAGTCTGCCCTGTGACCAGATAGTAAGCCGTCCAGTATATGCCCGCGCCCGGAACAAGAGGCAGAAGCCCCGATATAAGAAAGACCGTCACCGGACATTTCTCCCACACCGCGCAGAAGCGCGAAACCAGGCTTACAAGCAGCATGGCAAAAAATGTGGATTCCGTCGGGCTGAAAAACGTATATTCGTTCAGGACATAGTAAAGCGCGAATCCCATTCCCCCGATAATCCCGCAGTGCAGATAATATTTTGACGGCGTTCTGAAAAGCAAAGCAAAAGCCACAGTGCCTACAGCGGCAGCCGCGATTTTGATAATCATATGATCGTACCTCCGAAGGCGTGTCTGTATATAAGAAAGACTACTCCAACGCCTATAGCTATGCTCACAAAAACAAGAATCGCGTCAAGAAGTCTTATAAAGCCCGACAGATAATCTCCGTAGGCTATATCCCTGACTCCGTTTGTAAATTCCACTCCGGGAATAAGCGGTATGATAGCTCCGATTATCATATGGCTTAAGCTGTCGCCAAGTCCAATACGATAGCATATTATACATATCAAGGTTACTACCGAGCTTCCGAAAATGTTTCCCGGTATTTTTGACAGATGCGGACCGCTTATATAGAGAACGTAAACGTACAGGATAATTCCGGCCGCAAGCGCAACCCCCGCGTCTTTGAAACTTCCGCCAAAAAGGATGGAAAAGCCCGCGCTTCCCACTCCCGACGCAAGGATCTGCATAATATGCCTTTTATCTCTCATGTCGCGGATCTGCCGAAGCTTTTCCTCCGCTTCCGAAGGCGTATAAAAACCCTCGGCGATCTCGCGCGAAAGCTGGTTCACAGCGACTATTTTATCCAGCCTCGCTCCGCTGCTGACAGAAATCTGCCGCACCCCCGCAAATGACTTGCCTGTGGCGAAAATCCCGTTGCTCAGCACATAAAATTCCTTTTCATCTACGCCGTAATATCCGGCTATTCTCTCCATAGTCTCCTCGACTCTGAATATCTCCGCGCCGTTTTCAAGCAGAATATGTCCCGCTTCAATGGCTATATTAAGAATCCTCTCCGTATCCGGTTTTTTTGCTTCCTTTTCCGAATCCATTTTACACGTCCTGTCCTATATAATTGATTATACTATAACATCTTTTGCTGCTCTTGTGAAGCGCGGCAGACATATCTTTGACCGCGGCGGCATAAAATTACTTATCACGGGCAGCGCCCGCAAAACATATCCGCAGGAGCAGAGCCATGACAATTTACACCGTACAGCCGGGCGACAGCATTGACTCGGTTTCCAACGCTTACGGCGTGACCGCCGATTCGACCGCATATATAAATCAGATTCCTTATCCGTACCGTCTCGCCGTAGGGCAGGCGCTTCTGCTGCCGACCTCCGAAGCTATTGTTCCCGAAAAAAGGTCCGCGTATATAGGCGGCTACGCATATCCTTTCATAAGCCGCTATGTGCTGGACGAAACGCTTCCGTATCTAAGCTATCTGTATGTCTTTTCATACGGCTTCACAACGGAGGGCGAGCTTGTCCCGCCGCGTCTTGACGATACCTTTATGATAGAGGCGGCGGCGCAGTTTACCGCCGAGCCTGTTTTGACGCTTACGCCCTTCGGCGCGGACGGAAAGTTCAACAACAATCTTATATCGTCTGTAGTAAACGACCCTGCCGCGCGCGAACGTCTCAAGGACAATATTGTTTTTACCATACAGGAAAAAGGATTCTACGGAGTGGACATAGATTTTGAATATATAAAGGCTGAAGACAGAGACGCTTTTACGGATTTTGTAAGATATATAACGGAGGCGGTACACTCGTCAGGCTATCCGGTATCCGTCGCTCTCGCCCCGAAAACCTCCGCCAATCAGCCGGGGCTTCTATACGAGGGCAAGGATTACGCCGCGCTCGGCGAAATTGCCGACTATGTGCTGCTTATGACCTACGAATGGGGCTATAAATACGGACCGCCTATGGCTGTCGCGCCTATAAATAAGGTGCGCGAGGTTCTGGATTATGCCGTATCCGAGATTTCCCCGTATAAAATTCATCTGGGGATCCCCAATTACGGATATGACTGGACGCTTCCCTTCATAAAGGGAGGACGCGGAGCGGTCACGCTCGGCAGCGTCGAAGCCGTACAGCTCGCCGTTGAAAACGGAGCCGAGATCCTGTACGACGGGACCGCCATGGCTCCTTATTTTTTCTATTCAAAAGACGGGGAAGACCATGAGGTATGGTTTGAGGACGTAAGAAGTATGCGCGCCAAGTTTGAGCTTATACGCGAATACGGACTGAGAGGCGCGGGATATTGGACGATAATGAATCTCTTCCGCGCCAACTGGTATCTTCTGTCGGAATATTTTGAAATAACGGTGGCTTAGGAATTCTCTCAGACCTCCTTGCTTATCACGACCTTGCCGTCCACCACCTCGACCTTAACGCGGTTTGAGGTTATGCCCGCCTGTGCCAGAACATCGTCGCGCAGCTGAAGTCTGTGCGCCTTATCAAGTACGGAATATTCCTCGTGCGCTTCTTCCGTTTCCGCGTCACCGAAACCGAATCCGCCTGCGGCGGCATACAGCTCACGGCGCACCTTCTCAGTGCTGATCTTGCCGTCGGCTATCATTACAGTACGCGGAATTTTATCCGCAAGGCTCATATCATGCGTCACAATAAGAATAGTAAGTCCGTGCTTCTCGTTAAGCCTTCTGAACAAATCAAAAATCATATCGGCCGTTTTACTGTCAACAGCTCCCGTAGGCTCATCCGCAAGCAATATTGAAGGATCGTTGGCAAGCGCCACGGCTATCGCGACACGCTGCTGCTCACCTCCCGAAATCTGCGAGGGAAATTTGCCGGCATGCTCCTCCATACCCACCTCTGCAAGCAGCTCCATCGCCTTGCGGCGGCGTTCTTTTTCATGTCCCTTTTCAAAATACATGGGAGCCTCGACATTCTGAAGCACACTCAGATAGGGGAAAAGGTTGCGCGAGCTTTTCTGCCATACGAATCCGACCGTTTTTTTGCGGTAGAATACCATATCCTTTTCCGAGAGCTGCGAAAGATCGCGTCCCTCGATACAAAGCCGCCCCGCCGACGGCGTTTCAAGTCCTCCAATCATATTGAGCAGAGTGGACTTTCCGCTTCCCGACTTGCCTATAAGCGCCATCATCTCGCCGCGCTTTATCTCAAGGTCAAGTCCCTGAAGCGCCATGACCTTCAATCCATCCGACATAAATATTTTTACCAGACTGTCGCAGTATATTATAACGTCCTCAGGAATGTCCTCCTGCCTTATATAATCCGTATGCTTTTTCATAAAATACTCCCATCCGCGATCTCATACACTATATCGCCAAGCTCCATCAGATTAGGGTCGTGCGTCGTCATAAGAACAGTGGTATTTTCCTCCGCCACAAGTTCCTTAAAAAGGCGCACAACGGCAATACCCGCCTCGGTGTCAAGGGCGCCCGTAGGCTCGTCGGCAAAAATAACGGACGGATGATGCCCCACGGCGCGGGCTATCGCCACGCGCTGCTGCTCGCCTCCCGAAAGCTGATTCGCCATGTGATGCATACGCTTTGAAAGCCCGACTCTCGCCATAAGCTCGCGTATCCTGCTGTCGCGGTCGCCGTCGTATCCGGAAAGCCGGAGCGCGAACTCCATATTTTCATACGCGCTCATAACCGGGATAAGCGCAACCGACTGAAACACAAATCCCATTTTCTGCCTGCGCAGCTTCTCCTTCTGTCTCTCGCTAAGCTGCGACAGCTTCGCGTCGTCAAACCACACCTCTCCGCCTGACGGAGCGTCAAGAGTGCTCAGAATATTGAGCAGCGTCGTTTTGCCGGATCCGGAACGCCCCTTCAAAACAGCGAGCTTTCCAACAGGAATGTCTATATTTATATCCTTGAGCGCGTAAAAATCCCCGCGCCCCGGAATTTTGAAACTTCTTGCAACATGCTCGGTATGTACTGCAGCACCCATAATGCCTCCTAATCTTCTCCAAGCTTAAGCGCCTGAGCAATTTTCATATTTTTAAGCAGCCGTCTTATAACGATAAAGCATATAAGCACCGCCGCTAAAACAACGGCAAATATCTTCACTATGTCCGACATATCCGTGAATATCCGCACAGCTATGTTGTGGCTTTCCGGCAGATAAACCACCGCTATAAGCTTCGCGAAAAGGAACGTGCTTAACATTCCCGCGCCTCCGCCCGCCAGCATCGGAAGCAGAGAGCCGAAAAGCTGCTCGTTCACAAGCATTTTTCTTATTCCCGACATACGCATTCCCATCGCGCGGTATATTCCGAACTGCATCTCCCTGCTCTTAATGGACATTATCCAATATATAAGGAATCCGGTGACACATATAAGTATAGATATTATAAAGCTCATCGTGAACATTCCGTTAGTGATCTGTATAAGCGCGTCGCTGCGGCTCTCGCTTATCTCACTGTCGATCGCCCTCCACTTGTTTATGCCGATGCCCTTCTCCTCAAGAATCTCCCTAAACCGCGCGGAATCCGCATTATCGGCAAGCCTTATCCAGACCTTGTACGGATATGTGCCGAACGCGCTGACCATCTGCGCGTAATTGCCTACAAGAAGATAATTCTCGCGTCTGACAAAATTACCGTCCTCATCGTACTGATAACGGTATCTCTCATAGCCGGGGAACGCGTCTATTATCGCCGTCACCTCGGCGGTTGCCGTACCGGCAAGGTCGCCTGCGGGATTCGACGGATTATAACGCATATATGATATTTTGTCTCCTATGTCTATCGAATAATCCTCCGCCATATTGCGCGATATTATAATTCCCTCCGGCTCCGCGGCAAGCGCGTTCAGCGCGTTGAACCAATGACTGTCGTTAAGACCTTCAGCAAGCTTCGCCGTTTCGCCGAAATCTTTCGTATGTATTCCCATAAGCATACAGTTCCTTATGGTCTCCGTCCCCATTTTCACAATGGTCCTGTCGTCCTCTATGACGCGCGCCACACTCTCGCAGAGCCCTGAGTCCACCATCTCCCTGTATCTTCCGAAATCCGGCTCCACATATACCCATGTCCCCTGACCGGGTCCCGTGACCGCCGCATATTTTCTCCATCTCTCCTCTAAGCGCACGTCCGTACCAACATTGTAGCGGATCCTTTCTTCGTTATTATCATTGACGGTCCTCGCCATATTCGCCTGAAAAATACCTATCGCTATCGTCATTACAAGAAATACCGATATAAAACCCTGTTTCGCATAAGTCCTGATTATCTGAAGAAAAGACGCGTAAGATGCTGCTTTCCAGCGCTTCTGTCCTATACGGTTCACCAATATCACTACATAGCGCGTAAGACGCAGAAGCACAAGCCCGCACGCAAATATAAAAAGCGACGAGTCCAGAAAAATAACGGGATCGAGCCCTTTTCCTTCAAGTATGCTTAACGATATCGCCTCGCTCTGTTTATTGTAATTATACAAAAGATACGCGGATATCCCAAGTAATATTATATCAATAAAGTATTTCTCCCAAAACGGTCTGCTTTTAAGCGAAAAGCCCTCGCTTTTGTACTCTACGATAGTAATGCGTGATTTTTTAAGTACTGGAAGCGTCATAAAAAGAACCGCAGACAGGCACGCCGCCGCGCCGAATGGAATCATTTCCCACACAAAATTATACATACTGACGTCTTTTACCGTAAATTTAAGAAAAGCGTCGGTAGAAGCCGCGCATCTGCAAAGCAGAAATCCCAATCCCGTACCCAAGACAAGTCCGGCTGCGGATATCATAAACGATTGCAGCAGATAAAGCCTCAGCGTCTGCCTCCTCGTAACGCCCCTGCTCCTCAATACGGCTATCTCGCCTGCCTCAGATCCCAGAATCTGAGAGGAAACCATATATATAAACAGCATTAACAGCACAACGCAGGGCAGCTCAAGCACCCACAGCATCGTACGTACGGTGCTCCTGCGACTCTCAAACTGCCTGAGAATATCCACGGTATTGAGCCCAAGACTGCTGTCCTCTTGTGAAAGCGCTTTCATGCTCTCAAGATATGCGGACGCGTTCCTGCTGTTTATCATGGTATAGTCAAGCATAAGGCGATGGGAATATACGACCGTTTCAAAATTAAAGCGCGGAATGAGGCTGTCCAGGACCTCCTCCGTCACAAACACCTGTCTGGTCATGTCCGCAAGCCTTATCTCCCAATAGCTGTCCGTTGCCGAGGCTTCTTTTATTATACCGGCCACAACGAGCGTCATCTTATTGCCGTCGCTGTCCGGTTCATAGTCAAACGTAATTTTTTCACCGACAATAAATCCCATTTCGTCGGATACGCTTTCGCTGACCATGCAGGCGTATTCTCCTTCTTCCGTCTTATATTCGTCCGCCCACACTCCGTCCGAAACAACGGCATGCTCCTTGAGTCCGCTAAGACAGGCTATAGATGTCATCCTGCTTTTTGAGCCTAAATTACTGCTTGAGCTGCTGCCCGAAAGTTTAAGATTCATCTGCGACGACACCGCATAAGCGCCGACACGCTCAAGCCAGCCTTTTTCCTGCGCATCAAGTCTCTCGTACACTGAACCTGAGTCCGGACATTCCGCAGTCTTATACTGTCCGTCCTTTGAGAGCACGGCGGGGAAAGCCCTGTTTTCCTCAATATATTCCGCAAATCCCGTTCTCAGAAGACGGTTTGCCGAGCCGTTTTCAAGCATCGGATGGCATGTAAATACCGCCGCAAGCAGAGATATTCCGACAAGCAGACAGAGATTAAGCCATTTTTTATTTTTGATCTTATGCAATACAAATCTTATCACAGTCCCGCCTCCGTCTAATATGGAACAGCCAGCACGTCTCCGGGATTTATTCCCGAAAGTATCACCCGGTTCTGACCGTCCTTAAGCATTTCGTCAACAAGCACATACTGCTTCACAAGCTGACCGTCCGTTACTCTCCATACGAATGTCTTGCCGTCCGCCTCCTGATTCACCATCTTCGCGGCAAGCACCAGCACGTCCGTCATTCTCACACAGGGAAAGCTCACGGTCCCGCTTAACGGCATATCATATGCTTCTTCATCCAGCCGTACATAAAATCCCACCTTGTTGGAACGCGAAGTGCTGCGCGTAAGATGAACGCCCTCCTCGTCGGTGAAAAGATAAACTTTTGCGGCGTTGCCGCCTCCGACAGTCCAGCCTATGCATTCGCCTGAGTACTGCATCTGCGGAAAGTCAAATAAGATCGTCTCACCGATGTCCGCAATATCGTCCATACGGTCTTCGGAGGTTATAAGACCCTGGCTTGGTACCATGGTAACATACATCTTCGGATTTGAGGAGATTGCGACCGTCATAATGTTGTCGCCCGCCCTTACCTTATCATGGACTTTCGCCTCAATATTCGCAACCGTTCCGTCATATGAGGAATATACGCTTATTTTGCCGCTGCCGTCGTTTCCCTCGTGCAGTTCGTCATAATATTTCTGAAGTGAGGAAAGCCTTCTCTCGTGAGAATATACGGACATTTTCTTTCTGTATTCAAGTATCCTTATGTCGCACGCGGTTACGGGAGAATTCTCATTTTGCAGTCTTTCAAGTTCTTTTTCAAAGCGCTCAAGGTCTTCGGCATATGACTCTTTTTCACGTTCTATGTCAAGTTCCGCTTTCGCGAGCGCCGCTCTTCCCTCTCCCGAATCAATTATATAAAGCAGATCACCCTTTGCGACTTTCTGATCTTTATTTACGCATATTTCAAGTATTTCTCCTTCATATTCCGAATTCTGCAGAAGATTAAGCCTATCGGCAAGCTCGTATTTCTGCGAATGGTTTTTTATTTCAAAATCGGAAAGCTGCGTCTTGTACTCGGTATAATCGGACGGCACGACCGATGTGGATTCATAATAAACCTGTTCGCCCTCAGATATCCCGCTCACGACCTCGGTATAATTATTGTCGCGGATTCCGGTTTGGATATAGCGTTTTTCCCTGCTCTGTCCGTCTGTCTTAACATATACAAAGCTGCCTCCCTCGTCGGAATAAAGCGAATCGTTCCCGACAACAAGCACGTTTCCGAAATCCTTCTCCCTGAAATACACAGGATATGTATCTCCTACATTAAATGCAACTCCCTCGGGACAGGCAATTCGCACATTTGGATAGGCGTCCTGCACCTTGGCGACCGCAAGTTCTGAAGGAGAGTACGAAACTTCTAGAGCTTCGTACCTGTCGCTTCCGATCTGCAGATATTTTATCTCGTAAGACGAGTATTTGTATTCGTTCACCCTCACGTCAAGTTCAATATAGGCTTCGTCAGAATCGCATACTATGACAACGTTTTCATTCGCCCCGGCATATCTCTCCTCAGCAATGTTTTTAATGTAAGCGACCATACCGTTACAGTCAGCCGTGAGCGTTCCCGCGTCCACTATCTCCTGCTGCGCCTCGATCTGCTTTGTAATGTCATTTACACGGGCGTTATGCAGCATTTCGTCATAACGCATATTCTCCCTCGCCGTTTCCGCCGATACCTCAAGCCGCTTTACGGTATCGGCATCTCCCGAATCCAAAGCCTGCTGTCTGTAAATATCAAGCTTCTTCAATTCCTCCTCGGCTATTTTACGGTTGGAATCATAAACCGTATTTTCATTGTCCAGGCTGTCCGAAAGAGAATCAAGCCGGGAACGCGCGTACTCTATATCGGCGTATGCCAATATATCTCCGGGCGCTACCGTGTCGCCCACCTCGACCGCAAGCTCCGATATCCTGACATTTTCTTCATAAAAAAAGCAGTGGCTCTCCGGTACTACCGTACCGAGGATAATACTTGTATTGCCTATATTCCCGTACTCCGCCGGACGGTAAGCATAATTTGTCGCGGACGGTTCTATAAGATTTGGAACCCCGCCGCCGTCAGCAGACCTGCCGCACGCCGCAAGAAGCACCGCCACAAGACCGACTGCCGCAGCCGTCCTTATTCTGAAAGACGTTTTCAATCCAGACTCACCTTCTCTCCTCCGGCAAGACCGCCGGTTATAACTCTGTACAAATCAACTGTTTCGCCTATTTCCACCCAGGCGACGCTTCTGAAGCCGTTTTCATCCTGCACATACACAAAATATCTGCCGTCCGTTTCATGTATCGCAGCAGCCTCTACATAAACCACATTCTCCAACGGCTGCTTTTCCACAACCATTCCGAGGACCTCGGCATCTGATACGGCTGACATATCGGAAACCGGCTCAAAAGTTATTATTTGCTCCGTGCGACCTGCCGTTTCCTTCTTTTCCACATTCGTTATCCGCAGTTCATAGCTGAAAATCCCCGAATCCGCGGTATACTCGTCGCCTACTTTGAATTCATAATCCGAGTCTGTCTTAGCCGTATAATTTCCTGTCCCGCATATTTGCGTCACTAGATTGCGTCCCTCTACGAGAAATCCGCTCATAAGATACTCGTCTATCCTGACTATCGTTCCGTCATTCCGCGCCACTATCTGATAGCTCTCAAGCTTTGCCCTCGTCTCTTCAATATAGAGCCGGGCTATCATTATGTCCTCCTCAAGCATACGGATATCGGAGCTGTAATCCGCATCCTTATCTATTTCCGTAAGCTTTTTCAGATGCTCTATCAGAAGTTCGTTATCGCTGCATTGCTTCTCGTACTCTTCTATGGTGTTCTGAAGATTGTCGGACTTAAAGGATATCAGCATATCGCCAGCCTTGACCTTATCTCCGGGCGAGACCCAAATCTTGTCAAGCGCAAGGTCAAGCGTACTCACTCCGTAATTCACCCGCTCGTAACCCTCTGCCTGTAAAGAAAGTTTCACGACAGGCAAAAGATCGCCTTTTTTCACTTCAACGGTACGTCTGCTGACCCGCTCGTACATATCCTTTTCTATCAAAGCCAGTTCCCCGTTTTTCTGAGAGCAGCCCGCAAACGCTGACGAGACAAGACACAGTGCCAGCGCCGCCGCAATTTTATTTATATGCTTTGTCATAAAACCTCCTCTTTTATAAGAAAAACATAATTACACTTTTATAAAAAAAATATATCTTCCTTCAGAGTATAACTGCGCCGCATACAAGCTTTTGAAATTATCTGAAACGATCATAACCATATCCTTCCATTCCATCCCCTCAACGTCCAGGTCGGGCAGCGCCGTCCATTCCCGCGGATCAAGTCCGTTCGTGGGACGGCTGGTATAGACCGCCTCGGATTTCAATTTTACCGTATGCACATCAGCGATACTGTGCGAAAAATCCACGCCGGGAATATACGCTTCAACAGCAATGAGCGTACCGTCATCAAGAATGTACACGGTATGGCGCTCCTCACTGTCAATGCTTTGAAATATCACCTTCCAGTAATATGCAGTATAAGTATTAAATACGCTGTCAACCGCCTTGAAAGGCATTGCCTTCCAGCTGAACCAGTTTCCGTATTCTGAATTAAGGTTTGAAGGATAAAGTCCCCTGTCAAACAGCTCTACGGCTTCTTTTCTTGCCGCTTCTGCGGCCTGATGCATATGCGCATTCATCTCGTACAGGCTTGCCTCTTCAAAGCTGCTTTCCCACGAACCTGATACCATCCTGAGCCTGTCGTACACATCCATCTGTTCGGATATGTTGAGAGAGAGCGCAAAGCCGGCGGCATTGTAATATTCCGAAGGAGCGGACTTTGTTTTGTTAAAGTCGGCGGCGCATCTTTCCTTCAAAAGAACGCCCGGCAGCCATATTCCCGCAAGCACTGCGGCAGCGGCAGCCAAAACAGCCAAAAAATATTTTGTTACGATACCGTTCCCTCCCCTCATGCCGTCAATCCTTTACCTCCGTATCGCAGTCCGCCGGTTCAAAAGTCACGCTCACCGACGTGCCTTCTCCAAGTGTGCTGTCCACCGAAAGCGCCGCGCCGTGTCTCTCAAGTATCACGGCGACAAACGACATTCCCAGACCCGCTCCTCCTTCTTTTCGTGAACGGGATTTATCCGCCATATAAAATTCCTCGCAGATCCTTGCGGCATCTTCTTTTGTCATTCCGACGCCGCTGTCTGTGACCTTGAATTCATAAGCGCCGCTTTCTTTGAGAACGCCGCTAAAATATATGAACGCTCCTTCATCGGAAGCTTTTTTGGCGTTGTCGATTATATTTATGAACGCCGTTATCAGAAGCTCCCTGCTGCCATATATTACCGCGGGCTCCGCGTCGGTAACCAGAGTTATTTTCTTCAAATCCAGAACCGGCTTGATTATGCCCGCGATCTCCCCGCAGATATCAGAGGTACGGATCGGGCGCATTTCTATTTCCTTCTGTTTATAATAAATCAAGTCAAAAAGTTTCAGCGACATCCTCTCAAGACGGCGGCCCTCCGAAAAAATATAATTCAGAGCCATAAACCGCTCTTCCTCGGAAATATCCATGGAACGCATCGTATCCGCGTATCCAATTATCGCCGTCATCGGGGTTTTTATCTCATGTGTAAAATACGCTACAAATCGCTCCCTGCGCTTTACCATATCGTTAAGCTCGTCGATATGCGCCGCGATAGAATCCGACATGCGGTTGAATTTTTCTGTCAGAAGTCCGACTTCATCACCCGACGTCACCTTCATCCTCACATAG
The DNA here is from genome assembly GCA_910577605.1 of uncultured Butyrivibrio sp. Taxonomy (GTDB): domain Bacteria; phylum Bacillota; class Clostridia; order Lachnospirales; family Lachnospiraceae; genus Eshraghiella. The sequence continues at coordinate 157,636 of CAJTON010000002.1, forward strand.
TAATTGCCTCCGATAATTCCGTCCGTAACACGGTTGAGCATCTCCAAGGGACGCGTAAGATATAAGCTCAGTCCATACATGACTGCTCCTCCCGCAGACACGATTAGCAGCACAAGCATACGGTAAAAGCTTATCTGGCTGTCCATAAGACTGTATGCCTCCGATATGTCCCGTCTGCTTACCACGCAGAGTTCCCTACCGTTTATGGTGCTGTAGGAGGTAACATATATGTAATATCCGTCCTCCTGACGGCTTATCAGATATTTCTTTCCGCCGACTGATATATTCTTAAAAATCATGTCTGTCGGCATATTTTCTTTATCGTCAAATGAATAAACATATTCCGAGTCATATTTTATATAAAAACCTGCCGGCAAAGCGGACATACCGTTGGAAATAATCGTTCCTATCCGCTTTAGCTCCTGCTTTACGTCGTAATTCCCCCCGCCGTTTATTATCTGCAAGAGCTCATACTCAACGGACGCCTGCAGAATATTGTTCTCTACCACCGCGTTCTGAATCTGAGTATTTTTCGCTAGCTCGAAATTCCGCCGTATCATAAGGTAGCCGGCTGTTCCAAGCGCTGCTGACAGAAGTATTATATTTACAAATAAAACCTTGTATCTGAATTTCATTGCCGCCTCCAGGATAAGATCCTTCAAAACGGCGCGTATTATTCGAGCCTGTATCCCACCTTGAACACGGTCTTTAAAGAGTTCTCAAGCCCAAGCTTTTTTCTCAGCCGCTGTATATGCAGATCAAGCGTTCTTGAATCCGCCCGGAATTCCATTCCCCAGACTTCCTCGTATATTTTTTCACGAAAAAGAGTTATTCCGCGGTTGCGGATAAACAACACAAGCAGATCAAATTCTTTCGGTGTAAGCTCCGTCTCCGTTCCGTCGTATGTGACCGAGCGCTTTTCCACGTCCGCCTCGATATTGTTATAGCCAAGCTTTTCGGATTCCTTGTTGTAGCGTCTCAGCACTATACCGATCCTCGCTAACAGTTCCGCCGTCTCAAAAGGCTTGACGATATAATCCTCGGCGCCCGAAGTCAGCCCCTTGAGTCTGTCGGCAAGGGACGCCTTCGCGGTCAAAAAAATAACAGGTACCGCCATAGGTCTTATATATTCCATAAGCTCAAAACCGTCCAGCCCCGGAAGCATCACGTCAAGAATTATCAAATCAAACTTATTTTGCTCAAGAATATCGGCGGCAGTCATGCCGTCGTAGACGCAGACGCATTCGTATCCGGCTTTTGTCAGATTTATCCTCACCAGATCCGATATGGCACGCTCATCCTCAACAATCAGTATCCGTAACATACGCAACTACCAAAGCCCTCAATTATTATCTCATAAATTAGGAATAAAATCAATTCCCGCGCTAAATCAAATCTCTTACATATATAGGAGTACCGTCAATGGCGTTGATTATTATCATATTCTCCGCTCCCCAGTCAAGAGAACTGCTGTTTCTGCCGAAGAGCTTCCATGCGGGAACGTAGCTGTATAAATCTCCTCTTTTACCGTCGCGGACTCTCACATAATCAAAGCACATAGTCTGAAAGCTTACCGACATACCGTCCTGAATTCCATTTGCGGTATAATCCTGTATACTGTCCGCAAGCTCGCTTCTCACAATATCCTTGATTATGTCAAAGGACAGCACCTCCACCCCTTGATTGACGGAAACCACCTCCAGCGGATTATTTATTTCCGCGTATATGACCTTTTGATCCTTTACATACACGGTCATGCAGCTTCTTCTTGAATACTGGGGATCCGAGGCGTCCGCATATTTTCCCCATTTATTGTAAACGGCGTCAAATTCGTATGCCTTAATATTGTTCTCAGTATCCAAAGCTATCCCGTAATTAAAATAATACCCTTCCGTCACGCTTGAAACCCCGGCTGACGTCCATACGATATTTCCGCAGCCCCCGGTTTGTTTGCCGGTACTGCCGTCTGTAATATAATCGAATCCGGCTCCGTTCAGTCCGAGGTTCTGAATAAAACGGTCGGCAATAGCCTGCTCCGTCCCGATGCTCCCGCTTTGCTGAAAATCAAACATATCGTCAGGTTTGACTATCAAGGCGTTCTTCATTTCCTTTGGGGCTGCCTCTCTCATATCCACCGGCTCTATTATTATGCTTTGGTTCCTTACCGGATAAGAAACCTCGTCAGGTTTTACGCTATTAAAAATTCCGGAATAATGCCCTTTGGGATTTTCATTCAGATAATTCTGAAAATATACCGCGAACATTATACCGTCTTTGTATCCGGCGAACGCGTCCCCCGACATATCCTTTGCCGGAACAAAATCCAAAGGCGCGCTGTCGATGCAATCTCTGTACTGCTCAAGTCCATCTTTCACGGAATCGAGCCTGAACTGCTTTCTCGCTCTCTGCTCGTCATCAGAAGCCTGCTCTATCTCCTCCTCAAGCATATCCGCTTCATACGAAAGCTCGGATATATAACGTGTAAGCTGTTTCTGCGGAATACTTTTCATATCATACATATAAAGCTCCGCTTCCCCGAAAATCTGTTTCAGAACGGTTTCCTTATAATCCTGTGAGAATCCGAATTCAGCCACTTCTGTCACAAATACGGATTTTGACGAAGGTTTCGTAATTTCGGCGTCTATCGAGACCTTCACCTTTCCCCCGTCCTCCAAAGAAGCGTCAAACTCCTCCTGCCAGCTGCCCTGTGCGTCCTCATAAAACATATTATTCTGCTGCTTTACGGTACTGTTCTCCTCCCGGCTGTCACCGCAGCCCGCAAGCAAAGCGGCACACAGGGCAGCCGCGCAAAAAAATATTTTTTTGCTCATAAAAAATACAACCTCCTTACAATTACGGTCTATGTATCCGCTCAAAAAGCTTCTTCCGTTCCAAAACCGCGTAAATAAGCGCTTGTACATACATTATAACAGACACTTGTAAACAAGTTGTATCTAAAAGCCGTATCCGGCTGATTTTTATATCATATCGGTTATGCCAGCAGAACGATCTTTACCCTAAACTCCTCACCGTCGCAGTCAAACGTACAGCTGCCGTTATATTTGGCGGCAATCTGCTTCATTATCTCCATGCCGTAGCCGTGTGAGGACTTGTCCCTTTTAGAGGTGGGGACCTTGTTTTTGCGGACGGAAACCTTCCCTGAAACCGGATTGACTATCTCTATGACGTTGTAATTGCGCGTACTGCTTATCCTTGTGCGCACATACGCCCCGCTTTGGGACATGCAGGCTTCTATCGCGTTATCGTAGGCGTTCGCCAGAAGTCCGCAGATGTCGGGAGCGTCCATATTCTGCATACCGTTTAAAAGTCCCTCAAAGCTAAATTCTATCGCATGCTCCTCGCAGAGCTTCTTTTTCTGCCACACTACCAGATCCGCTATCCCGTTTCCGGTCGGAAGTTTGTCGGATTTCACGCTTTCACGGCTCAGCTTATCGGCGTACTCGTATACCTCCCTGTATTTTCCCTCGTCGCAGAGCATTTTCATAACCGACAGATGCTTATTGAGGTCGTGCCTCATACGCATAGTCTGCTCCTCGCTCTCCTTTGCATCCTGCAAGGCGGCGAGCCGAAGCTCCATATATTCCATCTCAGTGCTTATTTTTGTCTGACGGTACACCCTGCGCCACGTTTCCGCGACGCTGTACGCATAATACGCGACACAGAAAAGATACGCTCCTCCGAAAATAACGAGATAAGTATAATGCAGCACAGGTCCGTGCGGCTGACCGTTCGCCAAAGCCATAAGCTGCCCGTCCACAAAAGTACAGAACAGTAACGCGATGCTTCCAAGAATCTCCCTTGTGCGAAAATACACCGTGATATGGTATTTTTTTACGGCAAAGCACAGAATAATAAGCAGCGACAGCACTGCCGCGTCAGTGACAAACGACAGCACGCTCTGAGCATAATTTCCTATAACGATCAGTTTATTTCCCGCCCCGAGCAGCACGTCAAGCATTGCCGCCGGAATAAGGCGCAGTAAGGCGTAGCCTTTTCTCCTTGCAAGCACGGCAACCGTAATAACAGTCGCAAAAAGCATCGCAATGTATGCCGCATCCACTCCGAACAAATAGCCGGTTACAGCCATAAGAACCGCGGCGGCAGCCGTACATATAATACCGTTTTTTTTGTTAAGCTTCATATCGGCGGCGCATACATACTGCAAGAGCAGCATAAATATACAGTATTCCATTAAATTAAACGCCGTGTCAAATAAAACTGCCATCATTTGTTCAGATTCCCTTCGATATATTTATTAAGCATTACGCAAAACTCAGCGCTTCTTCTGCGGCTTAACGGAAGCGTCGTTCCGCAGTCGAGAGTCAGGTTCCTTTCGTCAAATTCCCTGACGCGTGAAAGATTTATGAGATACTTGCGGTGTATACGGAAAAAAAGCCGCTCCGGAAGTATCTCCTCCAGCTCGCTCAGGCTTTTGCGCACCGTTATAGAATCTCCCATATAATGAAGAATGCTCTCCTTATTGTCCGCTTCAATATAGTGCAGCTCGTCCGTATGAACGATCATACTGCACTCGGGCGTTCTGACCTGTATGGTATAAGAGGCTCTCATCTTTTCCTTAATTTCCTCCATCACCAAAATAAGGTCCTCCTCTGTCACGGGCTTTAACAGATAACGGAACGCGCCTACCTCATATCCCGACGGCGCGTATTCAAGCGCCACCGTAAGGAACACGATAAATGCCTTTTTGTCATACTCCCTTATCTTCCTTGCAAGCTCGATACCGTTTACAGGCTCCATGATGATATCCAGAAAAAGCACGTCATAACGCCCGCCTGCACGGTATTTTTCCAGAAGCTCCAAAGGTGACTCAAAGCATTCCACCGAGCAGTCATGCTGTTCCCACAGATATTTGTAGATCTTATCAATAAAAGTTTTTTCGTCGTCGCAAACCGCAATTTTCATAAAATTAATTTATCATATTACTTCCTTTTAAGTCAACATCTTCGCCGCTTACACCTTTTTCCATACCGCTCGCGCTTTTTTTATAAAAAATATCATTCCTTATATTATAATCAAAAAACAGGAATGGAAAAAAGGAGGATATACATGAAAAAGAAATTTATACCGCTCATCGCGTCGGCTCTTCTTACAGCGGCGCTCACTGCCTGCGGTGGGGCTGAGAGCACGGCAGGCGGTTCTAAAACTGATGCCGGCGAAAGCAAGCCTGTTGAGGAGAGTAAGGAAACGACCGCCCAGACCTCGGGCAATGACGGGGAGCTTCCCAACTGGAGAGGAGTATCCGACAGGGCGTTTATAAAGATCGGAAACTATAACGTCGGAGACGAGGTAAAAAGCGGAGATATTACGATCAACATTGATTTTCCGTCTCTCAAACCGACCTCTACGGGCAGATTTGCATATCAGTGGGACCCCGCGCTCATAAAGGTGGACGGCTGCGGATATGTGGAAAAAGAATTCGACGTATCATGGTCCGACGAACCTGTTGCGATGTCTGTCAATGTCACTCTGGACAAACTTGAGGACGCCTTTGAAGCGCATAAAGACGAACTGATAAGCGATATAAAATATTACCGCAACATGGCGTACGACGATTTTGACTTTAAGGTCGAGAATCAGGAGCTTATGACCGTCAACGGCTTTGATGTGTGCAAATACAGCGGGATACATACATATACTTACGAATACACAGAGACGAATGAAAATGGCGGCCTCGACAGATTTTCCGAAAATCGCGAATGCAAATTTGTGATATTCGCGGTGGATACCGACCAGCTTGACGGCCACATATCGCCTCTTATGATAATCCTTATCGACGAAAGCATCGAATATCAGAGTAAGGAGCCTCTTCCTGAAGGTCTGTTGGATATATACGGAATGAAAATGGTTGAGTTGATTGAAATTGAAAAGCATTGGTGGGAGGAATAACATGAAAAAAATCATATGTCTTGCGCTTGCCGCGATTATGGCGGCGGCGCTTACAGCCTGCGGCAGTACGGACAGCAAAAACAGTTCGTCCAGAACCTCGGCAAATAACACAGCAATAAACACACCGGAAACGACGCCTAAAGAAACGGCCGCTCCGGACCCCGAACTGCTTGAGAAGTTGAAAAAGCTTGAACCTTTATGCGGCGGTTATACTTACGAGGAATACGACACATCCATGTACGGCAAGGTCGAAATAGGCGGAGTCATATCCGTCAGAGTCAACGAAGACAACTCCTTCTCCGTATGGCTCCCCTCCGGTTTGGTAAGAGTACCGCCCGAAGTCTTTGACGATATTATTAGCAAGGGAAGCTGTGAATTCAAGGTAAGCGTAGACAACGTTGTTCTTACATGGAGCGAGGACAGGCAGACGCTTACATACAAGCAGTTCTGCGGAGACGTCGTTCCGGCATCCGGCACTGCCAAGAAGCTCAAACAGGACAATAGTTCTGATGAAACAGAAGCCGCCGAAAGCACCGCCAACGCTGCTGATAGCGGCAAGGATAAAGAGTACGAAGCCGAAAACAAAATATATCCGGTCGCCGAATCCTCTTCAGAGGACGCTCCCGAAATAAGCACGCTGACCCTGACCTACAACGGCAAGACCCTGACCTATCCTTTTACATTAAGGGATATGGAAAATATAGGAATCAGCTTTCGCGACTATGTAAAGGATAAGACCGTAGGCAGGCGCTTGGGCATGGGCAATATTGACGGCGAAACTGCAAGAGGCGAAGGCAAAATGGTGATCGCGGTCAAAAATTACACCGGCGACACGGCGAGCGTCATGGACTGCGTCGTGACATATATCAGCAACGCAAATATCAAAGTCGCCGTAAATTCCGTACAGCCCGGCACGACCACCTACGAGGAGGTCCTCGAATTATTCGGAAGGGATAAGGAAGAAAGGAAAAACACCTTATATAACGAAAACATAAGAAACCAGAATGAGGATCTTGACTTTCAGTTAGACTATTCGGCAAGCTTTGACGATGAAAACGAGGTGGGCGACCGCTATGTCCAGCTTACCGTTCTTATGAACTTTGACTCCGAAGCGCATCTGCTTTTAGATTCCGTGCGCGAAGTCATATACCAAAAAAATTAGGTGGGACAAAAAATGGATTTACGAAGAATAAAAATCGCGGCTATTTTCACCGCAGCCGCCGTATTGCTGACAGCCTGCGGCAGCGCTAAGGACACGGGCGGCAAAACAACTCCTGTTTCCGAGCTTGAATACACCGTGGACGAGCAGACTAATACCGTAACCATTACACGCTACAATGGAAGCGCCGCGGAGGTCGTTTTCCCCTCGGAGATAGAAGGCAAGCCCGTGACTGCCATCGGCTGGTCCGTTCTGCACAAAAACGATACCGTCACAAGCGTAACGATTCCAGACAGCGTAACCGTGCTTAACGACGAGGTTTTTCAGGGACGCAAAAAATTAAAGACTGTAAAGCTCTCCAAAAATATCAAGGAGATACCGAAAAACGCTTTTATACGGTGCGAGTCTCTCGAAAGCATAGAAATACCGGAGGGCGTCACCGCAATAGGCTACTGTGCGTTTCACAGCTGCAGCAGTCTCAAGAGCGTGATTCTGCCCGACAGCGTAAATTATTGCGACAGAAACGCGTTTAACGGCTGTAAGTCTCTTCCCGAGGTTGAATACAGAGGAAAGATCTACAAAAACAGCGACGGAGACGGCGCATGGGATATGTACGACCTTCTTATGGGTATCCGCAAAGAGAATCCCGAAATGGAATAACGCTATAAGCGGACAGCCGCAGGGTTTACCCCGCGGCTGTTAATTTTTGTAGTAGAAAACGGCTAACTGCGTGCGGTCGCGCAGCTTAAGCTTGTCAAGCACAAGACTTATGTAATTGCGCACCGTCCCGTCGCTTAAACAAAGTTTGTCTGCGATCTCCTTATTGGATAGGCCGTCCGCGACGAGCCTTATTATCTCAAATTCTTTATCCGTGATACCGTTTCGCGTATATATATCCATGTTCTTTTCTCTGATAAGCTTGGGAATCTCGCTTATTATTTCCTTGCCGAAAACGCTCTGTCCGGAATAAACGGCCCTGAGCGCGGGCAATACCCCCTCGTAATCCTGCTTTAGTATATAGCCCTTTGCGCCGACTCTCAGCGCCTCCCTGATATATTCGTCGTCAAGAAAAGTAGTCAGAAGAATTATACGCGCGTCGGGGTGCTTTCCAAGTATCCGCGACGAAGCCTCAAGCCCGTCGAGCTTTTTCATCTGAATATCGGTAAGCAGAATGTCCGGCAGATACTTTTCATAAAGCGCCACCGCGTCCTCGCCGTCGTACCCTATCTCGGGCACCTCCACGTCGCCCCCCGCCGTCAGTATCGTCCTCATCGACATTGCAACTATCGC
>CAJTON010000003.1:0-12079 GCA_910577605.1 uncultured Butyrivibrio sp.
GTCCGATATGTTTTTTCCGGCTCCCAGAAGACGTCTTTTCACCTCGGCGACGGCTACGTCCTTCGGCACCGGGATTATGTCTATCGACAGCATCGAGGTGTTGTCGATGTCGGTGATACGGGAAAGTATGTTGTCCTTTACATACGACGCCGTCTCACGCAGCCTTAAGACCCTCGCGTAGCGCTTCCCGATCTTCATACAGTCCGGTTTAAACTCAATGGAATCGGGGCAGATATAGCTTTTAAAATCCCTGCCGTATTTCATCATGTCCTTAAGGTCGAAATGATAGTCCGCCTCCTCGCCGGCGCGGTAGAAATCATAGACGATGTGGCAGCGCTCCTCACAGTCAAGCGCCCTTATCCTGCTCCCGATGCGGACAAGCGCCGCCCCCAGATCATTCTCCGCGCGGTTAAAAAAGTTTTTTGCGGCTTCGTAGGACGGGCGCTCCACGGTGACTGTTATGTAAAGCTCCTTTATTATCGAGTTCGTGCTCTGTGCCGCCTCCGTGAGTATGCGGTTATATTCGTCGCGGAAACGGTCAATCCCGTCCTCCCCGTGCTTTAAAAGCACGTTTTTCTCAAACTCCGGCATATTCATCTTCCGGCGGTTCACCGTTATTTTCACGACCGCCTCCTCGTCGATGCTGTTTATCAGCTCCGCATACTTGAGCGCGTAGGATTTTTTCTCCTCAAGCCCCGCCGCATTGTAGTTTATGTCCGAAAAAGCAAATGTCCGGCTCCACTTCCCTTTTGTCAGCTCAAATATCCCGTCAGGGTACACGGTCCTCACGGGGATCATGTCCTGAAGCTTTCTCGGTACCGGGAGCCTGTCGGGCTTTTTATTAAATGTCCTTATCCTGTCCTTCATCGTGGTCCTCCTTTTTATCCGTATTTACGGCTTTTGCCGCATCCGCTGTAACGCCGAGCTTTTCCTTGCTCCTGCAAAAAAGCGCCTTGAGCCGTTCCCGCACCGCTTTTAACATTCCTCCCGCAGCGTCCTCCGCTCCGGCGGTCTTTACACGCACGGGCGCGGGCACTATCTTACGGTAGATGTTGTCGTCCTTAAGCACGAGCTTTTTCGGCGTCAGGAACTCCGACCTTATGAATGCCGCGAGGTATTTTTCAAGGTATACCCCGTTTACCTTTTTATAGCCGAAAAGAAAAAACGGCACCATTATCACCGTTATCACCCACGAGATCGTCTCCGTCCCGGCTTTCCCCCGAAGGGAGAATCCGACTATAAGCGACAGCACTATTCCCGCCGCGGAAAAAAGGACCGCCCTGAGGGGCAGTCCTAAGAACACGGCTTCGTAGTAGTCGCGTATCTCCTTGTTTATTTTTATCTCCATGATCATTCATTCCTCCTGTATAGATTTCTTTTTTTTACTTCTCCCTGCGGTTCCGGAAAGCGTTTTTCCTTCTGCCGCCGGATCCGCCGGTCATCACGGCGCAGACGGTTAAAAACAGCCCTGAAAGCAGCAGCGCCATTACCGCCGCGCGGCTCTTATCCCCCGTATTTACGGTAGTATCCTTATCCTGCGTTCCGGAAAGCGTCTCATCTGACGGAAGCTCCGTAAGTGACTGTGCTGTTTCCGTTTCATGGGCGCTTTCCTGCGGAGCGGTCTCTGTTTTTTCCTGCTCTTTACTCTCCACGGCGGTCGCTGCGGTTTCCGGTTCCTCCGAAGATGTCTCCGGCTCTGTGGCTCCTGCCGTTCCTGACATTCCGGGGATCTCCGTCACGCTTTCCGTTTCCGTCGTTTCGGCGGGTCCCATGCTCTCCTCCGGGGAGGTTACGGGCTCCGTCTCCACGGTCCCGGCGTCCGCCGTTTCCTCCGGCTCCGCAGTCGCGGCTTCCGTAGTCCCTTCGGATCCTTCGCCGCTCTCCGGCTCCGTGACAGTTCCAGACGCGCCCTCCGATGTGCCGCCCTCCGTTCCAGTATCCGGCTCCGTTTCCGTTGTCGTCTCGGGCTCCGTCGTCGTCTCGGGCTCCGTCGTCGTCTCGGGCTCCGGAAGCTCCATAAGCACGGTTATTTCTATATCCCCGCACGGCAGCTCCGGCGCGGGTACCTCATCTGCACCGGAAAGCCCGAGTTCTTCGCTGCCAAAACCCGAAAATACATACCCGGGGCATATCTTTTCGGCGTATTCCTTATTAAATCCCAAAAACGCCTCCTTATCCTCAATGCTGTATCTCTTCGTATCCGAGGCAAGCCCGTTTCCCTCACCGTCTACAAAGCTTATATTTATCCCGTACTCTATGGGCGTGAAATTCGGGGTTATCCTTATGGCGCTCCCCGCGTTCTGTATCCGCACCGTGTCAAGACAGATCTGATCCGGAGTCGTCACATCGCTGTTTCCCTGCAATACGTCGTCCCTTACGGCATTTTCCGTATCGTCGGTAAAACAGCTCCAGTCCCCCTCCCATGTATAGTAAGGCTTCTCAGGCGGCGTGTTCCCCGAAAAGCACGGGAACCCGCTCGGGGAAGTTTCCGGGAGCTTTAACTCCCAGAAACCGACATTGTTGAAAGCCTGATACATCACTGCGTTTCTCAGGTCCGTATCCGTAAGGTCAAGGTATTTAAGGCTTGTGCAGCCGTCAAAAAGGTTCGTCGCCATAAGGGAGCCGCCGCTCATCACCTTAAAATCCTTAAGGTCTATGCTCTCAAGGCTTTTCAGCCCCGAAAACAGGTATGAAATGCTGCTCACCCGCGACAGGTCAAAGCCTGATACGTCAAGCTCCCTAAGGCTTATACAGCCCGTAAACATATCCTGCACGTCTGATACGCCTGAGGTGTCAAAGCCCGACAGGTCGAGCCTCTCAAGGCTTTTGCAGTTATAAAACATATATGACATCCGGGTCACTCCCGACGTCTTAAATCCCGTAAGGTCTATCTCCCTAAGGCTTACAAGCCCCGAAAACATACGGTCCATCTGGTTTTTCGTATCCGTAAGGTCAAAGCCCGATACGTCAAGGTACTCCAAGCCTGTGCAGCCCGAAAACATATCGTGATAAGAGGTGACGTTTCCGGTGTCAAGATCCGACAGATCAAGGCTCCTAAGGGAGGCACAGCCGGAAAACATAAAGTTCATGGCTGTTACGTCCGAGGTGTCCGCGTCCTTAAGGGATACCTCTTTCAGCTTCCCGCAGTCCTTAAAAAAAGCGTAAAGGCTCGTCTTCCCGAAATCAAATCCCGTAAGGTCAGCCGTTTCAAGGCTCTTACAGTTCTCAAAGATCCGGTACGCGTTCATCTTTTCAGATGCCGTGATGCCGGACATATCCACGCTTTTAAGGCTGCTGCACCGCTCAAACAGCTGCGTCATGTTCTCGCAGCCCGTAAGGTCCGCTCCCGACAGATCCGCGCTTTCAAGCGCCGTGCAGTCTGAAAACATAAGGTTCATCTGCTTTACGCTAGAAAGATCCGTCCCCGACAGGTCGATGCTTTTTAACGCCGTGCACCCCGAAAACGCCCGTATCATGTCCGTCACCGCGGACATGGAGACGTCCGAAAACTGCACGGCTTCAAGGCTTTTACAGCCGGAAAACATCTCCCTCATGCTGCCCTCAAACGCCGTGTCCGTAAAATAAAGCCCCGTAAGGCTTTTAAACTCCTTAAATAACGGGCGGCTCTCCGCCGTGACCGTGCAGCCTGTAAGCTCCATGCTCTTTACCCTGTCGGCAAGCAACAGCACCCCGTCCTCCGGCGCGCCTCCCGCGTATCCTTTGATACTGAGGTGCCCGTCGGCGTACAGTATATAGCTCCCGCCGCCGCTGTCCGTATATATCTCTGCCACCGCCCCGTGCGGCTCCGACGCCGCAGCCCACACGCAGGCGCACACGGCGGCTGTAATAATGATAAGGCATACGATAAATGCCTTAAGCTTCGTTTTATTCATCTTTTTTTATTCCTTCCATTCTTCTTCCTTATATAAATGTAAATATCCCGCGGGAGCCGCTCCCCGGTTGCCGGGTCCCGTATGTCCCATGACGCGGTTTCCCATATGTGGGCTGTCCGTTTGTGGTAACAGAAAAAGCGGATTTCCCACATATGGACTATCCGTTTGTGGCAACACGCAAAACGGTGCTTTTTACGGCTCCCCGCAAGTCTTTTTTATCAGAGCCCGAATATCTCATGTATCAGGCGGCTCGAGAGCTTCACTATCCCGAGGAAAACGAGCATGTTGAAGACAAGCTCCACTATGTAGCCCAAGATGATGCTCGCGTTTGAGGTCCCGAAAAGGTTCAAAAGGTCGTTCGAGGTCGCAAAGTACGAATAGATCACCGCCGCAAGCGCTATCACCGCGCCCTCCATGCACACGCCTATGTAGCTTTTTACGAACGCCAAACCCGTCCCCTGCGTCGGCTCCCCTGCAAACGACGAGAGCGGTATCGGCGCTATCGCGGTGTAGAGGTATATCTTAAAAAACCTCGAATACACGCTCATCACCGCTATAAGGGATATGACGACTATGACTATCGTCCCTAAAAGCGATAAGAGCCATAAAGGCACGGATTCCCAGAACCCCGCGTCCGTGCACGCCTGCCTTACGGCGTCAGGGACCGTCATCCCCCCTAGCTGCCGCCCCTTCAAGCCCGAGATGTCGATTATCTTATCAACTATGAGCTGCGCTATCGAAAAAACGGCGTTCATAAGGGACATGACCCCCGTGACTGCCGTTTTCGTCAGTATATAACGCACAAAATACTTGACCGCTATCTCCGGTCTTTTTAATTCCTCAAAGTTCATGCAGGTCCTTATGAGCCCGGCGCCGAAAAAAATGACAAGGAGCGAATACGCGATGTACTTTATCCCGTCGTTTATGTTCACCATGACGCTCCAGATGGCACCGCCCTTGAAGTTTTCCGGCGCGACCCCCAGAAGGTCCCATATCTCGTTTAGCATCTGCCCCCAAAACTTGACGCCGTCCTCCAGTAAGCCGAGCACCCAGCTGTTGTCTGTCGCTGCGATCATCGGATCACCCCACTCCTATAAGCGTAAGTATCTGCCTTGAGAACGCGGCGATTATTCCTCCCGCAAAGGTCATTATCCCCATCGTGCGCTGCGACGGGTCGTGCGTCGAAAACGACGTTCCTATCTGGAGCCCTCCGTAGCCACACATGATTATCCCGATCCCCCTTATGATCCCGAAGATGAATTCCTCAAGGTTCGAAAGTATCGTGAGCGGGTTCTCCTCTTCCGCGAATACGGATACGCTCATGCTTAAGACAAAAACAGCCGCCGTAAGGGCGGTGTAAAGTAACCTTTTAAGCTTTGCCGATGCGGCGCGCTCTGCCTTTCCTTTTCCGTTTTTAACGGTCATTTCTTTCTTATTTTTCATGCTTTTTTCTCCTTCTTCAGAAATTTTTTATTTTAACTTTTAAAAATCAGCTCCTCGCTGCTTATGAAATCGACTCCCTCGGCAGGTATCACAAGCTCCGACGGATCCGTCTCGTCGGGATAAAGGTAGCCCAGTACGCCGACGGGCGTGTTCGGGAGCGTCACGTTGTTATAGCTGTATTCATTTTTTGCGCGCTCCTCCTTCGTGCCCCAGAAAAGGGAGGTCTCCCTTATGCGCGGGTGCTTCGTCAGGTCGTATTTTCTGTCCATTACGGGCAGCTCGCCCCTTATAAAGAGTATGCAGTATTCGTCCTCCACCCTTGAGACCTCGTCCGGGAATAAAAGCTCGCGCCCCGCCTTCTGGTCGTTTGTGGAGTAGTTCCCCTTAAGACCGTGCGTATGGTTGTAGGTGTTGGTATCAAGGGTCTCCTTCCCGAGGCGCTTTGAGACGTACTCGTGCGTCCCCGGCTCGTTGCCGCCGAGAAAAAGGAAGGTGTCGCAGTTGCCGACTATGGATTCCCAGTCCTTCTCAAAAAGGGCTTTTAAGTCAGCCATGTTCTGGAGCATGATGCTCGCGTACATCCCCCTTGAGCGCATCGTCGCCTGCACGGTCTTGAAATCCTTCGGCAGCGCCACGTTCGCGAACTCGTCCATGATGAAGTGGATATGATAGGGAAGCATCCCCTTGTACTTATAGTCCGCTATGTCCATGTTCCTCTGGAACGCCTGCATATATAACATCGATACGATAAAGTTGAACGAAGTGTCATTATCGGGTATGACTAAAAAGAGGGCGGTCTTTTTTTCGCCCAGACGGTCAAGCCCGATCTCGTCCGTGCTTGTAAGGGCGATAAGGGAATCGATGTTGAACTTGGCAAGCTTCGCGGTCAGGGTAGATTTTATCGTCTCGAGCGTCCGCTTCGGCACACCTATAAAGTCCTCGTAGTACCGAAGCGCCGGGTGGTCCGGCTTCCTTACCCTAAGATCAAGAAACAGCCGTTCCACGGGGCTTACGCTCTGTTCGTCCCCGTCCCCGTCGTCTTCGACCTTTATGCAGCGTATCATGTCCATGACCGTGGCGAAGTTCTGTTCTTCGGGCGGCGCTTCGTAGTGCAGGTACATCATGAGCGCCATGAGTATCTCCTCCGCCGCGTTCTCCCAGTAAGGATCCTGCGGCTTGGAATCCTTCTCCCCGGTCGCCTTCATGACGATGGTCGCAAGCCTCTGTATGTCGTTGTCGGATCTGAAATACACGAAAGGGTTGTAGCGGTGGCTTTTTTCCATGTGGATAAGATCGAGTACCCTTACCTCGTAGCCGTCGTTTTCGAGTGCGCGCCCCGTAGCCCTCACCGATTCGCCCTTGGGATCGAGTATGACCATCGACGTACCGCCCTGTAAGATGTTCGGTACCGTATAGCCCGTGGTCTTTCTCGATCCCGAGCCCCCGACCACCATCGTAAAGAGGTTGCGGCGGTATCTGGGGCAGTCCTGACCGAAGCGTATGTTTTCGGTTAATATCCTGTCGGTCCTTGCGTCCTGGCGGTATTTTTTCATTATCTTATTTATGTCGCCCCATTTAGCCGAGCCGTATTCCTCCCCGAAGCGCCTGTTTTTTAACATCGAGAAGCAGTACAGCATCACGAGGGCGTATATCATGAGGCACGCCCCCACGGTCTTCCCGCTCTCCGCACAGAGACTTATCTTAAACGGGTTTCCGGAAAGGGCGGCGCCGAAATCCCGCGCCACCTGTAAAAGCCCTCCGGATACCGAGGGCGCAAGCCTTAACGCGAGCCACACGGTAAAGAGGGCTCCGGACACAGCCATTCCGATATACGTCGTCTTTTTGTTCCGTTTCGGCAATCAGATCACCCCCCGGTCGGGGAGCTTTGCGTCCGAAAGTTTCGCGTCCGAAAGGAAATCCGCCATCGCCGCATCGCGGCTCTCTTTGTAGGAATTTATCTTCTCGCGCTGTCCGGGCAGCACGTCGCCTCCCGTTTTCTCAAGCTCCCTTGTCTCGGCGGCTCTTTTGGCTTCTGCCACCTCTATCTGTCTTTTAAGCGCCGCGTCCTCTTCCTCTTTTTTATAGCCGGAGAGCTTTTCGCGCACGGAGGGGCGTAACTCCGCCCCGGAGCGTGGCTCGGGCTCCTTGTCATATCCGTCTCCTAACCTCCACCCCTTGGCGTAAAACTCTTCGTAGCTGTCAAAGCCGTACTGTCCCGCCATTATCTCGCGGTAATCCTCGACGGGCATTTTTCCCATGTTGGTTTTTACAGTAGTGCCCGGAGATTCCTTATTCTCATGTACGGGTCCGGCATCCGGCTGTCCGGCGTCCGCTCCGGGCTCCTCGGGCTCGGGCTCATCATTGTTCGATAAAAGCTCCTTTTCCATTGCGGCAAAGTCATAGGTGCGCTGTGAAAACCTGTTGAACCTGTTTTTAGTATCCGGGATCCTTGAATTATCGGTTCCCTCGTGTACGGCGTCCTCATAGCTTTTTTCATTTGCGGGCTCGGAATGCGCAGGTTCCGCGGCGCTTTTTTCGGACTGTAAGGTCTCCCCGGCTTCCGGATCCTTTGCGGTATCGCCGTCCCTGTCCTTCCTGTCGTAATGCGTGAGCAGCTCTTCGCCGTATACGCTCCCTGCGGCGGCTCCGGATCTGTCATAAAGCTGATAGAGCCTTTCCGGCTCGATATGCACCTTGTAGCTCCTGCCTCCGTGCACCTCTTCAAGACCTGCCTTGTCAAAGTACACATAGCGGGCGTCTTTTTTGTAGGTCCCCGGCACGCGCGTCCTTATCTGCGTCTCGGTCTCTTCTTCGACAAGGGAGTTTTTACCCCGGCTTATCGTGACGTCGCCGTAAACATACGCGGGACCGGGCTTTTCCTCCCTGTCCGCTGTCTTCGCGCTTTCGGACCTTACGGCTGCGGGAGCGTCTTTTTCAGTAACGCCCTGCTCCGAATAACTTTTCCCGGACTGAGCCCCTGAGGCTGTCCGGGCTCTTGAGTTTCCCGGCGTTTCGCTGTCATGGCGGTCATAGTGCCTTAAAAGCTCCTCTCCCTTTACGGTCTCTGCGGCAGCTCCGTCCGCACCGTAAAGCTCATAGCTGCCTTCGGGGTCGATGTGGACCTTATAGCTCCTGCCTCCGTGGACCTCCTCCAAGCCGTCCTTGTCAAAGTACACATAGCGGACGTCCTTTCCGTAGGTCCCCGGCACGCGCGTCCTTATCTGCGTCTCGGTCTCCCCCGCCTCATCGACAAGCGAGTTTACCTCGCGGCTTACCGTGACGTCGCCATAAACGTAGTCCCCGTCTTTTGCGGGCTCGCCGTATTCTCTTTCAGCTTCCGGCGTTCCCTCTATGGAAACGTCCTGTTTTACGGCGGTAAGTCCGAAGCGCTCTATTATGCGGTTTACGACCGCCGCGTCCTCAGCCCTGATGAACATATCCGTATTCCCGTCGCGGTCCTGCTTTCTGTCCTTTACTATGCAGTAGCGGACATTGTAGGCTTTCGCCTCCTTCGCAAATTTCTTTAGGTCCTGATCCCTTATCGTAAATAAGGTGATGCCCTTTGAGTCCCTGAGCATGTTTTTTAACATGACCTTTCCCCTGGTCTTTTTCTTTCCGGAGAGCGCCGCCGCTAAAAGCGCCGCGGCGTGTACCGCGCCTTTTCCGGCTATCCTTACCACGACGACCATTCCCTCCATTCCTATTTTAAATACCTGCCCGGCAAGGCTTATGACCTGCCCGGCGGCGTCTGCTCCAACGTCCATACGTTTTCGCTCCTTTCTGATTCCTTTATTTTTTCCTGCTGCGCCTCGGTCTGCATGACTGTCTCAAATATCTGCGCCGAGCGCGCCTCTATGTTCCTGCATCTTTTTAAGGCTTTACGGTCTTTTTCCATAAGGGCGCTGACCCCCGCTATCTCCGCGCGGATCCCGGGGGCGCGTCCCTCGCTGCCCTTCCGGCGCAGCTCGTTTCTTAACTCACGCCGGAGATCCTCGAGGTCCGCAAGCTCCGATATGTACTTTTCCATAAGACCCTTAAGGTCACTTAAAGTTTCTATCTTTTCTTCTGACAGAAACCTTGCCTCCTCGGAGATCTCCTTTAGCCTCGCCACGTCCTCCTTCAGCCTGTGCGGCAGGTAGAGGCTGCGACCCGGGTTCTTCTGCACGTTCCCTAAAAGATAGCGGTAGTGCCAGTACAGCCCCATGATCCGGTCTTTTTTTCCCGTATATTTTTTCAGGCGTAAAACAAAAAGGCTGCACGTCCGGTTACGCTCCCTCGCGGCACTGACCTCCACGGTGCGTTTCTGGTTCTCCGCCAGCCTTTCGCGGATCGCGGTGTTCGTGTAACTGTCGCCGAGGCGGTAGAGCCTCACGGACGCCCTCCCTTCCCCGCGGGGCGTGACGCTCCAGTATTTGCGGTTGGGATTAAGGTTGCAGCTGTACCCCATCTTTCTTATCGCGCGGTTAAGATCCTCAAGGTTAGTGCTCTGAGCGATCGCCGCGTCCACCGCCTGACGGATCGCTGCGTATCTGGCGTTCGCTGCGGGGGAGTTCCTTATATGATCCGGCAGATGATGCCGTCTCGGGGTCTCTATCTCTGACAGCCCGTGCGCGAGGCAGAGCCTGTCGGCGACGTGGCGGAACTTGAACCAGCTCGTCTCATCGTGGATCCGTTTTCCCGTTTTATAGGAAACGGAGTTTACGACGAAGTGGCAGTGGTACACCCCTGTGTTTAAGTGGGTCGCGACAAGCACCTGGTAGTCGGACCACATCTTTTTTGCAAACTCCATGCCGATCTCATGCGCATGCGCCGCCGTGACTTCCCCCGGCTTAAAGGACATATATCCGTGCCACGCGAGTATCCCGTCCTCTTTCCCAAACTGGCGCTTGACCGTCGTCATCTCCTGGTACGCTATCCCGGGATTTAAGTTCACGCCCCCGACGTACATCCGCTTTTCTGTCTTTTCAGGATCGGCGGCGTATCTTAATACGCTGTCAAGATCGTCGGGGTATATCTCTCTTAAAAGTTCCTCGGTTATGGTCTTTTTTGGATTGATGACGTAATTGATCACTGTGTCGAGGCGGCACCTGACGCGCCACATACACGTCACTGCCATAGGCGGCTCTTTTCCGGCTCGAGGTATTTTTTCTCGATGGCGAGCTGAAACTGATTGAGGCGCTCAAGCTCCGCCTCAAGACGCGCAGCGTCTATGCCGCCGTAGGTATGCGCCTTCATGGTGAGCTGGTTTATGTTATTGGCGATTCCGGACAGCTCGCGCATATGGGCATAAAATTCCTCGTCGGGTTTTTCCTTCGGCTCGTAACCCCTGATGAGCAGACGAAAGAGCGCCGACATATCGAGGCAGCAGCGCTGCGCCTTGCGCGCGTAGTCTTCTTTTTCCTGCAAGGTGAGGCGCGCTTTAAAAATCTCGTTTTTTGCCAAACGGCTTCCCTCCTTTCCTTTATCCCGCGGATCTCTGCGCGGGATCATCTTTCTTCCTTATTTCCTGTCCGGGGGTTTTAGGGGGCGAAGCCCCTTAACAAGCGTGTTTGGTGCCTGTGGCAACAAACGCACTGCTTGCTGTTACAATGCAGAACTCATGTTCCCGCACGGATCGCGGGGTTTTCCCTGCAGAACGCGCCGAAAAAACACCCCCTGCCCCCTAAGCTTTAAAGCGCCTCCCGTCCGCTTTTTTCCCTGGCGGGCGCGTCATTTTTTACGGCGGGAGCGTCCGTTTTTTCCACGGGAGGGGACGCCCTTTCAGGATTTCCCTCTCCGTTTTTTACGTCCGCGCGCTCCGTTTCCTGACGTTTTTTTATTGTGATTTTTAAGAAATCGTTGCAGTCCTTGCCCTCCGGCGGCGGCGAATCCTTAATTGCCACTTTGCCGTCAAGGAGCGTTTTTATCTTCGCCGCGGCGCTCCGTCCGGGCTCGTCATTGTCAAGGTGCAGCACCACGGCTTCGGTCTGCGGGTTCTTTGAAAGATAATTAAGGAGCGCGGGCGGCGGCTTTATATCGCTGCCGTTTTCCGCCCTTCCTCCCGCTATCCCGCCGAGCGAGAGCAGGTTTTTTTTGCGGAAATCCACTCCGTACATCTCCATTAACGAGGCGTATGAGAGCGCGTCTATGGCTGCCTCAAAGACGTGTACCTGTGTGTTTTTTTCCTCCGACGTCATGCGGAAACTGTGTTCCTTTCTGCTGCCGCGCGCCTCGATCATCACTTTTTTATCGCCCGTGCCGCGGCAGAACGCATACGCAGGCTTGCCGCCGTCAAAACCTAAAAAGACTGCGTTATGATACTTACCGTCCTCATAAAGCAGTCCTTTTTCCTCGCAGTATTTGATTACGTTCATGCTGATCCCGCGTCCCGTAAGGTAGCGCTCCATTCGGTAGGCGGTCGAGTTTTTTTCGGGGAGGATCAGTTCCTTTTGCGCGTCATTCCGTGTCCTGTTTTCCTCGATGCGCCTTGAATAATCGGGCGCGCCGCGTACTCCCTCTATGAGTTTCACCGCCTCCTGCCACTCCATGCCCTTTACTGTTTCGAGGTATTTAAGGGCGCTTTTCCCGCCCGCCGCGTCATGGTCCCACCAGCACCATTTACCGTTGCTTAACTTGAGGGCGGGCTCGCTTTTGAGCTTGTAGGAATTATTCCCGGTCCGTATGAGGTCCCACGGCTCATAGATCTGCTTGTAGGTCAGAAGGTCCATTTCCTTCGCTTTTTTTATTCGCTCGGGGTCTATGTA
>CAJTON010000003.1:12089-59143 GCA_910577605.1 uncultured Butyrivibrio sp.
TCCGTCTTTCTTTTCCTTAACGCCAAGCGCGGCGGCGATAGTCTGCGCCACGCTCGGCTTTTCTGCAATCACAAGTCTAAGTGCCATGAAAAAATCCTCCTTTCAGCGTTCCGGCTCATGGGCGGCGCGGCTTTCGGCTGCCGCTGTCCGGCTCTTTTTTTCGGGCTGTAAGGCGGCGCGGTCCTCATGTGGGGATGCCGCCCGGTCGTGGGTCCTGACCGCGTTTGAGACTATGACGTCGAGTTTTGAGTGGTCGTAGACGCCGAAATAAATGCCGTTTTCTTTAAGCATTCCGGTGACGTCGCCGTCTATCGCCATGCTTTCCTCAAGGCTCTGGAGGCGTCCCTCGGTCTCATAGCGGCTCGGGTCGCGCTGTATCACGAGGTTGAAATTCGTATAGGAATTGAACTTTTTAAGCAGCCGTTTGCAGTATTCCGCCTTGCCCGGGCAGTCGTTTAGATATATCCCGTTTAAGAGGACCACCTGTCCCATAAGGCGCGAGAGCCTGTGTTCCTGTTCCACTAATATCGCCCTCTGGCTCTCCTCGCTGCCGTCGAGCAGCGCGAAATTTTTATCCCAGACAAGCTCTTTTGCGTATTCCGGGACGTACTCTGCGACATAGCCCCGTTTTTTGAGTTCCGCCGCTATGTGGAGGCACGCCGTCGTTTTTCCTGCCCCGGCTCCTCCGAAGGCGTTTATAACGACCGTGTTTTTAACCCTTGGCTCCTCCGGGTTTTCAGCGTCGGACGCTTCTTCTTTTTCTTCTTCAGGGCTGTTTATCACGTCAAAGCCTCCTTTTTCGATAAGGTAATCCGATATTTTTTCGGCGTCCCTTATCGCCGCGAAGAGCTCTGACGGCTTATCCTCTATGATCTGTATCCAGTCCTGTATGTACGCCTTGTGGTTGCGGATTCTGCCGCCTCCGGGAATGCCTATGGCATGAGCGGTGAAGGCGGAGGCTATCTCGGCGCGCAGCTCCTCCTTCGCATAACCCTCCGTCCCGAAGGCGTTTTCGATGCCGCGGTCCATGCGGTGTTTTGCTCCCGTGGCGTGTCCCGCCTCATGTAAAAAAGTGGACATATAGGCGTACGGATCTTCAAAGCGCCCGGACGCCGGCATCTTTATCAGGTCTTTTTTCGGGAGGTAGGCTGCTTCCCCGTGACCCTCCGAAAAGCCGACTCCCATCTCCTTTATGAGCCTGTCGCGTTTTAAGATGAGGTCCTTATCCGGAGTGAACCTGTCCGTTTCAAGCTCCGGTATCCCTTCTATCTGTTCTGCATTAAAAACGGTGTAGACCGAAGATACGGGCTTTATGCGTCCGCCGGGATCCTCTCCTTTTTCCTCCATCTGCTTTGCGAGGCGGTAAGATTCTTCCCTTGAGAGTTTTCTTTTCGTCAGGGTATCGTACATCGACCAGAACTCTATCCTTGTGCCTTTTTCGCCTTTTTTTACGCTCCACCCTTTTCCCGACGCCTGTTTAAAGGTCATAAACCTCGGATCATCATAGCCTTTTTCCTTCATCGTTACCCAGAGCCAGAGACAGTTCACGCCGCGGTAGGTCGAATGGCTCACGGGGTTTACGGGGCGTCCCGCGCAGCTCCATTCCTGCTCCCACGGGATTTTTTCCTCTCTGAGGGCGGCGAGAAATTTCCGGCTCATCTCCTCGCGCATCTTATTGAGTGCCGTCATCTTGATCCCCCCAGTCGCATACGGTCTCTTCCTCCGCTTCGCCGTCTTCGGGGGCTCCGCCGTAAAGATCGACGCCGCCCCTGCGGCAGAAATCTTCTGCGGCTGCCATAAAGGACGGGCGGCTGTATCCTGTATTTTCTGTTTTTTGCATTGATATGCCTCCCTTTACATCAGATGCTCGTGCTCCGACGCGTGGCTTCGTCCAACTCCGTGATAAGGCGAATGCTGCGAATTATCCGATTTAGGCTCGCGCACGCGCTCCTTTAAGAAATTTGACATCTTTTCGCGCGTCCATATGCGGGTGTTTTCCTTCGTGCGGTCGTCTTCGGGTACGCCGTTTATCTCGTAAACGGTGAGCCTGTCGTTATCAATGTCCGCCGTCACGGATACGGAAACTCTGCCGCTCTGCTCAAGCGCCGCAAAGCGTCCACCGTCGTATATGACGTCTCCTTTTATCTCTATAAAGGGGAGCGCTGACTTTTTAAGCTGCCTGAAAATGTCGTCCATGCTCATATCGCCCATGTTTATGTACTTGGTCATGTCTCCCTGTATGATCGTAAGGAGCGCGGTGAGTTCCTTTTTTTCGGGCTGTTTTTCGGGCGGAACCGCCGCAACGGCAAACGCCTGCGTCCCGTTTCCCATTATTAAATATTTTCCGTCGTCGGATTCATGGTGCAGCCCGTATCCGGCTTCCTTCATCTGTTCAACAGTCATCGACGTCAGGGAAAAGCTGCCTCTCGGCGTCCTTATATGCTCCCCTGTCAGAAATCCGTCCGGCTGCATTTTTTCCGTATCTGTTCTTTTATCCATATCTAAACCTCCGTTATTGTTTTTTTCTTTCTCCGCCTGCATCTTTTCAAAGGCTTCCTGTAATTCCTCAAATGTCAGGTCGGATACCATTTCCTTGTCCGTGTATGGGTTTTCGGCGTATGAGTAGGCGTAGCGTTTTTCCTCGTTACCGTACTCAAAAACCGTAAGCGGATCCGTTCCGAGGTAATATTCAGCCGCTTTCCCGCTCAATGAGAGCATGGCGTATTTTCCGTCTATCCTCGTGCCTATGTTATATTTGGCATTATCCATTGTCGTTTTCCTCCTTTTCCGCGTTATTTTTTTCAGGCTCCTCCTTCTGGAGGTAGCAATAAAGCCTGTTTTCTTTGACCGCTTTTTTGAGTCCGGTGATGATCCGAAGATCGGTCGCCGGAATGTCTTCATGCTTTAAAAGCAGTTCTTCGACGCTTACTGCGGCTATGGCTTTTTCGTCGGTTATTCCCATTTCCCGGAGACGCGCCATGACGCGCAGCTTCTGGGAAAGTGTTATAGGTTTACTCATCTCGTAAGCTCCTCTCCTTTCGTCCTGTTATTATTTTTTCCCTCCGGCTGTAAAAATTCCGGGACGTCCTTATAGCCGACCGGATCCACGTAGTGAGCTGTATCCGTGCCGTCCCGGCGGACCACTATGACGTCGGAAATCGAAAGACTGTGCCCTTTAAAATCGTCGGGGCGGCTGATATTAAAGCGTGTGTAAATATCCTCAAGCCCTATACCGGGCGAAAGCTCCGCCGAGTATACAAGCTCATAGTTAGAACGCCTGACTTCATGCCCCGCGGCTTTCAGGCGGTCGTATGATTCAAAACAGAGGTCCCTGTTTTTGGGGTCGTCTTTAAGCTGGTAGATCTCAAAGCTGTTTTTCGGCTTGTCCTGCTGCGCTTCCTTCGGCAGCTCCATGCTGCAAAACTCCGCGCCTTTAAAATCTCCGGAATCAAGCACTATCTCGCCGTTATCGTAGAGCTCTTTCGCGGTAAGGAGCGCCGCCTCGGCGCTGTCCGCTTCAATATCGACAAGACGCTCAAGGGTTTCGCGGATATTGATTTTATATATCATTTCTGCCTCCTTTCATTATTGATGCGCTGTTTTTCGCGCATAACGGTATGAAATTAAAAAAGCCGGATCTGAGATCCGGCAGGGTTGGTAGTTATATTCTTTTTTCGGCGGGCTTCTCTGCCCCGCACAAAAGTAAACATGAATACATTTATGCGGTTTTTTATTTACGTTTGTCACCTCCAATCAAAAAGGACGCACCGTTTTGAGATGCGTCCCTTTTCGTCGTGTATTTTTTTTAATTACATGGTATATTCGTTCCCTGGGTCACGGTCCGCGCTACGCTCCGTCTCCGCCTCTATGACCTCAAGCTGTCCCCTTTCGCGGTCATAATGGTATACGCAGTCCGAAAGCACATCTTTTCTTTCAACCTCCGTGCGGTTTATCATGCGCACCATGTCAAGCAGGTACTTTTCATCACTTCCGGCATACGGCACCGCGATGAGCTCGTGTACGGACGCAGGCAGGATATAAATATCTCCTCCGATCTTATCCGCCGCCTGCTTTAACGCGTCAGGATCCATAAGGACCGAGGCTCCGTAAAAGCCTCTTCCATAGGATATTAAGAGCATCGGCATTTCATCAGGACCCACAAAAAACATCGGGGTCTCAAGCACCGCCGATAAGCTGCTTACCAGTAACGGGTAAGCTTCCGGCACATACCTGCGCGCACGTTCAAAAAGCTCCTCTTCGGTCAGTCCGAACTTTTCCGCTATCTGATTGGTAACGGGTACGGTCGCCCCCTCACTGTAAATGTCGATCCTGTATATTACGCTTAGGTTCATGTATTCACGGTGCGGCATTTCCTTAAGCAGCTCAGTGTTTTTCCCTGTCTCAACAAGCTGCATGAGTATGTTTCTGCCGTACTCCTTAAATATCTCATCAATGCCCTTCATGGGTTCGGGAAATTCAAACCCTCTGCAAACCTCGGCTACGGTCCGGTCAAGCCTGGCGCAGATATTTTCAAAGCTTTCTCCGTTTTTATACGCTTCAAAAAGCGGTTCCATGTAAAGCACGGCTTCCCTGTTGCTGCCCTCCCTGGTGATGCAGACTGCCTCCGCTTTTCCGTTGTTCTGCGGGATCGACCGCTCATTTATCTGCCATTCCCCTTCGGGCAGCGTCTCAAGGATCCTGCTCTCGATCCGCCTCATGAACTCATAAAGTTCCTTATTCATCTGTTTTTCTCCGTTTTCCGGTCATTTCGCGGTACGCGGCAAGGCGTTTTCCTGCCGCGTCGGGATCCGCTTTAGTAACTTCTATGAGGATATTCCCCTCCCCGTTTATAAAAATATATTCGATCGCCATATGGCTTTCCTCCTTTGTCGTTTACGGGCGGGGAGCCCCGCCCTCTTTCGTTTATTTTCTGCGTTTTTTCTTAAAGATGATATTTGCAGCCACAAGCCCGCTTATGATGATCCCTAGGACGATATAAGCCGCAATGCGTTTTCCGGGGATCTTATCTCCTGTCGGCACGTCGACGGCAGGGGGCTCGGGTTCAGGCTCGGGAGCGTTGACAAGCATGACCTCCACGGTCTCTCCTGCCTCACTGACCGAAACAGTAAACTCTTTCTCGGAAAGTATATAGCCCTCGGGGCTTTCTATCTCGCGGATGATCCATGTACCGTAGGGTACGTTTTCAAATGCGAAGCTTCCGTCCCCTGCGGATACGGCTGTTTCCACTGCCGTTTCCTTGGTAAAGCCGGCAGTACCCGGCTTAAAGAGCCCTATGAGAGCGCCGCCTAGCGGCTTTCCCGCCTCATCGGTCTTTATTCCTTTTACCGTCCCGTATACGGGCTTGTTTTCAATAACCCCGCCGTTGACGCTTATCTCCACTAATGCGGTCCTATCGTCCGCGCAGGCGAAATCGAACCTGTACTCAGTCTCATCGAGTATGTAGCCCTCCGCGGTCTCAAGCTCTTTTACATAGTAGCTGCCATACGGAATATCGGTCTTAAAGGTGAGCGTACCGTCTGCACTGACAGACGCGCTTTCAAGGAGCGCCCCGGCGGGAAGCACCGTGCCGTCCGCCGCCGTGATCTCAGCAGATGAAAAAAGACCGAACCTTACTTTTGTAATGTCCGCTCCTTCAGGTTCGCCGTATTTGCCGCTCTTTGATTCCAGTAGCTTTTTAAGGCTTATGACGGCTTTCTGGCGCTCGTTTTCGATTTCTTTTTCGGTCCGTGTTATCTCCACGGTCTCCCCGGCGTAGGTGAGTTCAGCTTTGACGGCTTCTCCGCTTAAGACATACCCTTCCGGGGCTTTCGTCTCCTTTATGATGTACCTGCCAAGATACAGGGGCTTTGTCTGCGCTTTCCCGTCCGCATCGGTGGTAACTGTATCGGCGACGGTCCCGGCTGCGTACCTTATGCTGCCGTCCCCGGTCGTTATGTCCTCCGCGGCGATGACGTCAAAGACCGCGCCGGAAAGCATTCCTGATGCGTATACAGGCGTATACAGAGCGTTTTCTTCCGTGAATGATAAAAGATATTCGCCGGACTTGATTATGCTTATGACGCCCTTCTGCGGCATATCCTCCTGTTTTACGGTCACGGTAAGGACGCCGCCGTTTTCCTCGGAGTTTGCAAGATCCATTGTGAATTTAACGGGTCCGGGATCAAGGATATATCCGTATGGAGCCTCGCACTCGATGAGGGTGTACTCCCCGTAGCCGAGTTTCTCCGGCGTGATAAGGAAGCCCTCCGCGTTTGTGTAAAAGGTGTCAATCACCGTTACCTGCGGATATGTGAATCTCATGGTGATAAGATCACCGTCCGCGTCATAGATCTTATAGGCTGCTCCCGCGACGGGTACGGTCTTTTTTGTCTCCGCGTCAAGCTTTACGATCTTTAAATAGCTTTCAAAGGCTTTGTTGTTTATAAGGTACCTCATTATTTTGCCGTCCCTGGAGATATAGACGTCAAAGTCGGTCATAAACTCCGTGTCAGCCCAGCCGTCTGTCTGATGCACAGTATATACACCATAAGGCAGCTCCTTGGTCTGCGCAAAGCCGTATTCGTCGCAGATCAGTATGTCGCGTTCGCTTCCGGCTGCGTTTTCATAGCTGCCCGCGGACTTAAGGTATATCTCAAACTCCGCTCCTTCCTCGGGGGTCTCGATCTGCGTGTCGCCGTTGTCGGTGTGCTTTATAATGGATATGCTGCCTTTTATTACCTGCTCTTTCACGGAGATTTCAAGGCTGTTGTGTTCTATCCCAAAATGTCCTGGTTCGGCTCCTATGGGATAAACGGTCTCATCAAGGGTATAGCCTTCTGAGGGCGTTATCTCTTTTAAGGTGTAATCCCCGCAGGCGTATTCCTTTGTGGTGAAGCTGCCGTTTCCGTCGGTGGTGTAGGTATCGACGAGATTTCCGTCTTTATCGTATATTCCGTATACAGCGCCGGAGAGCTTCGCGTCCGACTGGGGCGCTCCTGTCTCGGCGTCGGTCTTTGTGACGGTCAGGATCCACTTTTTGAGTATATTTGTAAACACCGCTTTAGCCGTGCCTTTGTAGGTGACGGTTATCTTTTGTGCTTCGGTGGGTACATAGGAAATATCGGCGTTTACCTCCTCGAGGGTGTAGGTTCCGATAAGGACGTTTGTAAAACGGGCGATGCCGTCCGCTCCGGTCACAGCCGTAAGGTCAACTTTTTCGCCGGAATCAGAGGTGCCGTAGAGCCTGAACCTGATGCCGGAGATCTTACCGTCTTCGGAGCGCTTCGTCACTTCGACGTTTCCGCGCTTGAGTTTGTTATCAAACGTTGCTTTTGCCGTGGCGTTGTACTTTACGGTGATGTTCTGGCTTGCGGTCGGTATGTAGTGCCCCGCCGCGTCAAGCTCTTCTAACTTGTAGGTCCCGATAAGGACGTTGCTAAAGCGTGCAACTCCGTCCGCTCCGGTCGTCGCCGTAAGGCTTACCTTCTCGCCGGAATCCGACGTGCCAGAGAGTCTGAATTTAATGCCGGAGATCCTGCCGTCCTCGGACTTCTTCGTCACTTCGACGTTTCCGCGCTTCAGGCTGTTATTAAATGTTGCTTTTGCCGTAGTATTATAGTTTACGGTGACCGTCTGCGCCGTCGTCGGTATGTAGTGTCCCGCAGCGTTCAGCTCGGTAAGCGTGTAGGTTCCGATAAGCACATTTGTGAATCTTGCCACTCCGTCCGCTCCGGTCGCTGCCGTAAGGTCAACCTTTTCTCCGGAATCCGAGGTCCCGGAGAGTCTGAATTTAATGCCGGAGATCTTACCGTCTTCGGATCTCTTGGTGACTTCAACATTTCCACGCTTCAGGTTGTTGTTAAAGGTCGCTTTTGCCGTGGCGTTGTACTTTACGGTGATGTTCTGGCTTGCGGTCGGTATGTAGTGTCCTGCCGCGTCAAGCTCCTCTAACTTGTAGGTTCCGATAAGGATGTTGCTAAAGCGCGCTGTTCCGTCCGCTCCGGTCGTCGCCGTAAGGCTTATCTTTTCGCCGGAATCGGAGGTTCCGGAAAGTCTGAATTTAATTCCGGAGATCTTCTTATCCTCGGATTTTTTCGTTACTTCCACGTTCCCGCGTTTGAGCTTGTTATCAAAGCTCACCGTTGCGGTCTTTCCTGATTCGACCGTCACGGTCTGCGCCGAGGGTGTGATGAAGTTTCCGTCCACGTCAAGCTCGGTCACGGTGTAGCTGCCGGGCGCGAGATCCTGTGCAATCGTACCGTCTGCTGTGGTCGTGACGGTTAGGTCTGCGCCTTCGCCGCTGATCTTAAACTTGATGCCGGAGATCTCTCCGGTCTCGGAGGTCTTGGTGATATTTACGGTTCCTTTGTTTTCGGTCTGTAATTTAAAGTAAAATGGCAAAGGATCGTAGCTTCCAGTGATAAGTGTCTGTGCGTCAGACGACCATATGATACAACCGTTTGTATTTGTTGACGAGACCTTGTGCTGCAACTGATAAGTTTTTTCTGGCATGGCACTGTCAGAACTGAAAGTGTATTTATTTTCGTCTTTTTTTATCTTCAGTTTTCCGTTGGTATCCGAACTGAATATCTCCCCGACGCCCCTGTAATCCGTAAGGGTTACGGTGTATTTGTCCGTTACGGGATCATACTTCATCGTATGGTGATACTGAGGGTTTATATTTGCCGTTCCCTGATTACCTGTTGCAAATGAAGGTGTAGCCGTCTGTGCTATTATCTTCTTAATGATCCAGTTATAGCACTTCTCGGCGGGTCTTCCTTCAAGCATACAGGAAAACTCATCGGCGGGCACTCCCCAACGGTTGGCGTTTTTAATGTCCGCCGCTATGTTAGTTCTGAGCTGCTGCTGAAACTCCCATACGATGACCTGTGTGGCAAAGCGGTAATCGTCGGCATTACAGCCCTCGACCGGGATCTCGTTCTCCCCGTCATAGCCATAGAGCAGCGCAAGAATAATACCCCTGCGGCAGTCAAGCGGCAAATGAGTAAAATATTCCTCAGAAACCGCGCGTGTCGCCGTAACATCGCCTGCCTTAAACGGTATTCCTGCCTCCACGCAGTACGCCACTCCCTTATTGCCGTCCGAATCCGTGACCTGATATTTCTGCTCTATTGAAGCAAAACCCGTGGTCGAGATCTCAGATTCTATGTAGCTTACCGTGCCATCGTCAGCATAAATGATACGTTTTGCGGTATCCCTTACATATGTATAGGGGCTGCTGTCAGAGCCTATATATATGCCTACCATTGACGACTTTCCAGTATCTGAGGTAAAATTCACGTCTGCGAAAGCCTTTTTGGGGCTGAACCCGTCAAACAGTGTTATCACCATCAGTAAAATCATTATAACAGATACGGATATTTTTGAAAAGCCCCTAAATTTTTTATTTTTGAACCGCGTTTTGCTGCGGCTGCCTTTTCTGTTTTTTTTCATTACTTCTTTCTTCCTCCTTCATAAATCATTAAAAAAGGCTCCTGCCGTTTGAGACAGGAGCCTGTTGGAAATCGTTATTATTAGGTTGTAGTCTTGTTCAGGCAAGGATATAAAATATCACACAGCCATCAGAAAATTCTTCAACATATAAATAAAATGCAGTAAATTTACTTTCTTCTCTGTATTCTTCGGGAAACATATGTCCCTCCCCATACATGTAGCACCAGTAATCAATGGCATCATTCACATAGAACTCAAGGGAAGTCAGCCCCTCGCTGTTTTTCCTTTCGCCCGCTCCGGTTGCCGGATTCGACCAGTTGTAGTGCTGATGTCCTACCGTACAGTGGTTGATGTTATCATAGTACCTGTTCGGTCCCGCTGTCGCGGTGCAGAAGTTATCCCATGCCCTGAGATTTTCTCCAAACGGAGAAGCGGGCAAGATAGATTCTTTCCATTCATCATAACTCAAATTATACTCATACCCATATTTTTTTGATAAATCTTGATATAGTTTTTTTACAGCTTCATAATCCGTATTGTCAACATACCCTCTTGCTTTCAGTTCCGCGACCATATATGCCTTTATAGCCTCCACATCGTAAGGAGCGTCCCACATCGTCTTCTCCTTTTTCGGCAGTTCAGGCGCTTTTATCGGTGCCTGTGTCTCAGGCTGTGCCGGATCTGTTGGCTTTGGCGTCTGCACGGGCGCTTTCGTCGGTGCCTGCGTTTCAGGCTTTGACGTCTGCGCGGGTGCCTTTGTCGGTGCCTGTGTCTCAGGCTGCGCCGGAGTGCTTGGCTTTTGTGTCTGCACGGGTGCCTTAGTCTCTGCCGGAGTTACGGGTTTCTGGGTACTCTGCGCGGGCGCTTTCGTCTCTGCCGGAGTTTCGGGGCTTACCGGAGTTACAGGCTTTGGCGCGCTCTGGACGGGCGTTTCCTTCGGCGCTTCCGTCTCAGGCGTTGTTGTAGCTGTACCTTTTTTCGGGGGCTGCGGCTTGGTCTGCTGCTCTCCCTCCGTCATTGTTCCGCCTTTTTTGTCGGTCTGCGCCTCATTTTTGACCGTCTGACCTTCCGTCTCCTTTTCGGTCTGTCCCTCTCTTTCCGTCACACTCTCCGAAGGAGCTGCGCTTTCTGCCGGATCCTTTGTCCTGTCTGCCGCGTCGGCTATATGACCCTGTGTCTGCTGTTGTGTGTAGTCTTTACCGGACGCTGCGGCTGTGGACTTATTCCCGGTGCAGCCAGTCAGAATAAGCGCTGCAAAAATAACTGTGCAGATGGCTGTACATAAATGCTTTTTCATAACGATTTCCCCTTTCTCTGAACCCTTGCGGGATATACTGCTTTTTCTTAGCTTTATTATATTTCCCGCTCGGGTATTTTGTCAAATGTGCGATTTATTTTTTACTGACAATTTCGCACATTTTTTTCCGCCCATAGGCACCACCTCCTTTCCTGCCTGTCTGATGTATCATTTTCCCGGCGTCATCTATCAGCCCAGACCGTAAGGGCGGCTGACATACCCGTCATTAATACCCCGAGACCGAGAGCAAGCCAGATCTGCATATCAGCCCTGTCCTTTAATTCTTCCGCCTCCTGTCCGCAGGATCCCTCTGTCTGTACGGTCATTTCGTCCGCCGCTTTCATGTCCCTGTATACCCTGATCCCGATAAGGACCTCGGTAATTATCATTGCCGCGACCGCAACCGCGGCTATAAATCTCCTGGCATTAAAATACCCTTTCATGACGTTTTTTCCTCATCTCCCGCAAAGAGGTCGTGACCGACCCTCAGCGTGTAGTACCCCTCCATCGTCGCCGGGGCGTTAAAGAGAACCGCTAAAAGGTACTGCTTGACGTTTGACACCCTTGAGGTGTTCTCCCTGAGGCAGTCGAGTATGTAGATCATGTGGTCGCACCGGAGCCTTAAAAATCTCGCCTTTACAAGCTCCCGTGGCTTCTCTTCCCCTGCGATCCGTATGTACGGCTTTGTGCCGCAGAGCACCTCAAGGATCAGCTCCACAAGCCCGTCAATCGTCTCCGTTTCGTGCGGAAGGCTTATTTTCAGGCTGTCGTAGCCGATATTGCCGAGTATGAGGTCACGGTACCTGCCGTAAAGTTCGCCGCTAGGGAGTGCCGCGCTTTTTTTTCGGGTCTCCGTCTGCGTGGGAGGCTTTACCTGCCGGAAGGATGAGCTCCCCTGTCCGTGCCGCGAAGTCAGGGGACGCTTATCCGTCCCATCATTCGCATCGTTCCCCTCTTGGGATACAGGATAAGGATAGATAGGATCTTTATATAGTCTTTTGTTATTATCAGTATTTTGTAGGCTCAAGATCTCCGCTGACGGTGATTCCACAGACGGTTTACCCATATGTGGGTTATCCATATGCGGGTTATCCGTTTGTTGAATTTCGATAAGCGGTGAGGATCCAGTAAATACGGGGCTTTGCGCGACTGCGTATACTGCGGTGGGCTGTGATCCCATATCCGGTGCGGGATCCGTATCCGTACCGGTTTTCACGCCCTGACCGCCCGAAACGACAAGCGTGCTGCACGTATCCGGAATCGGATCCTGAATGTCCGTGTCTGCCGCGGATCCCTGCCCTTCAGCCCTAAAGCCTGTGTATGACCGTGACCCTGCGTCCGTCTGATACGCCCTCTCAGGCGCACAGACAGCCTCCGGCGCTTCCTGTTGAGGTACCTCGTAGACCGTAAACTCGGTCTCCCTGTACCTGCCGTTTTTGTCCTTGCGCTGTTCCTTTTTCAGGTACCCGCCCGTCTCAAGCTCCTTCATCATGCGCCGTATGGCATACTCGCTTTCGTTAAGGATCTTCGCAATGCCCCTGACGGAGAGCTTCCAGTCCTCCGGCAGCGACAGAAGGAGCGTCATCAGCGTTTTCGCACTGGTAGAGATATTTTTATCGTG
The DNA here is from genome assembly GCA_910577605.1 of uncultured Butyrivibrio sp. Lineage (GTDB taxonomy): Bacteria > Bacillota > Clostridia > Lachnospirales > Lachnospiraceae > Eshraghiella. The sequence goes on from CAJTON010000003.1 coordinate 24,461, forward strand.
CAGGTGGTAGTTATTTATTACGGTAAAATTACCTGTCCTGTCGGCTTTTACTTTCTGCATGGCTGTCCTCCTATGCCGTTTTTCCGGTCTGTGATTTTTCAAAGACGAAGTATTCCGTCCGGTACGGTATTCCTTTGAGGTCCCTTATGACCTCGGTCCTGAAATATCCCGCCGCCGTCAGCTCGTTTATTATCCTCTGGATCGCGAACTCGTCCTCGCGCATCATGCTTTTTAAGGCGTCGGTCGAGTATTCCCAGTCGTCCGGCATGGACAGAAGGAGCGTTAAAAGCCCTTTTGCCTGTATCGAAAGGCGCGGGTCCTTAAGGTGGAAGTTGCTCATGGCTATGTAATGTTCGTTTTTGCTGACTTTAAGTATCTCTTTCATTTTTTGTCTTCCTCCATATTTTTTAATGTTATGACTGTCCGTCCGAGCCTGCCGCCGTCCTGAAATCTCCGCTCGCGGATTATGTAGCCGCGCGTTTCAAGCTCACGAAGGGCGCTGCTTACGGCTGTGGAGCCGTCCGGCGTGAGTTTTGACAGGCTCTCTATGCTCTGCGGAGCTCCGTCCGGCAGGACCGACAGTACGGCGAGCATTCCTTTAGCCCGCAGCGAGAGGCGGCGGTCGCTGAATGCCGCGGGGACGGCGTTTTTATTACTGTTCATCGTTTAGAACACTCCTTTCGTATGGAAATACGCTCTTACGGGCTCAGTCCTCAAGACTGGCTTCTGCGTTCCCGAGTATCTCTAACATCTGGTCCTCCGTCGCAGCGCAGCCGTTCAGCAGCTCGATCTCGTATATAAGGGTCTTCTGCACGGGGGTTTTTACATACTTGCAGATAAGTTTTTTGACTTCATCGGCGCTTACAAGGCGCAGATTTGCTCTGCTCATGACTGTCCCTCCAGCAGGTCAAATATTGTCATCTGCTGCTCTCCCCAGAAATCCTCCCAGTAGAACTTTTCTTCTTTCTCGTGAATGCTTACATCTTTCAGTGTGTTCCACTTGTCTCCTATAAGGTCCGGCATCTTCTCCAGCTCCAAAAGCGTGTTCCAGTATTCCCTGTGATTTTTTCTCAGGTACCGCAGCTGACAGTCCCTTGCATTCGGGCAGAACCAGCAGCCGCCGCGCGGGGCAAAATCATAGACCGGGGACAGCAGGTCATACTTTCTGCACAGTTTAAAAGCCATCTCCTCGGTATATCCGTACTTTGCGAGCAGGGATATTTTATTGCCGGAAAGACGTTCCATGCGTTTCGGCTCGTCTGCGGCGATGCCGATGTACTGGATATAATCATCTGCAATGCCTTTTAAAAAGTCTTTTATAGGCTTAAGTTTACATGGTTTCTGTATCCCGCACATTCCGGTCGCAGGGAATCCGGCTCTCTTTCCTGTTCCGGCTCGTTTTCCTCTTGTTGGCTCATGTAAGAAAATATCCATGTAAGTTTTATCAGCGTGCAGGATATTAACTTCATATCCCCATTCACGAAACAGCGGAATGCATTTATTTTTAATAAAATCCATGTGTTCCGGAAGTTCCCCGCTGACATTTTCGTCAAACATGACTTCCGAGAAGACGATGAGGTCAAGCGGCTCATTATTCTCATGGGCTAGGATTATGCCTGCGGTGCTGTCCTTGCCCCCGCTCCAACTGGCTATGTATTTCAATTACGCTGCCTCCTTTGACGAAATCGCCTTCATCTTTCCTCCCGTTCGTGGACGGGTTCCGCCTTATGGGGCTTCTCATTTTCCCCCGCCTCTTTTACCTCCTTCAGCCTGTACCAGTGATTCCTGCCGTTTTTATCGCAGGTCACAAACTGGGGATATTTATTCCCGCAAAGGACGTCTTTTACAAGAAAGTTCTGTCCTAAAGGGTCGGTGAGCAGCGTTTCGCCGATGGCGTTTTCTCCGATTTTCCACCCTTTGGGGACTGATACAGTTATTTTCTCACTGCACACTGCGGTAGGTTCCGGTCCCCCGTATGTATATGTGGGTACTTTTTCCCTTGTAAGCACACCGTAATTCCTGTAAATCTCAAGTTTATCTGACATCTGCCTTACCTCCGTCCTTTTGTATGGATTCCCAGTGTTCGCACACGGCTTCCGCTACGATTTTTGCTGCTTCCGGTTTTTCGAAACTCTCATCTGCAATATTCAGCGCATTATCGAGCACGTTTGTCGGAGAATCCGTTCTGACACATACATTCCAGTCCGATATTGCTATAAATCCTCCTTTAGAAAACTGACCGTATACCACGGAAACGGTATGGTCGTCGAATTTAGCGCTTATTTCATACACATTTTTCACTTCATAAGAATTATCAAATTTGTCTCCCATTATTTTGTCCTCCTGATAAATAAAGTTTTACCTGTCCTCCCGTTCACGGGCAGGTTCCGCATTCCCGGCTCTGCTTTCCCTTCCGGCTTTCTCTCCCAAAAGCTCCGGGTCGTCGAAAATGTTGCCGATGACGTCTATTTCCTCCGCTCCAAACTCGGCAAGCGAAAGCATTCCCACCAGATCCCCTACGCAGTCGGCGGTCCACTCAAGCGAATCCCCGTTCCATATGACGGCGTATTTCTGCAGGCATTCGCCGTCATACGCCTGAAATATGTCGCCTTCAAAGATCTTTTTGCCGTTTCTGTCGGTCAGTCCGGTATACTGGCAGACGGTTTCGGGGGCTATTTCTATTGGTTCGTCAAATCTGCCATTAACATCATAATCGTTAAATGGCACATTGATGTAATCTTCATCCATCAGATACCCTTCAACCCATTCTCCGTTATCAATTCTCTTTGCTCTAAATAATATTTCTCTCATTTTTCCTCCTCAATTTCAAACCTTAACTTTAACTGCGCAGGGCAGAGGTCAACCTCCGGTCTGCGTACTCCCGTCCAACACTTACCGCCTGCTTGTCCGACACATTTCCAGCCCGATGACTTAAGGCTCGCGCCGTTTTCTGTGTCTAAAATGTAGGTTATCAGCTTTTTATAGCCCATATTTCGAGCACACCGCCAACAGGCAGAATAAAGGAAGCTGCAGGCATTCCGCGTCCCGTCCGTACACAGCCTGTTTACCTCAAGCGTCCACCCGTCATCAAGGTAACGGCTCACAGGTCTGCCAACTATGGCTACTCCTACTATTTCTCCGTTAACGGCAGCCGCAACGCTGAATTTATGCCCTGTCACGGGCTTATGATGTCTGTGATGCCGGGCTACAAAGAAATTTGCCTCCTTAAGGCTGATCGGTACAAGCTCCATTTTTAAACCTCCTAAGCTCTTATCCTTCATTCGGGGCAGCCGTCTATCCTCATGTCCGTATTCCTTTTCCCGGTGCACAGTTCCGGGAGGTTGCTCCGCACAAGCGCCTCCGCAAAGGGCGGCGGCACCGCGTTCCCGCACCGGGCAACCTGTTCGCTACGCGGGTACGCTTTTCCCTCAAAATCCCGGTCGATTATGTAATCCTCCGGGAAGCCCTGGCAGCCGTACAGTTCCCTCGGCTCGAGCATTCTCAGCCCGATGTCGGCTATCATGTAGTCGGTCCCGTGTACGGTCACCAGTCCGAAGCGGTCATGCGGCGTCACGGTATCGAGCGGTTTTATTATGTCCTGTCCATGGGCGTTTCCGTAGTATTTCACCATGAAAGCCCTTACTTCGGCGAAGTGTCCGCCTCCTGCCGTGACGGTGGGGAGCGGTCCCCGCGCGTCGGAGCCGACGCTGTTGTTATTGAGCTGTATGAGGTTTGCGGATACGATGCTGTTGTGGTCCTGTGCCGTTACCGTAGGAAGCGGGTTTCCCGGGCTGTCCCCGGCTCCGGTGTAGCCGCCGCCGAAATATTTGTGCAGGAACGCGCTCACGAGGGCGTAGCGGTTCGAGCCGTCCACGGTCATGATGGGGCGTTCTGTCCCCTGTCCCCGGTCTTCTCCGTCCGACGTTTCGGAATGATACTGAATGAGAGACGGCGCGACCAGTAAATGGCTTCCAACCGTGGTAACGGTCCCTAGCGGTTTCTGTATGTCTCCCGGAGCGTTATCGTATTTGCACTGTATAAGCGTCGGGGATATGACAAAGTTGCGGTTTCCTGTCGTAACTGTCGGGAGCGGATCTTCTGCCGCCGCCCCGGTGTTGTTTTCGTTATTGCACATGATGCAGGGCGCAAGCATGGGGTCAACACCGGAGGCGGGTACGATGAAGGGTTCGGGGTTGTCGAGTATGAATTTTTTCAGTCCGCGCGCAATGCGCTGCATGGTCTTTTCCGCGAGGGGGCGCACGGCGCGTATCCCGTATTTTTCTTTTATCTCTTCCGATGTGTCGAAGATACTGGGGCATGGCAGCGAGAAGTCGATCTTCGTGTACGCCCCGGCATAGGGTTTCAGCAGTCCGGCTTTCACTGCTTCGCTGTCTGCCTTACCGTGTGTCGGCGGCGGGAACACTATCGGCTTGCCGTCGCAGCGCGCTATGACGAAAAAGCGTTTCCTCACGGTGGGCGCTCCGTAGTCCGCGGCAACAAGAGTCGTGTACTCGACTTTGTAGTCTAGAGCTTCAAGCTGTCTTATGAAGCGGCGGAAGGTCTCGCCCTGTTTAGCCTTTATGGGGCGGTGTCTGCGGTTAAGGGGTCCCCATGTCTGAAATTCTTCCACATTTTCAAGCATTATCACGCGTGGACGTACTTTTGCCGCCCATCTGAGGGCTACCCACGCAAGACCGCGTATGGCTTTGTCTTTGGGTCTCCCGCCTTTGGCTTTGCAGTCGGGCGAGAACCACGCGAGGGCGGCGGGGCGTCCTCCGCAGGCTTTTACGGGGTCTACGTCCCATACGGATTCGCAGTAGTGGCGTGTACGGGGGTGGTTGGCTTTGTGCATTTTTATGGCTTCGGGGTCGTGGTTTATGGCTATGTCGGGGCTGTGTCCGGTGGCGAGTTCTATCCCGGTGCTCGTTCCGCCGCCTCCGGCGAAGCTGTCTATTATGAGTTCTCCGTTGATCACGCTTACCGTTCCTCCCGTTCATGGATGCCTGTCGGCACATGGGAGTCATTTATTATTTTTGGCTTCTCACCGACAAACCCGCAGAACCTGGGAAAATATTCTTCGGATACGAACTGTTCGACGGTTTCCCCGTATGAATCCTTTACCATATATCCCGGCGTTCCGCCAAAATTACACTTCCGGGCGGTAAATCTGCCCGACGGGTATCTTACCGGCCTTTTATTGGCTGCCTTGTCAGCTGCGGGCGCCGCTTCTTTCACGGTTTCCCAGTGTTCGCATACCGCTTCCGCTATGGCTTTCGCGGCTTTGGGATCGTCAAATTTCCCGCTGAGTTTTTCCGTGTTATAAAATATGTTCTCAGGGCTGCCCGCTTCACTGCTGATGCCCCAGTTGGGAACGGCGATGAAGCCGCCGTTGACGTGGCGTCCGTAAATGACAAGATAATTACATCCGTTGTGATCGATGCTTATTTCATGGGTCCCTGATACTTTATATTCACAAAAATTTTTGTATTTACTGCTCATTTTTCTGTTCCTTTCGTTATTATTGCGCTGCATTTCAGTGCATATCGGTATCCTCGCAGAGGGTTTCAGTGCGTTGTTTTTTGGTATAAAGAGTGTCCGCGCAGGGTTTTATCTCTGGCGGTCGGTTTCGTGCGCCTTTGCCGCCTGTTTTTCCTTGTAGCGTTTATAAAACTCAAGCGCCTCGATGATGTATTTCTCGGTGTCGGGCACGGATACGTTTTTGGGGATATATTTCCTTACGCGCTCGCTGTTGAGGGTGATGCGTTCCTTCTGATTCGGCTTTTCCTCCGACATGATGTCCTCTATCATGTCGGGGTCGAGTTTTTCTTCTTCTGACGCTCTGCGCATGGTGATAGTCTGCGCGTGGGACGGGGTGCAGTCGTATGCCTGTATGGATTCAAGCACGGACTTCTGTTCTTCTTCTGTCAGGTATGACAGTTCCACTGCGGGGCGCATTTTTATGCGTCCTTCGTCCACGAGGTCGAGAAGTCCGGGAATGAGGCAGGTGAGGCGGATATAGCGTTTTATCTGCGACGCGCTGTCTCCGGTTTCGGCAGATAACTTTTCATTGGAACGGGGTTCCGCTGACTTCGGTTCCAGTGGGTCCGAAGTTAGATCTGTCCGTTTTCCCTGTCTTTTCATCGCGTCGAGCTTCATCTTGTAGGCAAACGCCTTTTCCGAGGGGAGTATTTCCTCCCTCTGGAGGTTGGAATCTACCATTATTATTGTGGCTTCATCGTCCGTGACTTCCCGTATGATACACGGGATTTTCGTTTTGCCTGAGAGCGCGCTTGCCATCTTCCGGCGGTGTCCGGCTATCATTTCATAGCCGCCTTCCGCTCTGGGGCGCACAAGCGCGGGTTCTAATACCCCGTATTCGCTGACGAGTTTCTGCATGTCACTGTCATTACGGACTTTAAAGGGGTGATCCGGGAAATCGGCGATCTCCGCTATGGGTATCTGCATTACGCCTCCGGCGGGGCTTTTTTCTTCCGCGGGGCTTCCCGCGGATCTGAAAAGGTCGTCCACTGACGGGAGGTTAAATGAGTTCCCTGTCGTGTTCCTGCTCTTTGGCATTTCCCATCACCTCCTGTGTCAGTTTTTCGTAGGCTTTCGCGGCGGCGTTACCGCTTTCGCAGGCGTAAATGCTCTGTCCCCAGGCTGAGACTTCCGCCGCCTTGACGGACAGCGGTATGCTGTTTTTGTATATGCGTATGGCGTTTCCGTACTGCTCCCTCAGCGTGGCGGCGATGTCGCGCGCGAGGTTGGTCCTGCGGTCAACAAGCGTCAGGACGATCCCTTCTACTTTGAGACTGGGGTTTATCTGTTTTTGGACACGCCCGACTGTCTGTATTAGCTGCGTCATCGCTTTTGCGGGAAGGTACTGCGCCTGTACGGGTATCAGTACGCTGTCGGATGCCGCGAGGGCGTTTATCGTTATCATTCCGAGCGAGGGCATACAGTCGATGAGTATGTAGTCGTATTTTTCTTTGAGGGGCTGTATCACCTGTGTGAGCGCCCTTTCCCTTGTCATCGCGGTCACGAGCATGAGCTCGAGCGCGGAGAGGTCGAGGGTCGAGGGTAAGAGGTCAACGCTTTCGGCGTGCGTAAGGACTGCCGCCTCCGTGTCCGGCTCTTTGTCATTGATTGCTGCTGCCATGAGGTCGGCGAGTGTCGCGTCAAGGTCGTTTTCGCGCCAGCCTAGGCAGGTCGTAAGGTCGCCCTGCGGGTCCGCGTCGACGAGCAACACTTTTTTTCCTTCGCGGGCAAGTCCGATTCCGAGGTTTACGGTTGTGGTGGTTTTTCCGACTCCGCCTTTCTGGTTACAGACGGATATAACTTTGCATTCTTTTTTCATGTGGGTAGCCTCCTGTTACTTTGTAATGTTTTATGGCAATAAAAAAAGTACTCGTTTGAGTACCTTTTACTACTTGCTTATAAACATGGGAAAACACCCTGTTTCAGGGTGTTTTCTGTGCTTCTTATTCAGTTTGGATTTTTGCCCACAAAAATTTTACACATACTAATCGGTTTTGCACAAATTACGGCTTAACTAAAATTCGGTACGGTCAAGAATCCTCAGCACCTCGTCGCTCCTGTCTCCGTCCTTATAACGGTTAAGCGCCTCTTCCTTGTTAGCCTCCGTTATTTTTATGCGTTCTCCCGCGTTTATCTTGCGCTCCATCGTATCCGAAAGAGCCATCGAACTCATCGCCCATCCCATATTGTTGTTTAAACTTAAATTGTCCATGACAGATACCTCTTTTCGTAAGATTTTAAAATAGTATCTGCCACGGACAATCCGTTCATTAAGGTAATTTTTGTATTAAAAAAATTATTTGCTTACGGGTTCCGTTCTGAAAATAAACTTTACGCTTCCCGTCATGCCGTCGGCAATTCCGGAATATGACTGATATTCAGCCGCCGCGTCCAACACTGCCTCAAAACGGTCGGCCTGAGGTCCGAGCACCTCAAACGCGTCCAGTATCGCCTTAATGCCGCTTTCATAAAACTCCGCCGCTCCTTCGGAAAGCTTTTTGCCGCCCTCCGCTATCTGATTTGCTGATACGTTAAGTTTATCCGCTCCTTGTGCAGCGCCGCTTACTCCCTCGGCAAATTCGCCCAGCTTCCGCGAAAGAAGTTCCACATTCGCAGTTATGCTCTCCGAGTATCCGGCTGAAAGCTGAGCGCTCCCCAAAGCGGCCGCGTCAACTCCGGCGGTATACTGAACAAGTCCGTTATAGAACTGAGCGTACGAATCAAGCGAAGCTTTTGCGGCGTTTATCTGCGCTGCGGCAGCTCCCGCCGCGGGATACATGGCAGACGCTTTATTAAGAGCTGCCGCGAGAGTGTCCAGCTCCGACGCGTAATTTTCTGTCGTAAGCTCAGGCACCTTTATTCCAAGCTTATCAAGTCCCGCCGCCGCAAGCTGCGCCTGCGTCGTCTGTATAAGAGAGTCAAATACCTGTTTTCCTCCCGCGTTGAGGGCTGCGCTGTTCTGTGAAACCGTGTTAAGTCCTCCGCTCAGCTCCTTAAGCTTTCCGTCTATATAGACAACGCCCTCACCATAAAGCTTATCGACACTGTCCGAAAGCTGTCCAGCATATACGTCAAGCTCGTTTATTCCGTCAAGAAGCTCCTTCGTTCCGGCGGCAAGCTGCGTCAGATAGCCGTAAAGCTCCTCAGACCCGTCCGCAATACTCTTCATAGAGGTGTCAAGCAGCGAAAGCTTGTCGGAAAGCTCGCCTTTTCCCGCAATATCGCTTAAATCAATATCTCCGAATATCCCGTTCGTCGCGGCGCTCACGATCGTTTCAAGCTCAAAATCAGTTACATCCGCCGTTATCGTGAATGCTTGGGGAAAAAGAGACGATTCTTTTTCATCAAGGTCAAAATTGTCTGCTAATCCGGGAAAAGCAAGCCCCGCCGCGATAGTTTTGTCGCCGTCGTCGATTATTCTGCCGCCCGATACCGTGATATTGCGAAATCTGTCATTGTCGAGGACCGTTCCGCCGATAACCGCAAACGGCACGTTTACCTCGGTATCTCCTTTATCGGTCTTTACCGTCGTTTTGCAGTTATTGATATATTTTACGGTGATCTCTACCCTTCCGTCCGCTCCGGCAAGTTCGTTCGGTGAAATCTCTTTCCCGTCCAGCTTATAGCTTATCTCCATGCTGACCGGAAGCTCCTTTTCACAGTCGCCCCTGTAATAAATATCTTCTCCTTCAGCGTCCCACACGCAGTTTTCCCCGTCCAAAGTATACTCCGCGTCGCTTTTTACGTTCACTATCTCCTTAAGAGTAGTAACGTCCTTTATTTTGTCGGCTCCCGAAGGATTTCTGAGAACGTCGCTTACTATCACGCGCTCAGTCTTTCCGTCGCTGCCCGTTATAACGTATACCGTTTCTTCTTTATCAGCCTTTTTGTCCAGAATATTTCCTATATTCTCGGTGGACTCTTTTTTAACGTCCTTCACCGCAGGATCCGCAGCGCCGTTTCCCCCCGCGGGCTTTGCGTAAGCCGCTACGGCGCATGCTCCAGTAAGAGTAAGAACCAATGCCGTTGACGCTATTTTAGATATATTTTTCCTGATTTTCATTGTAAGATCTCTCCTTTCGCAAAATCACTTTTTTTCTTGACATTAAAACCAATGCTCGAATAACAGATCAATTTGTCAAACACATTAAGGAACGAAGGCAGTACAAGTATTACCGCAAGCATACTTATGATAGCTCCTCTAGCCATGAGAATGCACATCGACGAAATAATATCTATTTCCGAATATACCGCTACTCCGAAGGTCGCCGCGAAGAAGCCCAGAGCGCTCACCATTATCGACGGTATGGAGGCGGACAGCGCCGTCCGTACCGAAGTTTTTTTGTCGGCTCCGAGTGAACGCTCTCTCTTATAGCGCGTGGTCATAAGTATCGCATAATCGACTGTCGAACCGAGCTGTATCGTACTTATGCATATCGGCGCGATAAAAGGAAGCGTCGTGCCAGTATAATACGGTATTCCAAGATTTATAAAAATAGCGAACTCGATCACCGAGACAAGGATTACCGGCAGCGACACGCTTTTAAGCACCACGAGTATTATCACGAAAATGGCCGCGATGGATATTATGCTCACCACGCCGAAATCGTGGTCCGTTATCGTGATAAGGTCCTTCGTGCAGGGCGCCTCGCCTATAAGCATCCCGTTCTTGTCGTATCTGTCTATTATCCCGTTAAGGCTGTCTATCTGCGCGTTGACCTCGTCGGTAGCGGTCTTGTACTCCGAACTTATCAGTATGAGCTGATAGTTTTCGCTTTTCAGCGCGCTCACAAGCTTATCGGGTATGATCTCCTCCGGGACAGCCGTTCCGACAAGGGAATTAAATCCGAGCGCGAAGTTCACTCCGTCGACCTTTTCCATATCCTTCATCATCGCTGAGGCGTCCTTTGCCTTCATATCCGAATCCACCAGAGCCATATGCACGTTCGTCATGTCGAATTTTTCATCAAGCTTCGCGGTGGAAACCACATATTCTATGTCTTCGGGAAGCGTCGAAGCCATGTCATAATATACGCCCGTTCTCTGATAGCCGTAAAAAGCCGGAACAAGGATAAGCGCGAATAAGACTATAAATACCGCCGGAAGCTTCACGACAGCTCCCGCAAATTTATCCATCTTCGGGATAAGCGCCCTGTGCCTTGTTTTTTCAAGCGGTTTGTCAAGAATAAGTATCAAAGACGGCAGTATCGTAAGACAGCCGAACACGCCGAGTACAACTCCTTTAGCCATTACTATTCCGAGATCGCGTCCGAGCGTGAAGCTCATAAAGCACAGAGCGATAAATCCCGCCACGGTAGTTATGGAGCTTCCGATGACCGATGTAAAGGTCGCCTTTATCGCGTGCGCCATAGCCCTCTCCTTGTCGCCGTCATATCTTTCCTTCTGTTCGCTGTAGCTGTGCCAAAGAAAAATCGAATAGTCCATTGTCACCGCAAGCTGAAGCACTGCGGCGAGAGCTTTCGTTATATATGAAATTTCCCCTAGAAAAACATTGGTCCCCAGATTGTAAAGTATCGTCATCCCTATACTCGCCAGAAAAAGGAACGGCACGATAAAGGAATCAAGCAAAAGCATCATTACTATTAGACAGCACCCGACTGCGATCCCCACATATATAGCCTCCTCGTTCTCGCACAAGTCCTTGAGGTCTGTCACAAGCGCGGACATTCCGGTCACAAAGCAGCTTTCGCCGCAAACCTTTCTTACGTCCTTTATCGCCTGTATCGTATCGTCGCTTGATGTCGAGGTGTCAAAAAACACCGCCAGAAGCGTCGCGTCACCGTTATTGAACGCCTCGTAATATTTTTTTGGCATAAATTCCATCGGAACGCTTATGTCGGCGACGCTGCCGTACCATATCACCGTATCCACATGATCGACCGCCTCAAGCCGCTTTGTCATATCAGCCACGTCCCTGCTTTCCATGCCCTCCGCCACTATCAGCGAAAAGGCGCCCTTTCCGAAATCGTCAAGAAGAATGTTCTGTCCCTTGACGGTCTCAATATCCTCGGGCAGATATGTCAGCATATCGTAGTTTATCCTTGTGTTGAGCATTCCGATAAGCGACGGAATCAGAAGCAGCACTCCGATAACGACGATCAGGACCTTATGCTTTACGATCCATTTCCCGAATTTAATCATCTCTGTTCATCTCCTTTGCTTTTTCTATAAAGGATTCTACAAAGGAAATAAAGAAAATAAAACAGACAAAAAAATAAGGGTGTCGGAATTTCCGACACCCGCTCTCAAATGATGAAAATTCCGACATTTCAGTCAAAATGTCGGAGCTGTCTCAACGACAGTCGCACTCCTGCGCCCTTTTTAACAGACCGGACACGCTGCCCTCAAACATATATGCAAGTTTATCTATCAATTCTATCGGCTCGTCCGTCATTCCCTCCTCAAGCCACTTAAAAACAAGTCCCGTAAGCGTATATTTATAAATATCCGCAACAAGCCTTATATTTTCCTCCGAAGCCTTTATCTGAGCGCACTGCGAGCGCACCACACCCAGAAGCACCGAGTCCAGCACCGCGCTTATGTAGCGCTCAAGCTGTTCCCTGCTGACCGATTTGTACACATGGAATATCGCTTTTTTGTTCTCGATAGCAAAAGCCATCGCCGCTTTTACGCCCTCCGCCCACGAGTCGTATTCTTTATGCTCCTCAAGGATCCTCGCCGTCTCATTTTCAAATATTCTGTCTATTAAATCGTATATATCCGCAAAATAATAGTAAAAGGTCGAACGGTTAAGCCCGCAGGCATCTATGATCTCCCTGACCGTTATTTTGTCTATGGGCTTCTCGTTAAGTATTTTTACAAAGGTTTCAACTATCGCCTTTTCGGTAAATGACGCCACCCAAATGCCTCCCGTTAATCTTCTTCCCCGCCTTCAATAATATTCCAAAGCTTATTCATATCGGAGCCGCTCAGATTATATACCCCGAAAGCGCGCGCATTTTCTCCGTAATACCATGAAGAGCTTTCAATAATGACATTTTCTCCCTCCGGGTCTCCGTACGGATCGTATTTTTTAAGTATTTCATATATTTTGCTCAGCTCAGTTTCGTCGCCGCCGTTCTCCTCCGAATATGTGGAAACCCCGTAATATATTACATCATTGTACTCGTCGGAAACAAAGGATATGCACCCGTTCACGTCCACGGTGTCAAAATTCCTGTTAAAAACAGTCTCGTATATTTCCGCAAAACCTCTCGCCGTATTATGCTCACGTATAAGCTCCTGTACAAACTTAAAGGTTTTGGGCGTCGTCACGCCTATCGGCAGCTCAATGCCAAACATATCTTCATATCCGCGCAGTTCAAGCACACATAGGGTTTTTTCGCGCATGCCATATAAGAACACGGCGTAATTCTCCGATTCAAGAATTTCCGAGCGCAAAACGTAATACACTCTTTCAACTTCTTCCGCAGTCAAATCGCAAGGGTCAATGATATTCCAATACAGGCCGACCCTGTAGTTTTCCGCGGAATTCTTAATATCGGGCAGCTTCTGTGAAATATCAACTCCGACTATATCGTATATCTCCCCCAGTACCGATCCCATATCCGCTTCGTTCAGACGGACATACCTTTTACGGGTAACTCCGTTCTCCCTTATCGCGACCGCAACAGTCCCCGCGCTGTGGTATACCTCTCCGTCCGCAGAGCTGTTGTATGCCTTTGCAATAAGCTTTTTAATATCCCCGGACCTTATCTCAGCCGGAAAGTCCCCGTCGTCAAGGAAATTTTCTTCTCCCCAAAGCCGTGACACTCCGATGATCTTTATATATTCCGCATTCTCCGCATTCATTCTGTATTCGTTTCCGTTTATACTGATAAAGCACATCACCGCAAATATCACTGCTGTCGCGCCGCCCAGAAACGGAAGCTGCCTCGCGCTCTTCGCCGCCGACTTCCACCTTCTCGTCGTTATCAGCTCGTATAGAAAATAAACGACAAGCGACAGCACATAGAAAAGCACAGCCATGAATATCACAAATTCATCGGAATCTTTGCAGCATATATACTCAACGACAAACACAGACGCTATCGTACTTAAAACAAGCGCGAGCAGATGACGTATTACAGACTGGACTGCCCTGCTGACGCTCGACATTGACGCGGATTCGCTTTTGCGCAGCTTAAAAAATACTCCCCCGGCAATTATGTATGCCAAGCCCTCGACCGCGCCCGCAGCTATGCCTGACAGTACAAACCTGTCTACTGCCTCTTCTCCGTACATCACCGCGCTGTAAATCGTCTTCGTCAAAGGATTACCGTACAGCATGAGCCTCACAAAATGATAATCTATGACCGAATCGGTTATCATTGCCCCTGAGATCACCCAGAACATAACCATCACAAACCTCGGCAGCAGCAGAACGATTCCCGATGAAATTATATTGGTAAAAAGCGTTCCGCTTATGTTTATGCCCAAAGCCATTACGCCGATCATAAACAGACATCCTGTCAGCGTATTAAGCGCCGCCTTCAGCAGCTCGGTAAAAGCAAAATTCACAGCCTTCAGCGGAAGACATACCGCCCACATAACCAAAAGAGGCAGCACCGTAATTATAAACGCCCATACAAATACCGCCGCGAGCGTTCCCGTATACATCGCCTCTCTTTTTACCGGAAGCGCATGATAGAAATCGCTGCTGTTCCGCTTCGTCAGGAAATGAAACGCTGTAAGCATAAGCAAAGGTACGAAGATCAACGGTATAAGAAGCTGAACGGTACAAAGAAATACGCCGTTTACGTTTTCGACATAGAGTGAAAACGAATCCGGAGAATATTCCTCCATACGCAGCTGCGAAATATTTATTCCTATGGAGCAGAACACTCCGAACAGTACATAGAGCACGCAGCCTATGATTCCGATTATTCTAAGCTGTCTGAACTGCCCCGCAAATATGCCATTGCTGAAAAATCTACCCTTCATGTTCCGCCTCCCCGTTTCCGGCAAGTCTCTCGCCGACCGCCTCAAGGTCAAAGGAATAGCCGAGCGCCTCCATTTCGTATGTGAATACCTCCTCAAGCGAAAGAGGGAGCACGTCAAGTATCACCGGCTTCATCTCCCTTAGCGCAGCCGTGACTTTCTCCTTATCACCGCGCAGGATAATATTTGAAACCGAACCACTTTTAGCGAAATGCAGCATCTCAAGAGAATCAAATCTCTCCCTCCCGTATTCCTCAAGAAAAGCGATCTGCACCTTAAAGAGAGAGGTCTTGAGATCCGATATATCGCTCTCGAAAATCAGTCCGCCCCTGTGAAGAAGCGCAAGCTGGTCGCAGGTATCCTCAAGCTCCCTGAGAGAATGCGAGGTCAGTATCGCGGTAGCCTTTCGCTCTTCAACGTCCCTGCAGATTATGCTTTTAACAAGCGCGCGCATCACCGGGTCAAGACCGTCGAACGTTTCGTCAAGGAAAAGATATTTAGGTCTGCACGAAATAGCGAGTATTATCGCCGCCTGACGCTTCATCCCCTTTGAAAAGGCGCTGACAGGCTTTGAGGGATCGAGCTTAAAGGTATCCGCAAGCAGCTCAAACGTGGCGTAATCGAAATCCCTGTACACTCCCGCGTAAAATTTCGCCGTCTTTTTCATCGTAGCGTTATGTACAAAATAAAGATCGTCCGGAACAAAAGCTATTCTGTTCTTAATATGAGGATTTTCATACACAGGCTCGTCGTCTATCATAACGGTTCCCTGTTCTGGTCTGTAAACTCCGCTCACAAGGCGCAGAAACGTGGACTTGCCGGCTCCGTTTGAGCCTACCATGCCGTATATGCAGCCCTCCGGTATCTCGCAGCTCACATTGTCAAGAGCCTTGTATCCGTCGAATTCTTTTGTCAGAAGCTCCGCTCTAATCATTCCGCCACGCCCTCCGTTCCCGGCTCAAAGACCTCGTCTATAACTCCGACTATCTCATCTCTTGTAACTCCCGCAAGTTTGAGTTCGGTAAGCTGTTCCTTTATTCCCGTAAGACCGTTCCTTCTTGAAGCCAGGAGGGCGTTTTTTGCCTCCTCAGCCACAAAACAGCCCTTTCCCGGTATCGAATATACTATTCCTCTTCTGTCAAGCTCGGAGACCGCCTTCTGAACCGTATTGGGATTTACCGACAATTCCACTGACAGACTGCGGACAGACGGTATTTTATCTCCGGGTCTTAAAATTCCCGTAAGAATAAACCGCTCTGTCTGCTGCACTACCTGCTCGTACACAGGCACTCTGGACATAACGTCTATCGTATACATTCCCGGTCCTCCCTCCGATCCAATATCACGACCTTTGTGTACTATTTCGGATAGTACACTTATACTAAGAATGTAACACTTACCAGAAGAAATGTCAACATTAAAAAACTCTACCCTATCCTTACCGCCGCAGGTCCTTCATAAAGGGCGTCCCCGTATTTCTCCGCCGAAAATTTAAGATTTTTCTGCGCCTCAAAAATATTGCCGCTCACCGTACCGCCCGTGAGTATCTTTTTTTCACCGCCTTCATAAAGATAAGCAAGCCTGAATTCCCCGCCGAAGTAGCCGTCCATTTCATCCACCTGAAAATCGGAGAAGCTTTTCACCATGACGCACGGCTCCTTTACAAGCTCCGAAAGCGGCGTATCCCCGCACCCGCAGCGTATCCTTTCGTAACTTCCTATCTGCGGTATTCCGGTATACGACGAATACATAACGTTTCCGTGAAGATTCTTTACGGCTCCGCTCTCAAGCAGAGTATGCTCGTTTTTCCTGACGCCCTCGCCGCTGTACGGCGCGTCGGGAACCATAACGATATGTGGTTTTTCTCCTTTTGCGTCCTTGAAAATATCCTCTCCCGCCTTGTAATCCGAATAACCGGGATAAACCATTCCCGCGTCAGCCCTGTCAAGATAAAAGCCAAAAAAATCCCTCACTGCTCCGTCGCACAGCACGATCGGATAAGCACTCAGATCGGCGGGCGCCTTTACCGCCTGCGCCCTGTCGTAAACCGTCTTTAACGCCTGCGCGCATTTCTGCCTTATAGCGTCCTTGGCCGGAGAATCGTACTCAAACTGCCAGTGAAGCTCAACGTCGTTTCCGTTCGCCCTGCTCTGCGTAACAAACTCCCCGTTTATATTGAATTTTACATACGATACGTCCGTACCCGCCGACGTGATTATATGAACGGTGCTTTTCTCGGAGAAAAATTCCGATGAATTGACCCATGCCCCCTCTTCGCGGTCAGCCTCATAAAGCGCAGATGCCATAGCGACGGCGTTATCCATAAGCGAACATTTCTCAAGACCGTTCTCCATAACGATCTGCTCCTCCCTATTTCCCTGTGGAAGATCAAAATACGGATTTTCCACATAAAGAGCGGAATCATACGCATCGTCAACAAGCCCTTCTATCCTGCTTCTGTCATACGCGGGATAGATATACACAGCCGACTGTCCCCTGTATTTGCGCCCGTCCTTCTCAAAATCGCGGTACACCGTAAGCTTAAGCTCGCGCGCCTTCTTTTCGCGCGTCAGGTCGATGTTTTTCCTTATGAAAAAAAGCTCCGCCGATTCCCTGAGTTCGTCGTATACGCAGTAATCCGTTATTTTTTTTGCTTTAAGTATATCTATAACCAAATCTCTAATCATAATAAGCTCACCTCCTATCCAAGCTTTACCCTTGCTTTTATATAAGGCCCGCCGTCCGAAACCTTGACCCACTCCTTATAGCCCTTGCCGCAGAAGCCGCTGCCGCAAAGCTCGGTCCTGTCGGACATCATGGAAATAGATTTGAGAAGGTCGGGAACGTAGCCGCTTAGCACCACGGGAGAATATATTTTCCCGGTAAATTTACCGTCCCTTATCTCCCTCGCGATATTGACCATGCACTGGATACCCCAGTTCTTGGGGTCCTCCATTCCGCTTATGGCGTTTTCCAGAAGATAGCCGTGTCCGATCGAAGCTATCATATCCTCAAGCTTATCTTTTCCGTGTTCAAAGAAGGTGTTCGTCATTCTTGTATACGCCTTGCGCTCAAAGCTTTCTCGCCGTCCGTTTCCCGTAAAGCCGCAGCCAAGCGCAAGCGAGGTCTGCGCGTCGCATATTCCGGTTTTGAGGATTCCTTTGTCAATAATGACCGTATCCTTCGCGCTCATTCCCTCGTCGTCAAAGCCATAGGTCGCCACCTCGTCCGCCGCGGCCGCGCCGTCGTGCATCGTGACAAGGGGCGAGGCTACATATTCGCCTATATACTCCTTCGCAAGTGCCCTGTCCTTCACAAACATATCCATCTCAACGCCGTGACCGAACGCCTCGTGAACTATCATGCCTGTTACCTCCGGCGTGCATATGCAGTCGTATTCGCCCGGCGTTATGGTTTCGCTCTCCAGAAGGTCAAGAGTTTTTCGCACCGTTTCGGCGGCTATACCGTCCATCTTGTCAAAAATAGCTGTTCCTCCCGGATTGGAGAAGGATTCAAAACAGGTCTTAACAGCTTCGCCCTTCTTAGCCATAACGTTTACCCAGCCCGCCATCCACAGCGTATTCTGCGAAAGCTCCCTGTTCGGAGATAAAAAATATTTGTTATATTTCTGATAGGACACCGCCGCGTCGCAGTCAAGAAGTCTTTCGTCCATAGCCATCACCTTGTCCCGAACGGATCTAAGCCTGTTTATGATCTCCTCGTCGCTGCATTCTTCGGGATCGTCCCCGTATTTTTTCTCATACGAAAGTCCTTCTCCGTTGTCGGGCAGCGCGCCGTATCCGTTGACTTCACAGCCCTCTATCGTACCGGCAAGTCTTTCTTTTGCCGCGAAAAGGCCGTCCAGTATCTCAGGCACAGCCTCAAGCGTTTCCGCGTCGGTCTCGTTAAAGGAATACTCGCAGTAGCTTCTGCCGTCGTATGCCTTTATGACATATCCGCACTCGCAGAGCATGGAGTTCTCGGCGGCGTTTATGCCCCGCCCGGAGACCCCGTACCCTTTTCCCACCGAATCCGAGGCGAGAACAGACGCGTATTCATATTTCTGCCAGAGCTTATCCATAAGCTCTTTGATAAGCTTTATTTCCATAAATTTCACACCTCCTCTTTGTCCAGATAATTCATAAAATCAAGCAGCGAGTCAAATTTTGCGTAAATAAGCTCGTCTGTTTCTTTTGTTGGCGGCTGCATATCCGGCACCATTATGACCTTCATTCCCGCCGCCGACGCCGCTCTTATTCCGTTGTAGGAATCCTCTACGGCAAACGTTTCCTCCGGCTTGACTCCGAGAAGCTCGCACGCCTTGAGATATATCTCAGGATTCGGCTTACTGTGCGTGACAAGATTGCCGCCCACGATCTTATCAAAAAATCCCGTAAGTCCCGTATTCCTGAGATTATCCTCGACCATTCCGATTCTTGATGAAGAAGCTATCGCGACCTTCGCGCTCTTTTTCCTAAGAAATTCAAGAATCTCGCGCGTCCCCTTCATAAGCGGCACTCCGAGAGCCAGTATCCTGTCGAAAGCCGCGTCTTTTTCCCTGTAAAAATCGTCAAACGGAAAATCGCCGTGATAGTATTCGCCGAGTATCGCCTCCTGGTCGTTGCGGTTCATTCCCATACAGCGGACAAGCGGCTCGCCTATGTCCGGTATTCCGAGGACTCCCGCAGCCTCCTCCCATGCCCTGCAGTATATTTTCTGAGTGTCAAAAAGAACCCCGTCCATGTCAAAAACAATATTTATCATTTTACCTCCCATAAAGCATACAGATTACGCGTTGAACATTATTTTTTCGCTCTTGAACGCCTTAGCCGTGAGCGCTATAAGCGCGAACGCGACGGCGTATGTGACGATTGCGGCGGCGGCGAACTGCGGCACCGTTATTTCCCTTGTGAAAATTCCTTTAAACGCTACTGACGAATTGATAAGCGGTATCGCGTAGCTTGTGAACGACGAGGTGTCCGAGGTGTACATCGAAACCATTCCAGCGATTATCACTATCATATAAACAGGCATGATATATGTCTGCGCCTCTTTTATGCTCTTGGCTATAACCGACACAAGACCGATAAGGGCAACATACATAAGCACGATTCCGAGTATGAGGATGATAAGCTGCGCTATCTGCACAGGCGTGAACGATATGGACAGTTCTGACATCATGGATTCCCCTCCCATCTGATTCACTCCGAGAGGTATCGCAACGAGCATTCCAAGTATATATACGAGCGCCGACATGATCGACAGAAGTCCGAGAGCCGCCATTTTTCCCATAACTATCTCCATACGGCTGACAGGAGTGAGCAAAAGGCTCGCAAGAGTTCCTCTCTCTTTTTCTCCCGCTATCGCGTCCACGCCTAGACCCATCGCGCCCGCAAAAATCATCATCGTTATAAAATAAGGCAGAAACATTCCGAGCATCTTGCCCGCCGCCTTATCGTTATCAAACACCTGCGATCCTTCGTTGTCGCTGTCAACGGTAAAAATAACGGCGGCCTCCACGCTTCCGAATTTATCCGCTATAAGCGTCTGTCTGTACCCTTCAAGGTATCCCATCACGCGTCCCCTCGCCTCGGTGGAATTGTCCTCCGACGGATTGTAAAAGGTCTTGACCTGCGGAATAGCGGCTTTTTCGTCGGAAACCAGCTTTGTAAAATCCTCTGGGAATACGACAAGAATATCCGTATCTCCATTCTTGATATTTTCCTTGATAAACTCCGTATTTTCCGACGCGCCGATATATGTGACGCTCATATCCTCTCCCGCGCCCAGAATCTCCGTAAAACGTTCAGGCGCATTCTGCACATATACCGCGGATTTATGCTTCTCGATATTATTGCTCATGTTCGACACAAGCGCGAAAATAAGCATGAACATTCCGACCATCACCACGACCGGCAGAATGAACATAGAAAAAATAAGTTTTTTATCCTTAAAAACCCTTGTGAGCTCTTTGCCCATAATTGACTTGAATCCCATTATTACATTTCCTCCTTGTGATTGGCTTTATACAGCTCAAAAAAAGCATCCTCAAGATTATCCGTACCGTACGCCTCATAGATCGCCGGCAGTGTGTCGTCGCAGACCTTGCGCCCGTCTATGATTATCCCCACTCTGTCGCAGAGCTTCTCCGCCTCGCTCATTATATGGGTGGAGATTATCACGAGCTTTCCGTCGTCCCTAAGCTTCTTAAGATAATCCGTCACAAGTCTCGCGGTCACAATGTCAAGTCCCGATGTCGGCTCGTCAAAAATAATTATCTCCGGGTCATGCACAAGGCATACCGCGATAGCAGCCTTCTGCTTCATTCCCGTCGAAAGCTCGTCGATTTTTTTATCCTTGAATTCCTCTATTCCGAAATATCCGAAAAGCTCTTTTTTGCGCTCCGCCAGCTTATCCGCGTCCACCTTATGAAGCCTTCCGAAAAAATCAAAAAGATAATTCACCGAAAACTGCGGGTCAAGCTTTATCTCGTTCGTCAGAAATCCGAGCCGTCCGCGCACCTCCTCCGGCTGCTTTACGGTGTCGAAGCCGTCAACCGTTATACTTCCCTGCGTGGGCTTCAGTAACGTAGCCATACACCTTAACGTGGTGGTCTTTCCCGCCCCGTTCGGTCCCAGAAGCCCGTATATCTCTCCGGGTCTGGCGCAGAACGATACGTCGTCCACCGCAATCTTGGTATTTTTTTTGGTGCGCGCCTTCTGCATCTGTCTCTGCGAAAGCTTGTACACCTTAGTAAGATTTTTTATTTCTATCATAGCTGTCCTCCCGGTATTCCCGTGAAGCGCAAATCGCCCGACGGGATTTTCCATATATATAAAGAATACACAGAAATATTACCATATATTTACAAAGTTATCCATAAATTTTTTCCGCACCCTTTTGGAGCCTTAAATTTGCTGGAGCCGCAAATAAACAAATGATTTTATAATATTGTTATATGCCATGTAAGGCAGAAAATCCCCTTGCGCTTTCCCTCCTTATTATGTATAATATAAACGCAAGTTTTCTGAAACAAAGGGATCTCCCTGAAGTAAAGAAAGGACATTATTATGTATAAATTTGCGGTCATAGGAATTTTCATCAGGGATATGTCTAAAATATCTCTTGTCAACGAACGGCTCCACGAGTACGCGGAATATATCGTGGGACGGCTCGGCATTCCATACAGAGAAAAAAACATCAATATAATATCCGTTATCGTACACGCTCCGGCGGATACGATAAGCACGCTTTCAGGAAAACTTGGCAATATTAACGGCGTTACAGCCAAAGCGATGCAGACTGCCGCCGACTGAAAAGAGAGGTAATTATATTATGAAAAAGAAATTATTGTCACTGCTGCTTGCGCTCACGCTTGCAGCTTCCTTTACCGCGTGCGGACGCGGCGCTTCGGACGCGGGAAACAAAGGCTGCGATATAAACATCGCTTCGCTTAAGGGTCCGACCTCGATCGGGTTAGTAAAGCTTTTTGACGACTCCGACAACGGGCAGACAGTAAACAAATACAACTACTCCATACACGGAACGGCGGACGAGATAAGCACAGGACTTATCAAGGGCGATTTTGACGCCGCCGCGGTGCCGTGCAATCTCGCCTCCGTGCTTTACAACAAGTCAAAAGGAGAGATCGTAATAGCCGGGATCAATACGCTCGGAGTTCTTTATATCCTTGAAAAAGGTGAGGAAATAAAATCCGTCGCCGATCTGAAGGGAAAAACGATCTACGCGACGGGTCAGGGTACGACTCCCGAATACACGCTTCGATATCTTTTAAGCTCAAACGGACTTGACCCCGACAAAGACGTTACGATAGAATTCCGCTCCGAAGCGTCCGAGGTCGTTTCAGCGGTATCGCAGATGGAATCCGCGGTAATGATGCTGCCTCAGCCCTATGTGACGATAGCTCTCAATTCCGACGAAAATATCCGGGTAGCGCTTGACGTTACCGGGGAATGGGAGAAAAACGACAAAAACAGCACTGTCGTGACCGGAGTGATCGTGGCAAGAAAAGCGTTTATCGACGAACATCCGAAGGAATTTGATGCGTTCCTCTCTGAGTACAGGTCTTCCGCGGCATACGCCAATGATAACGTATCGGATACGGCGGTGCTTCTTGAGAAATTTGATATATTTAAAGCCGCGATCGCGCAAAAAGCAATACCCCAGTGCAACGTGACCTTTATCACGGGCAGCGAAATGCAGACAAAGGTGCTTTCTTATCTGTCGGTACTCTTTGACGCGAATCCCGCGTCGGTAGGCGGAAAACTGCCTGACGAAAATATTTTTTACGGCGTGAGGGCTGAATGAAATACAGGAAAGCCGTTTTTACGGCAATAAGCGTAATACTGTGGATAGGAATATGGTTTGCCGCCGCCCGCCTTGCGGACAAGGAAATTTTTTTTCCCGGTCCGACAGCCGTAGCCGCCGCGTTCGGCAGACTCATACGTTCGCGCGGCTTTTACTCCGGCATTATTGTCTCGCTGTCCGGCATTGCGGCGGGATTTGCGGCGGGATTCGCGGCGGGAGCGGCGCTTTCCGCATTGGTTTTCCGTTTCCCGTTTCTTGAAACCTTTATAGGCGTTCCGATAAAAATAATCAAAGCCGTTCCGGTCGCCTCCTTTGTGATACTGGCTCTGCTGTGGCTAGACTCAAAAAAGCTTTCCGTACTTATCTCCGCAATGATGGTAACTCCCGTCATTTATTCAGGGACTCTGTCGGGACTTCGCGGCACGGATGTAAAAATGCTTGAATTCGCTAAAGTTTTCAGGCTTTCCGCGTTAAAAAAAATACGTTATATATATATTCCGGCGGTAATGAACCCGTTGATATCCGCCTCGTCCGTGGCGATAGGCTTCGCGTGGAAATCGGGGATCGCCGCCGAAATAATCGGGCTGATAAAAGGCTCGATAGGCAATGAGCTTTATAAGGCAAAGCTTTATCTTGAAACCCCGGAGCTTTTTGCGTGGACGGTAACGATAATTATTGTCAGCGCGCTCTGTGAAAAAGCAATCTTGCTTCTGCTTTCTCTTGCCGGAAGAGCTTTGGGAGGTGTGACGAATGTCAGGAATACGGATTAAAAATTTATGCATATCTTATGAAGGTAAGACCGTACTCAAAGATTTTTCATATTATTTCGCAGACGGAAGCTTCACTGCGGTCCTTGCTCCGTCAGGCTTCGGCAAAACCTCTCTTATAAACGCCGTTATGGGAATTATACCTTACGGCGGATCAATAGATTTCTCCGAACCGCCAGTAATTTCCGCCGTTTTCCAGGAGGACAGACTTTGCGGCGGACTGACGGCTTTGCGCAATGTAATGCTAACGGCGGACGCGCGCTGCTCCAAAGAAGAAATTCTTAAAGCGTTTGAATCGGTAGGACTTAAAGACTGCGCGGGAAAACGCGCCTGTGTTTTGAGCGGGGGAATGAAGCGGCGAGTCGCAATTATCCGCGCTGTTTTTGCCGCGCATAATCTTCTTATACTTGACGAACCGTTTAAAGGTCTTGACGCGTCTACCAAATCTCGCGCCATGTCTTTTGTTAAAGAAAAAACCGCCTCCGGCACCGTGATTATGATAACTCACGACGTCCGCGAGGCGGAATATTTCGACTCGGACATTCTTGATCTTTCTTAACTCTATTTCTTACCGTTGCCGATTATAAAGGTGGCGACAGGCTTATGCGATTTCTTCTTTTTCTTTGTCTTGTTATCCTTATGACTGTCGGGAGAGGCTTCCGGCTTTTTCTCCGGTACGGGAGGCACAGGCTCCTCTATTTTGCGAAGCTCGACCACCGCTTCACTCTTCTCCTCTTCGCCATACATGGAAACGCTCCTGTCATCATCGGAAATAACGCGTTCTTCTTCTGACATATGCAATTCAGGCTCAGCTTCTTCATACAAAACGGGAACCGGCTCCGGTATATTATCCGCGGCGGCATTGTTTACCGTAACGGCGGACGCGCTCTTTTTCCTGCGGTGACCGGTGACAGCGAGAGTAACCGTCAGCGCAGTAAGAAATAATGCGGCGCTTGCCAACGTAATGTAAAGCCCAAGTCTGAATCCGGGCGTGACATAACTCATCTCAATCGTATGCGTACCCTCTGAAAGCTCAAGCATCATAAACAGTCCGCACCATTTGTCCGGCTCGGTTTCCTTTCCGTCGACCTTGAGTGTCCAGCCCTCGGCATACGGAATCGTGAGCAGCACGTTCGAGGTATCGTCAAGGCTTATCGTGCCCTTAAGATAATCATCCCAATATTCTCTGACCTGGAGCTGATATATCGAGAGCATATCATATGTGTCCTGTAAGACCTTATTATCTATTGCCGCTGCGTACATAGTCGCCGAAGGATTTTCAGGATTCTTTAACGATATTATAACGCGCACCTGCGTTCCTTTTTTGAGCGCTCCCAAATCTATGACGCACTGGCTGCGATTGCCCGTATATACAAGCTCACCGTCAACATACGCGTCTATCCTCTGCACATCAGAAACTACCGGCTGAAAGAGAAATTCTTCGTCCTGCCCGATAACGTGCGTATAAGACAGAACTCCGTCAGGAGCGGACTTATCTTCTTCAAAAATAAAATTCCTGTTTGAAAAAACAACGCCGCCCGTAATATTTTTGCTCAGCGTGTTCATAGACTCAAAAGGATTGTCGCCGAGTTCAAAATCCTGTTTTGCGAGCGCGTCCGGTATCGCGTAGCCGACTGACAGCGCGTATTTGTTGCGGTATACGCCTACCTCTCCCTCCGTCCTTACATACTCGTAAGCAGTGGAATTAACGTCATAATATCTCGTATAATAGTATCTTACGCCAAGAAGCATATCCATAAACGCGTTCTCACCGTAATACATAACGTTATTGGTTCCTCCGGTAGCGCCCGTATGACAGTAAAAAAGCGTCTGGTCGTAATTGTTGAAGGTATTGAAAAGCGACATGGCTCTGATGCTATAAAGCGTCGCCTCGCTCACGACGGACTGGTGCCCGATATTTTTCATATAATCGCACCATTCCCTTATCTTATCGGCGGAAATCTCGTCAAACGTCATATATTCGGCTTCGTTTTCAAACCATTCCTCTTTGGGATTGTATACCTCGTCTATTTTCTCACGGTAATAACCGTTTTCCTTCTTGGAATTTATCGCTTCAAAATCAGCCATATAATGGCTGTAATCTCCGATAACGCTGCTGCTTACGGTAAAAATGCCGAGAACAAGCATAGCCGTCAGCTCAACATACACAAAAATCTGCGATATGACGAACTTGACTTTTCCGCGTCCGAAGGCAAGTATCAGTGCATAAGCGAACGCAAGCCCCGCTGTAACAGCCGCCTGCATTATCAGGTCGTTATCAAAATAAGCCAGCGCGCCCGCTCCTGCCGCAAGAAGTCCGAACGCGGCAAAAATGGAACGCTTCTTAACTCTTTTCTTGCTCTGCACACATATTTCAAACGCCATTGACAGAAGCAGGAATGTTATCATAAAAGAAAATCGGTTGGGTATCCCCGTCTGTTCATGGAAGCCGTGCCATATAAAATTGAGCGGCTTGAAATTCAGACTGAAAAGCATCACCGCAAGCAATATGAAATTGCGGATCTTTTTACCGGGCTTGACGCCGCCTGACGTAAAGTAGACTAACGAAAGCAGCAAGGCGAATGTAGTCATAAAAAGATTCGCGTACTGTCTGTCAAAATTTATTCCTATCTGCGGAATACCTATGAGGAAATTGGAAAAGCTTTCCGCGTAGCTTCCGTAAAACTCCGGCGCGGGCAGCAGTTCTCCCGAAATATATGTGCTCTGGACCCCGCCGAACGAAGGAAGAAGTATCACCGCGCTTATTCCTACGGCAAGAAGCGAACTGAATCCAACCCAAAGAAACTTTTTCATAAAGTCGCCGAAGCTTTTGAAGCTGTAAGTAAAAAAATAAAGGAAAATGAAAATACAACTCATATAGCCTACAAAATAGCTTATAACTATGAGCAGCGAAAGAAAAAGCGTGTACCAGTACCATTTGGGATTCTTTTCTCTCATCAGCAGATCAAGCCCCATTATAACGAGAGGAAACAAAAGCACGCCGTCCAGCCACATTATGTTCCACGCGTATCCGACCATGAAGCCGCAGAGCGCGTATATCGTCGAAAACGACACTATCCGGCTGCACTTCGCCTTAGGGAACCTGTTTTTGAGAAACACCGAGAATGTCCCTCCGCAGAAGGCAAGCTTCAGCACGATAAGCAGATTCACAGCGTAAACTATCCTGCTCTTTCCGAAAAGAAGAATTATAAAATTAAGCGGCGAAACAAGGTAATAAGAAAAAACCGCCCAGAAATCATAGCCCATGCTTCCGGTCAGCGAATAGAATATGCTTTTGCCGTCCGTGAGAACGTCATAATACGCGTTCAAAAAAGGAACATATTGCTCATAACAATCGTTAGCAACAAGCCCCACATCACAGAATATAAACGCAATTAATGAAATTAGTCCCACTATTGCCAATGGAACTAAAGTACTGATAATAATATGTTTAATGTTTTTCATCTACGCATCTCCGATAATATTAATAAAGTGCCGGCGGAGCCGGAATTTTCCAACATTACCTTTTGTCCGTTATTCAAGCGAGGAAGCAAGCTTATACTGATTGCGGCCGTTCTCCTTTGAATAATAAAGCGCTTTGTCCGCCTGCATATAAAGCTCGGAATACTCCTCTACGCCCGCGGTGGTAGCAACGCCCACGCTTACCGAAAGACTAACGGACTTGCCCTCGTGTTCAAAATTCATATCCATTTTGGCGCACAAATCAGCCGCAAGCTTTTCAAGCTCTTCGTCGCTGCCGTATCCGACAATGAATACGGTAAACTCGTCGCCGCCGTATCTTCCGAGATAAGCCCCGTTGAACACCATCCGCATAACGCCCGCAAGCGTCTTGAGCGCCTCGTCTCCGGCGAGATGTCCGAGCGAATCGTTGACGTTTTTAAAATTATCCATATCTATAAGAAACAGCGCGCCCTCCGTCCCGGCAGGCTTCTTTCCGAGGAACTCGTCTACCACTCCGTCGAACGTCCTTCTGTTGTAAAGACCGGTAAGACCGTCGCGCTTCGCTACCGTACTGATAGCCTCCTTCTCGCGCTTCTCGTCATAAAGCTGCTGAACGAACTTCTTTTTATGCTCCTCGTCATTCTGTATCTTCTGCATGAGTTTTTCATACTCCGCCTTTAACGCGTTCGCTTTGACAAGATTATTCTTAACTATGTTAAAGGATTCCGCAAGCTGCGCCATCTCATCCTCAGTCTTGAATTTGAGATCCGCCATATCACAGTAGCCTTCCTTAAAAATGCCCGCCCATTCACAGACATCCCCGATAGGCTTCGCGATCTTATTTTTAACAAAGACCATGGTATATACCGCCATCACGGTAAAGCCTATGAAAAACAGTACCATCAGCACCTGCACAAAAGCGACGCCGCCTTTGAAGCCTTCGTATTTATCTTTGCCTGACTCGGAAAGCGCTTCATATACGGAGAATATCTTTTCACTGACCCTGCTAATGCTTCCACTCAATGATTCTTTGTATACGTCTCTTATATCCTCTATGTTGTCAGCCGCAAGTATGCTGCTGACCGTAGCCGAAATCAGCGCCAGCTCGCCGTTAGCCTCTTCAATGTCATATCTCAAATCGTCTTCAAGCTTAAACCTTACGCTATGTAATTCCTTAAGATCGTCACGGAATTGCGCAAAAGCATCGGAAACAACTTCGCCGTTTTCCTTCGTATTGTTTTTAACATACCTTTCGACCGCCCCGTTAAAACTGTTCACGGAGGAATTGATCTTTATGACTCTGTAATAATTCTGCGTGTAAAACTTCATCTGTTTGCTGTAGCCGCCTATGGTATATATAAGCGAGAAAAGAAAAGCGGCAAACAAAACAAACAGAATAACAAGTACTGCCGTCGTCCTGTATTTAATTGAATGACTTTTTTTATTCATAGTCTGCTCCTCTGCTTTTCATATGCCATATTTGTACTCATAAGCAGGCGATACGCACTTATTTCTTAATATTATACTACTTTTCACGCCGATACGCAACAAAAAATGTTCATTCGTGCCGCAAACGCGGCAAGCAGGACTTACCTAAGTCATCTCATGCGACCGCAGGGCAATAATAAGCGTGCGCGCTTATTATACATTATCTACAAATCCCGTAAACGCCTCCCAGAATTCCTCAGGTTTTTCATACATAGCGTCGTATGTGGCGTCCTCTATTACGGTCATCTGCTTACACGGCGCCGAAAGCTGCTCCATATAGTCAGCGGCGGTCTTATACGGGTACTGGTAATCCCAGTTACCGGTTATGAACATCATAGGGACTTCATATGCTTTATCCTCGTCAAAAAGATTGACGCCCCTCATATATTCGTTGAGCTTATAGCTTATTTTGGGACCGCTCATAAGGATCCTGAGATCCACCATGTCATAAAGCGGATTTGTGGGGATCTTTTTCATAAGGAGCTTATCAGTTCCGCTCGCGATATTGTATTTGCCCAGAAGCACATTGAGCTTGGTGATCTGTTTTTTGGTCAGTCTTTCTCTCGCAAACGTCCCTCCGGTAGCTTCTGAAAGCTTATCTATCGTCTTAACGTCTCTTTTGCTGCCCGCCAAAAGTGCAAGCTCTTTAACCCTTGCGCATCTTGTTTTCGCTATATTCACCATATCGACTATCTGGCTGTTTCCTATGTATCCCGCGATAAATCGGGGATTTTCCCGGACGTAGCGTATTGCGGGAATCGTTCCCCAGTTATGCGCCATTATAAATATCTTCTTTCCGTAGCGTTCATGCAGCATACGGACTATCGCGTCAAGATCGCTGTAAATGTCCTCATACGTCACAAGTCCGTCGGGGCTTTTGTAATAGGTCCTGCCCGCGCCTCTCTGGTCGTAAAATATCCAGTTGTAAAACTTCTCTGTATACCCCGCTATTTCCCATCCCACAAGAGATTCCGCAAGTCCCGGACCTCCATGGACATACAGTATCACAGGCTTTTCAAAATCCGTCTCATATTCTATAAAAAAATGTCCGGTTCCGTTTATATCAATATATTCCGTCTTTTCCATTGAAATCACCTCGCAAAAATCCGCTTTTCCTAACGATTTTATCACAGCGCGCGGAATAATTCATTATTTTTTCAGAAAAATTATAAATATTTTATTTACTGTTCATATTTTCGACGCATTTAAGGTTTATTATGAACATGTACCAAACATTAAGGAAAAGATTATCCTTTTTCTTCATTCCTATCCGGCGGCCTTATGCAATTAAGGTCGCCCTCCTTTAGTTTATTTTACACCCGGAGGTTTATATATTATGAAAATAAATAAACGCATTGCAGCTGCTGTCGCGGCGGCCGCCGTTACTATTACGGCGTTTACCGGATGCGCTTTTTCCGATAAGACTGACGACAAAACGGTCTCGCTGACAGTCTACGACCAAAGCAGCGTTTTTTCGGGGGAAATGACAGGATGGTTCGCCGAGGTATTAAAGGACAGGCTTAATGTGAAGCTTAATTTCCGCACCTCTTCCGACCAGGCCTTCAACGCTTATGTCGAGGCCGGATCGCTCGGAGACGTCATTGTTTTCAACAACGAATCAAGTTACCGGACCGCCAAGGACGCCGGACTTCTTATGGACTGGGAACAGAGCGGTCTTTTGGAGAATCACGGTCAGTATCTGGAAGCAAATTATAAGGAAGCGCTTGACAAAAACAGGAAGCTTGATCCCGACGGAAGGATTTACGGGATCTACGGCAACATATGCAAGGACGTGGAAGGACACGAGGACTTCTACAACTGCTTTTATATCCGTTGGGATCTGTACTCAAAGCTGGGATGTCCTGAGATAAATACGCTTGAGGATTTTGAAGCAGTGCTTGAGGATATGGTAAAGCTTGCCTCAGAGGATTCGGATTCAAAGATATACGGAATATCCTCATTCAGCACTTGGGACGACACCATGCTTGACATGGTGCGCTCAACCGCCGCGCTCTACGGCTACACCGACTTCGGCTTCGGAATGTACAATCCCTCGCTCGGTTCGTACGAACCCTGCATTGACGAGGACGGAATTTATGTGCGGTGCCTCAGATTCTACAATTCGCTGTACCGCGCCGGACTTCTGGACCCTTCCTCGGAATCGCAGACATACACCATGGCGCAGAAGGATTACGGCTCGGGCAAAGCCGTCATGGGAATGTACAAATATATAACCGACCCTTACAACACTACGGCAAGACTTTCCAAAGGCAAGTACATGGTTCCTGTTGTGGCGGAGGATTTCAGTAATATAGCCGACGAATACAGCCCTTACGGGCATAACGCCATATGGAGCGTTTCCTCCAAATGTCAGAATCCCGAACTTGCCATGCAGCTTATAAACTGGCTCTACACCCCCGAAGGCGTGCTTACCAATCTTTACGGTCCCAAGGACGTAACATGGACTTACGACGGTTCGGGCGCTCCGTATATAACCGAGTTCGGATACGCCTGCCTTGATGACGACAGCACTGAGATGCCGGAGGGCTACACCGGAGCGTACAACACCGGCTATTCCATGTTCGGCAGTATGTGCCTTTCTCCCGATTCGGCATTTGACAAGACAGGAAACTCATACAACCTTATCACATGGGAATCTGTCAAAAACAGCACATGGTACTCAGAAAATACCGGACGGTTTGAAGAAGCGATAAGCGACTGGAAAAAACACACGGGCGCCCAGAGCACCGACGAATATATTGAAAAAAACGGCTTCACTATACTCCCAGCTTCGGACTTCATATCCGACGAGCTGCCTTCCGATCTCTTTCTAACTAACAGCGAGCTGTCCGGTGACATATGCACCAACTCGTGGCTCGCGATATACGCCGCAACCGATGAAGAATTTGACGACGCGGTCAAGAAAATGCAGGAGGCATGCACATCAAGAAGCTCCTACAACCAAATAATGGACTTCTATGAAAGCATGATAGACAAATACGAGGAATCTGTACAATAGAAACAAAGCCCCCGGAGCTTCCGCGGCTCCGGGGCTTAAATATTTTCCGCCTTATTTTCTGAAATAGAACCAGTACGCGGCGGCTGCCGCCGCCAGAAGCAAAAGCACGGCGATAACCACAAATATTGCTCTGTGATGTTTTACCTCCTCCACCTTGTCCTCAAGATTCTCAGAAACGCTTATCGTAAGTCTGTCAACGGTGTTACGGTCCCACAGAAGGATCCCCGCAGCCTCGCCCTTTTTCTTCGCGGAAGAAAGGAACGAGCTATTAGTCACAAACACTGCCTTATCGTAACCGGAGGAAGCCTTTTCAAGCTCTTCAACTGCCTTTTCACCTATCGCATCTATATCATAACGGCATTTAAAACAATATTTTTCCCCGTCCTTTTCGGCGGTAATGTCAATGTTTTTGGACTGATCCCCAGTTTCTTCAACATTCGTGTAACCAAGACCGTTCAACAGCTTTACCACGATGGGCACGAAATTATTTTTGTCGTTAATAATCATTTTAACCTCCTCGTATCCGTATCAGGGTATCCTCACCCGAATTTATTATATGGCATATTTTCAGCATAACACATATTTTTCATTTCGTCACTATTTTTATGCGCAGGAAATTCATGGTCGGAAATTCTTTATATTGACTATAAGGTTCTTTCACGCTAAAATAATCTTATAAAGAATTTCGGAGGCATATCTATGGCTGCAAACAATAATCTTATGGAATTAAAAGCCGGCAAACTGCTTATGAACAACGGCGGCGATATCGAATATATTTATCTTGTTATCAAAGGAAAGCTTACCGCTTACGCGGCATACGGCAATTATATCATGGGACCCGGCTCGATAGCCGGAGCCGTCGACGGATACTACGGCATAGGAATATACAATTATGTGGCGTCCGAGGATTGTATGCTTGAACGCATTCCCTATACCGGAGTGAACGATATCACGGCATTGTGTGAAAAATACCGCGACAAATCCGGAAAGCTCGTTTCGGTTTCCTCAAGATTTGTTTCACAGCTTATAAACACATACCTCTCGCTTATCGTAAGATGCCGTAAAAGCGACGCTTCTTTCTCTCCCGACAGCCGCGTCGCTAAATGGGAGCTTGAAAAATACAACGGTTTCCCCACCATTCCCACGGAGGTCGCGGAACGCTACTTCACGTCTAATTCAGCGGTTGCCGCCGCAGAAATCGCGGCGTCCGCGCGCTTCGCAACCGTAATAAACGACGCCTGTCTTCAGATGGCGGCGTATCTGGGCATAGACCTTGATTATGTCGAACCGGAGCCGGAGCCCGAACCCGAACCTGTGGTTGACGATATAGTTATTTCCGACAGCTACGACGGTTATGCCGATTCGACCATACTTACTCAGCTCAAAGGCTCGCTTGCCAAGATCATCGCCTACTCCCAGATGGACGAGGAAGACGCGGAGGCTTACACCGCTCTTATAAAGCAGTTTAAAGGGTGCTCCAACAAGACCGGTACGGACGACGCCGCGCGCAGGCTCCGCAAAGAGATCACCGACGGTTTCTATAAACTGTATCACAAAGTATTTATGAAAACTCTGGATGATCAGAACATACCTAATTACATCAATATGTTTCTGAATTTCGGCTATATAGACGAGGAACTTGTCAAGCCTTCCGACTGCGTCGCTCTTTACAAGGCTTCTCACGAAATAGACGAACTTTTTTCAAACGAACATATATACACTATTTACAGATGGCTCAGGCTTATATACAACGAGGAAAAAACGCCCTCACGAAACAGTCTGGACCAGAACTACGAGGATTATGTAAGAGAACAGGCGCGTTTAGGCAAGCTTGACCCTAAGGAGGCTATGGCTGACCGCGAGGCGAAGCTTGATTTTGAGATCCAGAATATGTTTACGCACGCCAACAAAATGGCATGCGGTCACATAAGCTCCTTTGTACCCATTCTCACTGAGGAAACCATGCTCAAGCCTGCCGACTCGATGTTCACGACTACCGCTTCGGTAATGAAAACGGTCAACGACACAAGAGAGGTCGATTATTCGCTTTTCTACCGCTCCACCGTATATACCAACGAGAAGCTCGGCATCACAAGAGAATTCATATACACTGAAGTCATACCTGATTTCATTCTTATGCCGTGCGTGGGAACATACGGTGTAATGTGGCAGGAGATCGAAGGCCGCAACAGACTTTCGCCCGCCCGTTGTATGCTGCCCATACTTTGCTCGGCAAAGCTTGATTCCATCATGCTCAATCTTTTCGGACGCTTCAGGTGGGAGCTTTGCAAGAGGATACAGGGACAGTACTGGAACGTGCTCGCGGAGAAATCACTTACTTCGGAATATTACGACTACCTTCAGTTTTATAAGAAAAACCATGAGCTTACGGAGGCTTCCAAGGAGAAGATAAAGTCCGCCCTCACTGCCTGCCGCAACAATTACAGTCTTGTTTTCGCGAAGGATTACGAACAGTGGGTACTGTACGAATCGTCAGGTTCAAGCAGGCTTAACAAAGTCGCGAGGCTGATATTCGCAAAATACTGTCCTTTCAACAAGATAATCCGTCAGAACCTTCAGGCTAATCCCGCCTACACAAAGGATTTTGAAATGTTTGAACGTCAGCGACACCCTCAGAAGAAGAGGATCGACACGCTTTGCCGTACCTTTGAGGCAAAGGGAATCGAAATTCCACAGGAGATCCTGGACGTAAAAGAATATCTTTCAAGGTAAAAGCATACCATGCAGAAAGCGGCTCCGCAGTTAAAAGGCGGCAGCCGCTTTCTTACTTCTGCAATTTCATACATCGGCTTTCGGCTGTGCTTAACCGCAGAGAACGCCGAAACCATAAGAGAAACCGTACACCATTATGTAACCTTGTACTGTCCCGCCTGAACCCTCCACATCTGTGCGTATTTTCCCCCCAAGGCAAGCAGACCGGAATGGGTTCCCTCTTCAATTATCCTTCCGTTTTCAAGCATATATATCCTGTCCGCTATGCGAGTTGTCGAAAGGCGGTGCGAAATGAACGCCACCGATTTGTTTTCCGCCGCCGTAAGCATTGAGCGGTTAAGATGATACTCCGCTATCGGATCAAGTGCTGAAGACGGCTCGTCGAGT
>CAJTON010000003.1:59153-65867 GCA_910577605.1 uncultured Butyrivibrio sp.
ATTATCAGGCTCGCCTTCTTATAGAATACTCTCGCAATGGCAAGCTTCTGCGCCTCGCCTCCCGAAAGATTAACGCCGTCGTCTTCAAATTCAGTCGTAAGGTTCGTATCAAGACCGTCCGGAAGCGACGCAAGGCGTTCGGCAAAGCCGCTTTTGTCTATAGCCATTTCAACTTCGCTGTCGCTGCCGTTTTCCGCGAAATCAAGCAGTACGTTTTCCTTGACCGTAGCCGCAAAAAGCTTGAAATCCTGAAACACGGTTCCTATCATGCTCCGGTACTCTTCAAGATCGTATTCCTTTATGTTCACGCCGTCAAGCAGTATCTCGCCCTCATCTGGGTCGTACAGACGCATAATAAGCTTGATAAGCGTCGTTTTTCCCGCTCCGTTATATCCGACTATGGCGATCTTGCTGTTCGGCTCGATCTTCATATTTATGTTTTTCAGAACATAACCGTCCGATTTACCGTAACCGAAGGAAACTCCGCGAAGCTCTATCTTTGTCGGGTTTTGCGGAACTTTTCTGTCTGCGGTACTGACGATCTTAGGCTCTATGTCCAGAAATTTCTGTATTTTCCCGACATACATACTGATCTCCTGCATTTTCGGATAAACGTCGGCAAACTGCCTCATACGGTTCTTCATGCGGTTCGCCGTACCGCGCATTACGGCTACGTTGCTGTAAGATATCCTGTGAAGCACCGCCGCGCTGTACACGAGATAGATCATATAGACAACGTCGATAATGAAATTATTGCTTACATAATTTTTTAGAAAGCGAAGCCCAAAGCGCCTCCCCGCATTCTTCCTCTCGATCTCAAGCAGTCTGTCGTTCGTTTCGTCAAAATCTTTCAGCAAAAGACCGGAGACCTCTGTATTAAGCCGTACCTCCTTCGCGTAATCGTTCATATAGAACACCCTGTTTACATATCCGAGCTTGCGCTCGTCTGGGTTTTTCTCATTCCTTATTTTAAACTCCAGCCGGGCAAGAGCTTTACCCGACGCAAGGGACGCCGCAAATGATACTACTACGAATATGAACGAAAACACATCGTTCCCAATGAAAAAAGCGCCCGAAAGCACGATCGACGTAAGTCCCGTAAAAAGATTTGCGATAACGGCGAAGATCCGTTCCGTCTGATTCTCTATCTCCGAAACAGCAAGAACATAGTTGTTGTAAAATTCGGGATCGTCATAGCATTCAAGGTCTATCTCCTTTGCTTTCATATAGAGCATTTGCTTGAGCGCGCGCTTTATTTTCGGCTGCGACTTCATCTGGAGCTTCTGAAAAAGATACGCGTTGAAAAGCAGACCGACGACCACAAAGGTCAGCAATGATACCAAAAACAGCGCCGCCTGTTTAAACGGCCTGCCGTACTCCGCGCATTCAAGGACATAATTAAGCCCGAAGGTAAATTCAAGAAATATGACCGCTTCGTTGCGCACCGTCTCCACGATAAAAAGAATCACATACAGCGGAGCCGCCTTAAAGCAGAGCTTTAAGAGATACAGATTATCGCCTATCACCTTTTTTAAACCTCGTTTATTCATACCGGCGCCCCCTCTCTGTACGACTCGTCCGCAAGATAGTTCTGCGCCTGTCTGGTGAACATTTCACAGTATTTTCCGTTCTGCGCCATAAGCTCCCTGTGCGTGCCGGATTCGATCACCGTGCCGTTCTCAAGCATAAATACCATGTCCGCGTCCTTGACCGAAGAAAGCCTGTGAGAGATAAAAAGAGTTATATGTCCCTTGCTTTCGTTCATAATACCTTTATAAAGCTCGTATTCGGCAATGGGGTCAAGCGCCGATGAGGGCTCGTCAAACACCTTCACGCTCGATTTCTGAGCAAAAGCCCTCGCGACCACTATTTTCTGCTGCTCGCCTCCGGAAAGCACCGCGCCGTCCTTATCAAATTCCTTTGTCATTATAGTGTCCATTCCGCTTTCAAGCGAACTCACCTTATCCCATACGCCCGCGCATTTGAGCGCGTACTCCGCGGTTTTGTCGGGATCCTCAAAGCTTCCTCCCATGAGCACGTTGTCCTTGACCGACACAGCCATGACCTTATAATCCTGAAACGCCGCCGAAAATAACTTTCTGTACTCCCTGAGATCGTATTCTTTGATATTTATTCCGTTGACTAATATTTCTCCCTCCGAAGGATCGTAAAGCCTGAAAAGCAGCTTGATTATCGTCGATTTTCCGGCTCCGTTGTGTCCTACCAGCGCGCAGACCTTGTTTCCTTCTATTTTAAAGGAGAGATGATTTATCACCGGCTCGTTATTGCCGTAAGAGAAGCTGACATTCTTAAACTCAACGGAGCGCACCTTTTCGGGAATAAGCCCGCCCTGATCTTCCGGTATCTTCTCCTTGTATTCCATAAATCCCCTGAAATATTCAAGAAACTCGCCGTTTTTCATGGCTTCTGTAATATTGTTGAACATGCCTATAAGTATCCACGACGAGGTTGACATTGCGGTGAACATTATCGCAAGCTCCGCAAGTCCCATCGTTTTCGATACGATGGTACGGTACGCCGCATAAATCATTATACCCTCAAAAACAAGCGCGAAGGTCGTGACATTCTGCGCCCATGTATAGACCACAGCCTTCTTCGCATATTTCTCCGCTACCTCTATATTTCCCTCCACCGCCTGTTCATAGCGCTTCATCATAAGTCCGTGTATGCTTGAGAACCGTATCTCCTTGGCAAATTCCGCAAGGTGCATCACACGGTTCACATACTCTGCTTTACGGTTGTTTTTTACATTGTCCGTATATCTGCCGCCCCATATTTTATTCATAAGGCCGCCGAACACAAAATTACCAATTATTGGAGAAATCACGAAAAGCACCGAAAAGGGATCTATCATAAACATAGACGAGAACGCCGCTGCCGCCGCTATCACTCCGAAAAGCACCTGAAAAAAGAACTCTACCGATTTCGTCATTTTCTGCGCCGAACCGTCCAGCGCCATGGTGTAGCGGTTATAGAAGTCCGCGTCCTCAAAACACGCAAGCTCGACGTTGCGCGCCTTCGCGTAAAGTTTTTTATAAAGCGTCCTGTATATTTTGTTATCAGTAAAAGGAATCACCGCCGACTGCATATAGCTGTCATAAACCGCAAATCCCCCGAACACCGCAAAGCATATTCCCACAAAAACCATTATGCGTCCGAACGAAGCCTCCGTTTCTATCGCGTTTATTATATAGCGCAGAAAGAATATGCTGACAAAAATCCACTCCGCGTACCCGGCAACCGAGTTTATCGCGGTATGTATTACTCTTTGCCTGCTTATCTCCCATACGGTCCTGACGGCATAGGCATTGTTGGCAAAAACTTTTATTCTGCTCTTTTTCTTCGGTTCCATATTTTACCTTCTTCGGATTACTTTTTAACAGCGCAAGCAATGACATAGGACATCATATATTTATCAAAAAGACCGCCCCCGTCGCAATCCTCATAGATATCCTTTATCTCAACCCCCGCCTTACTTGTTGCGACCATATTCCTATTCCGCTTCATCCAGCTCTCTTTTAAATTCCTTTACTACATCAGACAGATAGGGATTTAACATAACAAGTCCGTCCAGTCTGGCATTGACCATTGTCGCCGACATTTCATCCACGACGCGGCTC
The DNA here is from genome assembly GCA_910577605.1 of uncultured Butyrivibrio sp. Taxonomy (GTDB): domain Bacteria; phylum Bacillota; class Clostridia; order Lachnospirales; family Lachnospiraceae; genus Eshraghiella. Next base: position 62,795 of record CAJTON010000003.1, read on the forward strand.
AGAAGTACCCATCCCTTGGCAAGCTCCTTCGTCACGTCTTCCACCTCCGGATAATCCGCCGAAAGATATTCCAACGACGCCGACGCCTGCCAGCCCTGCGCGCCCGGAATTCCGCACATGCCGCGCAGCTTTTTGGCAAACTCTACCACTATACCCGTATCCTCCGGATGCTCCGAAAGTATTTTCTGCAAATCCTCTGCCATTCTCAGTGCTTCCTGCTGCTCCTGATTCAGACTCTGAATGTCATAAGGCTCCGGCATTTCCTCATCTTCGTCATCTTCTTCGTCCTCCTCGTCATAGTCCTCATCTGTATCAGGATCCGTATCCCATTCGTCATCCTCCACGGAATCCAAATTTTCCAAAGCCCTTTCATATTGTTCCTTTATTTTGTCAGAATCAGGATACTCCTCGGTAAGCTCCTGCAATCTGTCGATCGCCCTCGACACCATAGCTTCTTCATCTTCATAACACAGATTGGCAAGTCCTTCGGCATATGAGCCGATAATATTCATATTGCCGTGATAGCCGGAAACAATATTTTCCAATTTACCGACCGTCTGAAATAATGCGATCCCGTCCTGCTCATAGCTTAAATTGGCAAGTCCCTCGGCATACAGAACAATTATATCAGTGATGTCAAGATGCTGCATGGCAACCTTCTCCAGCCTGTCTATGATGCCGTATGTAACCTCTCCCTCGCTGTCATAGCTCAGATATGCCAGCCCTTTCGCGTACTGAACTGTTATTTCCGCAATATCAGGATACTTTGAGGCAAGCTCTTCCAAGCGTCCCACCGTTTTTAAGCCTCCGTCAAGATCCTGTTCATAAGCCAGATTAAACAGCCCCTCGGAAAACTGAATCGCTATTCCCTTCACCTCCGGATATTCCGCGGCTAACGCTTCCAGTCTGGAGACAGTGACGAGAGTCCCTTCTTCATCCTGAATATTGCTAAGATTGACCAGGCTTCTTGCGTATTTGACCGCAATATCCGTAACCTCCTTATGAGCCGCAGCCAGCGCTTCCAGTCTGCCCACCGTTTCCGACGCCTGCTCTTCCTCCTGTAAACAGCCTAACCAGACCATTCCCTGCGCAAGGGAAACGAGGATATCCGCCTCAGCCGGATATTCCGCGGCGAGCGTTTCCAGTTCCCTTACTATCCGCTGCATCTCACGCTCGTCATACTGCTCTGCTCCGATTTCAGCCAGTTTCCTGGCGCGCATAACCGCCGTACTACTGTTTGTAACCTGTTTTTTTGTATTCATGTCCATATTTATTATTTTTTCCTCCTGTCTTTCTCATCTGAAAGCGACTTCTCGCTCTTCTTTTTTTATTATATCACCGGTCATATAAACAATCAATCTTCCTTCTGTTCCAGATAGAGCGATCTAACGCACTTTTCAGCGATGTAGCGCAAATTGACTTCTTCTCACTCTGCTCTGTCGGCAGATCTGCTTTAATAAAATAAAAATCCCGCAAACACATTGTTTGCGGGATCTCTCCAGCGCCATTCCTGCGGCGTTTTGCGCTCCCCGAGCAGGGCTCGAACCTGCAACAACTCGGTTAACAGCCGAGTGCTCTACCATTGAGCTATCAGGGATCATTCAACTGACAAAAAACATTCTAGCATAATGTCCCACGGATTGCAAGAGCTATTTTACCAAAATCCGCAGCCCTCATACGGGGCTGCGGCTGATTTCAAATATCTAGGTCATCTGCATGAATTACGGTACTGTACGGGCGTCATGTCGAACATCTTCTTGAACTGTCGGTTAAAATGCTCCACATTCTGATAGCCCACCGCGAGAGCGATATTCTCGACCGTCATATTGCCGTTTTTGAGCAGCACCTTCGCCTTTTTCATACGCACATAGGCGACGTGCTCGCCGAAGGTCTTGCCGGACTTATCCTTAATGAACTTGGAGATATAAGGCTCCGACAAATGGAATCTAGCGGCAAGCGATTCAAGCGTAACGTCCTGATAATTGTTCTGAATGTAATTTATTATAGCCATAAGCCGGTCGTCCTTTCCCGCGCCGTCGTTTCCGACCGAGGGGAGTTTGTTTACGGCAACCGTTAACGCGTGTATTGAGGCCTTTATGATGTCCTCGTCCATTCCGGCGCCCCAGTACATCCTGCCGTCGCAGGTTATTCCGACATACGCCATAGCCTTTGAGGACGAACCGTGGGAAAGCGCGTGCTCCTCGTACACCGAAAGCTCGTAGCTGATACCGAAATACTGTTTTATCGTATTGCTCACCGCATCAAGACGTCCGTTTCCGTTGGCGTCCACAATAGTCTTCTTCTCGCCGCAGGCGATCGTCACCTCAGCCATGATTCCGTCGTTTTGCTTGAAATGGCAGTCCGTTATCTTAAAATAAGGCGAATATTCTATATAGTTGTTCTCAAATATTTCATATACCCACTGAGGCGAAAGCTCCTTGTGCTCCTCGTCTGACACCTGCTTGACAGCGTAGCCTACCTCCTCACGCATTTTTTCCGGAAGCGCTATACTGAAATTGGTCTTGAGGATATAGCTTACGCCGCCCTTTCCAGACTGGCTGTTTATACGGATAACATCCGCATCGTAAGTTCTTCCCACGTCCATAGGGTCGATAGGCAGATACGGTACGGTCCATTCCTTAAGTTTCTTATCCTCACGCCATGCCATACCCTTCGCGATAGCGTCCTGATGAGAGCCGGAAAACGCGGTAAACACCAGATCTCCCGCATAGGGCTGTCTGTCGTACACATGCATTCTCGTAAGGCGCTCGTATTTTTCCCTTATCGCGGGCATATCCGAAAATTCAAGCTGCGGGTCAAGCCCGTGAGAAAACATATTCATCGCAAGCGTGATTATGTCTACGTTGCCGGTCCTCTCCCCGTTTCCGAAAAGAGTTCCCTCTATCCTGTCCGCGCCCGCAAGCATTCCAAGCTCCGCGTCGCATACGCCGCTGCCCCTGTCGTTATGCGGGTGCAGACTAAGAACCACATTGTCCCTGTATTTGAGATTCTTGCTGACATATTCTATCTGCGTCGCGAAAACATGGGGCATGGCGGTCTCCACAGTGGCGGG
>CAJTON010000003.1:65878-73251 GCA_910577605.1 uncultured Butyrivibrio sp.
ATTTATTATCGCCTTGCTGTCCGGTCCCGGCTCCCACACGTCGAGCACCGCATTGCACACCTCGACGGCATACTCCACCTCCGTCCCGTGAAAGCTCTCGGGACTGTACTCAAAAGAAAAATCCCCGTCCGTTTCCGAGGCAAGCCTTTTGAGAAGCTTCGCCCCGTCAACGGCAAGCTGCTTTATCTGCTCCTTATCCTTTTTGAACACCTGCTCGCGCTGCGCCACGGAGGTGGAATTATACAGATGTATGACCGCATGCGGCGCTCCTTTTACCGCCTCAAAGGTCTTTTTTATTATGTGCTCCCTCGCCTGCGTAAGCACCTGAACAGTCACGTCGTCGGGTATCATGTCGCGCTCGATAAGCGTGCGCATGAATGTATATTCCGTCTCCGACGCCGCAGGGAATCCGACTTCTATCTCCTTAAAACCCACGTCCACAAGCATCTGAAAGAACTCTATCTTCTCCTCAAGGCTCATCGGCTCGATAAGCGCCTGATTACCGTCCCTCAGATCCACCGAACACCAAATCGGCGGCTTTTCTATGTGATCCTTCTTTGCCCAGTCATATTCGCATACGGGCGGCAAAAAATACTGTCTTATATATTTGTCTGCATTTTTCATATCGTTTTAACTCCTCTTTGACTGAATAGTGAAATAATATCATATTTATTGATGTTTTTAAATGATTAAATTTAATCATATTTATTGATGTTTTTTATTGAACACCTGCGGCAAGCGCACAATATATTTCATCACTCACAGGAATAAAAACGCCCCTGACCGCGGATAGCATATCCGCAGCAGGGGTAGGCTTTTGGCTTAATTACCTCGACATATATTCGTAATAATCCGAATCGCTGGCAAAAAGCATATATCTTCCGTCTACATAACCCATATAACCGTCCGCAACATAATAACCTTTCATGGTATCACTCCTTGTATAAGCTGTTTTCCTTGCTACAATGAAATAATACCTGATTTCAAGTCCTATAAAACGGACTTTGTTCAGCGGAACTATGTTTTTTTCAAAAACCTGCAATTCTCCCGATTCCGATAAAAATTACAAATCTGCCTTAACGGAATACTTTTTCTGAATCTTAGAAAACCACAGTCCGGCGGCTATTACCGTCAGCAATAAGAACGCGGCGGAAATTATTATCGAATACAGTCCCTTTAATGAGCTGGCAAGTATCCCGACAACAAGCATACCGCACCCAAGAAACAAAGCTGGTCCTCCCATAGCTTTGGCATAGCCTTCTTTATCCTCGGTGCCGTCAAACACCTTTCCGTGCATCGAGGCGTAATTTCCCCTTAACAGCGTGACAGCGAGAATTATCGTTACCGCCGAGCAGAACCACATTATAATGCTGAATATAAGCATATCAGACCGCTCCTTCTCAAATTTATAAGTTATCCGCCCTGAGCACAGCCTCAGCCCACTCGTTTTCTTTAAAACCGACAAGCACAAATCCGTCTGCGACAAGCAGCGGACGTTTGACAAGCATTCCGTCAGTGGAGAGAAGCTCAAGCATCTCCTCCTCGCTCATGTCGGGCAGCTTTGTCTTTAAATCCATAGATTTGTATAAAAGACCGCTTGTGTTGAAAAAATTCTTTAAAGGTCTGCCGCTCCTTGCGTGCCATTCCTTAAGCTCGTCAAACGAAGGATTCTCCGATTTGATATCCCGCAGTTCATATTTGATATTATTGTCGTCAAGCCATTTTTTCGCCTTCTGACAGGTAGTGCATCTTGGATAGCATATAAACTTATACATATTTTGTCTCTCCTAAATAAAAATCATATCTCCGGCAGCCATACCCGCATCTGGTTAAGACCCCTGTTCGCCCACGCGTAATACGGTATCAAGGTTATTTCGCAGGAAATCTTTTTCGGTCTTATATACGAGTAAAGCCCGTTGTTTTTTACGGTCTTAAAGCCTTCGGCGTAAAGCTTTCTGACGCCGCAAAGCTCGTCGGGAGCATATTCCCCGACCCTTACCGCGCCATCGGAAGCGATACTGAGAGAAAGCACCTCGCCGTCATTGTCCGCGCCCTCGGCACAGTACACTAAAGGTCCGCGCTGCAAGGCGACCTTATTGCTGTCGTCGCTCACGTCAACATTCGCGTATACGCGCTTTACCGTCATGTCAAATTCCACGTCCACCGCGTCAGAATCAGAAAACGGACCCTCAATATACGCGTATCCCCCGCTCACCTCATACACGGCGGGCGCACCGTTCTTATTTATGACAGTGTTTTCACTCCAGTCCGGCATACGGACGGCAAGCCTCATGTTCATTGCGCCGAGCGAGCTTTCAAAGGTATAGCGTACCCTTCCGTCGTAGGGCAGTCCCGACTGCATTATTATACTGCCTCCGAGCTTATCTCCAAGATCAAGCTTTCCGCCGATAAAAAGATTGCTGTAAACGGTATTTTCCTCCAGTGTCCACGCGTACTCGCCGACCGAGGGCAGAAGTCTCGCCACATTCGGAGGGCAGCAGGCGCAGGTAAACCATTTCGGACGCACGGGCAGCGTGTGAGGGTGGGACCTTGCCTTGCCGGATATTCCGGGCAGAGCTTCAAGCGGATTCACATAGAAAAATTTCGTCCCGTCAAGCTCCATCCCCGCCAGCACACAGTTGTAAAGCGCGCGCTCCATAACGTCCGCATATTTTGCGTCATGCTCGAGTCTGAGCATTTTGCCTGCGAAAAATATCAGCCCGATCGCGGCGCAGGTTTCGCCGTACGCCGAGTCGTTAGGCAGATGATAGTCCTCCGTAAACGCCTCGCCCTCGTATGCCGAGCCTATAGCTCCCGTGACATACATACGGCAGCCCGTTATATTGTCCCAAAGCCTGCGGCAGGCGGCGGCAAGCGATCCGTCTCCGCTCTCAAGCGCCGCGTCCGCCATTCCCGTGTACAAATACACCGCCCTGACTGCATGTCCGACAGCCTTAGTCTGCTCCCGCACGGGCGCGTGGCACTGATTGTATTCCGTGTCCCAAGGATTGTTGCCCCATACCGTCCAGCAGCATTTCTCACGTTCTTTTACATAATATTCCCTGTCAGCGCCGCGGACGTCAATAAAGTGAAGCGCAAGCCCCTTGTATCTTTCGTCGCCCGTACAGCGGTAAAGCCGCATAAGCGCCAGCTCTATTTCCGGATGCCCCGAAAAACCCTCGGCGCCCTCCGTGATAAAACGCTCATATATATGGTCAGCCATGCGGCACATGATTTCGAGAAGTCTTTTTTTGCCCGTACATTCGGCGTAGGCGACAGCCGCCTCTATCATATGTCCGGCGCAGTAAAGCTCGTGCGCCTCGCAGAGATTCGTCCACCTTTTGTCAGGCTCTTTGACAGTAAAATAAGTGTTAAGATAACCGTCCTCGTGCTGCGCGCTGCCGATAAGCTCTATGACCTCGTCGCAGCGTTTCTCAAGCTCCGCATCGGGATACATAAGCAGCGAATAAGCCGCGCCCTCAAGCCACTTGGCTATGTCGCTGTCCTGAAAAACCATTCCGTAAAATTCGCCGTCGCAGCGCCCTTCCTTAAGCATCTGCGCCGCCATTCTGAAATTCTCGATACAGTGGCTTTTCTCCGCCCCCTCTATCATATCGTTCAGCGCCTTCTCCTGATAGGGCAGGACATTCTCGCGGACAAGCCTTTCATATCTGCCGAAAAAGCCGTCGTCGATTTTAAAGCGTTTTATCAGATCCAAATCTCCCATGTCTGATCCTCCCATAAATTTATATTATTTCCTCCCGTTCGGGTACCGTTTCAAGAAAATATAAAAGCTCCGCCGTTATTTCCCGGATATCCGGCTTGACCGGAGTCTGAATGATACAGCCGCGCAGCGTCAGTCCGTGCGTACCGGTCGGGCCGCAGCGTCATCATCATGATCCGCGCGCTTCCCGAGCTGCTTTTGGGCTCCGCGTCAAGAAAATCCGCGTCATAGAAGCATACGCTGCCCTCCGGCTCGCATTCGTATTCTATTCCGAGATAGCACATACCGCGCGGACATTCCTCCTCCAGAATCTCAAAAAACTCTTTTTTATGCGATTCAAGTTCTTCCCTCGTCATGATCTCCAAATACCGGGGATCGTCAAACCTTTTCTCCTGCTCTTCCCATACGTCTATCGGATAGACTTTATTTATATAACAGATTCCCTTACCGGAATCCAGCGAAAATTTGATCTCAGCCTCATTTCCTGTCTTCAGGCACAGCCTTTTCCCTACAATACTTTTCTTCGCACCTCTGCCGTACTTCAATCTGACCTTTCCGGCTTCCCACTCCGGAAGTTTTTCCTTCTCCGTCTCAAAGTCAATGCTTGTCAAGCATATGCTCTCCCAATCCACGGCAAGGAAACGGCTGTCGTCCGAAAGCTCCCAGCCCGCCTTCATCATTTCGTGAAAAAAAAGCAAACTGTAACAATAGTCCGACGCTCCAAGCCATTCACGGCACATACCGCGAACCTCCATCACCGTGTTATCCGTCTCTATTGAACGAATAGACGAAAAACAGCCGTCCTCAGGCGCAAGCAGCATACTGTCACGGTTGCTTCGCGGACGCTCCGGGGCGCTCTCCCGGCTTCCCTCGGGCAATTCCTCAAGGATATACAGTCTTGCGGTCCTGCCTGACCTCGTCATTCCGACAATATGATAAAACCGTCCGTCTCTCTCGATGTCGCCGCCTATCGCCTTTACCTCGTCGTATTTTTCCGCCGCCAGATACATTTCCGCAAAATTCATGTTTTTTCTTCCCCCAAAATATGATAAAATATACTTAAAAATCCAGCCGCTTCGCGTCTGCCGCGCTACGCGCTCAAAGATTTTTTCGTTATCATATCAGGTGAAATCAAATGTCTGCTTCGCAGCCGCTTGATTTCCTGCTGATATGATAAAATATACTCAAAAAACCGGAGGCATTCCATGAAAACAGCCGAAATAATCGTCAGTATCACTTTAGCCGCAGCCGCGTATATAATCGGCTTTTTACAGTTCAGACAAAAAGGATTCCTCATTAACAACGCATATCTGTTCGCTTCAAAAGAAGAACGCCTGCAAATGAACAAAAAACCGCATTACCGCCAGTCGGGAGTCGTATTCTGTCTTATCGGAACCTTGTGCGCGCTTATCGCCGCTCAAGCGGTCAGCAAAGCCGGAATCCTTATTTATTTTATTGCGGCAGTCATTGCTGTCACGATCATTTACGCGATAGTTTCCTCAATAGTTATATCTTTAAAAAAATAACGCGCCCTGAATAATCTCAAGGCACATCCTCTTAAATATCAGCAGGGGCAGAAGGATTCGAACCCTCGACATTTGGTTTTGGAGACCAACGCTCTACCAGCTGAACTATACCCCTGTATAACGGCGCTCAAATCAACGCCACTCGTTATTTATATCACATATTTGACTAAAATGCAACAGGAAATTATTTAATTTGTCAAATATCCCGTAATCAGCTTCGGTACTCGCAAAGCGTTTCTCTGGCATTATCTGTTATATCTCTCTGAAACGCGATCTCATGCTCCATTTTGCGCGATTCGTCGTTGGCGATAAGCGCCGCGTCCAGCACTTTTTGAAGCAGCGCGCCGATCTCTGACGCCTTCTCATTCTGTCTTAAAGAATGCTCCCGTATGTCGTTCATCGACGTTATCATGGCGTCAACAAAATTATGTACCTCCGAAACGGTTTTGGTAATGTCCTCCGAGGATCTGGTGGACTTTGACGCAAGACTGCCCACCTCCTTGGCGACCACCGCGAAACCGCGCCCCTGCTCACCCGCACGCGCCGCCTCTATCGAAGCGTTTAGAGAAAGCATATTCGTCTTTGAAGCTATTTTGCCGATCACCTTCGCAAAGCTCTCGATGAGCTTTGACATATCCTCCAGTTTCTTTATATTCTGGGAGGACTCTTCGACTATCCCGTTAAGGCTGTTTATTTCGCGCACAATATCCTCAACATTTGAAATTCCCTCGCGCACAAGATTCAAAGAGGTGTCCGACGAATTTATAACGTCAAAAGCGTGCTTCTCCACTTTAAGCTGTGACTCGTCCAGATCGTCAATGATCTGCGCCAGCTGATTTACATAATCTTCCTCCATCTGCTTCCTTCCTGTTTTACCGCATATTTACTGATTATTCTATCTTCCGCAAAGCTCCGCCACGGATCTGATTCCGGTAAGCTTTATCCCGTTTACATTGCCCACAGACTTTAGACACGCATACGGCAGAATACATTCCTCAAATCCGAGCTTGACAGCCTCCGCTATCCTTTGCTTCGCCTGACTGACCGCCCTGACCTCGCCAGTAAGTCCGACCTCGCCGAAAACTATCGTTTTCTCCGGTACTGGAATGTTCCTGAAGCTTGAGATGACCGCAAACAGCATACCGAGATCGAGCGCCGGCTCGTTTACTTTAAGCCCTCCCGCAATATTCAGATACGCGTCGCAGCTTGAAAGCTGCATACCTATTTTTTTCTCAAGAACAGCCATAAGAAGGTTCATACGGTTGTAATCCGCTCCGACAGCCGTCCGTCTTGGCATTCCGAAATTAGTATGGCACACAAGCGCCTGAATCTCCACAAGCACCGGACGCGTTCCCTCCATAAGGCACGCCACGACCGAGCCGGGTTCTCCCTGCGGACGTCCGCTCAGCATATATTCTGACGGATTAAGCACCTGTCTCAATCCTTCTTTGCACATCTCAAAAACGCCTATCTCATTGGTCGCGCCGAAACGGTTCTTGACCGCTCTTATTATTCTGTATGTTTCGTTCCGTTCGCCCTCAAAATATAGCACGGTATCAACCATATGCTCAAGCACCCTCGGACCTGCCACGACTCCCTCTTTGGTGACGTGTCCGACGATAAACACCGTGATCCCAAGTCCTTTGGCTATCTGCATCAAAAGAGAGGTCGATTCTCTGACCTGACTTACGCTTCCCGGAGCCGAATCCGATGACTCGCAGTACATGGTCTGGATCGAATCTATAACTACCGCGTCCGGCTTATGCCTTCTTATCACCGCGTCGATATTCGCAAGATTTGTCTCGCACAGCAGAAGAAAATTATCCGGCATTTCCCCGATCCTGTCCGCGCGCATTTTGATCTGACGCAGGGATTCCTCTCCGGATACATACAGGACTTTTCTGCTCTCCGCTATGTTGGCGCACACCTGCAAAAGAATCGTGGACTTGCCTATTCCGGGGTCGCCTCCGACAAGCACCATGGAGCCAGTGACGATGCCTCCTCCAAGCACACGGTCAAGCTCTCCGAAACCCGAAGAATACCTGTTAGTCTCCGCGGTATCCACCTCGGAGATCCTGACCGGCTCCGCGTTTCCCGCGGCAGCGGACGCAACGCCTTTAACC
>CAJTON010000003.1:73292-75464 GCA_910577605.1 uncultured Butyrivibrio sp.
ATTCATGGCAGGCAGGACACTGCCCCATCCATTTCGCGGACTCGTATCCGCACTCTTTACAGAAAAAGGCGGTATTCTTACCTTTAGCCATACTGTACCTCTGTTACAAATAATTGCGTATCGGGCGGTATTCCCCGCCCGATACGCACACCGTCATACCCGTACTATTTTTACCTTTGCGGAATTGCCTGCGCCCAAAGTTAGACTCAGTATAAGCTTTCCGCTTATGTTCGTCGTCATGCTCCCGATTCCCGCTCCGTCCACATAGACCTTGTATTCCTTCTGCGGTTCAAGCTCAAGCGTAATCTGGGGGTCGCGGTCTCCCTCTACGACCATGCTTATTTCTCCGTCCTGCATCTTAAAGTTATTCACAGCCGTTCCGGGCACCGACTCATATACGAACATACCGTTCCTCTCAAGTTTGGTGATCTCGTTAAAGGTCTTGACCTTATAAATATCCCCGTTGTGCTCCACGTTGTCAAGCTTGGTCTTGGTATCCAAAAGATAATTGCCGAAGCTGATCGTTTTGTCTTCCTCAATACGAATTAATGTATCTACTACAGACATTGCCGTTCCTCCTGAATGTATTTACGGGTAACTCTTCCGTTAATTTTATACTACCACAAACCTCGGTTTTATGCCACATTATTTTACAGAAAAAACAAGTTTTCCGTCGGCGGGCTTCTCCGGTTTGCCGTCGTTGTTTTCTTCGGCGCAGGAAATAAACACGCTGTCTCCCGCTTTTATCCTGCCCTCAAGAATCTGCTCGGCAAGTTCGTCCTCGACCTTGCTCTGAAGCGCCCTTTTAAGAGGTCTTGCGCCGTACTTTTCATCGTAGCCGGATTTCACGATATAATCCCTCGCTTTCTCATCAAGCTCAATAGAAAGGTTCATCTGCTCTCCGATACGCTTGTTTATCGAAGCCGCCATAATATCCACGATTCTCGCTACGTCGTCCCTTGTGAGCATATGGAACACGATGATCTCGTCTATCCTGTTGAGGAATTCCGGCTTAAAAAGTCTCTTGACCTCGTCAAGCACCCTTTCCTTCATATTTTTGTAATCCTGCTCCGCGTCTCTTGACGCGTTAAAGCCGAGATTCTTCGGAGAAACGATATTTTCCGCTCCCGCGTTGCTCGTCATGATTATGACGGTATTTTTGAAATCTATCTTACGCCCGGTGGAATCCGTCACCACGCCGTCGTCAAGTATCTGCAAAAGAATATTGAAAACATCGGGATGCGCCTTCTCTATTTCGTCAAAAAGAATTACGGAATAAGGATTGCGCCGCACCTTTTCGCTGAGCTGTCCGCCCTCCTCAAAGCCCACATAGCCCGGAGGCGAGCCTATCATTTTGGATACGCTGTGCTTCTCCATATACTCGGACATATCTACCCTGATAAGCGACGCTTCGCTGCCGAACATAGCGTCCGCAAGAGCCTTTGAAAGTTCGGTCTTACCGACTCCCGTCGGTCCGAGAAAAAGGAATGAGCCGGTAGGCCTCTTCGGATCCTTGAGTCCGACACGCCCACGCCTGATAGCCTTCGCCACTGCCGTAACCGCCTCCTCCTGTCCTACTACACGCTCATGCAGCGTGCTTTCAAGACTCATAAGCTGCTCTGACTCTCCTAACGCAAGTTTGCGCACCGGAATTTTAGTCCAGTCTGACACCACGGACGCGATTTCATCTTCCCCTACCACAAGATTGCGGTTTTCTTTATCGTTCTGCCATTTTTCGTTAAGCCGCTCAAGCTCCTCAGCCTTGGCTATCCTCAAAGCCTTTATTTCGCCCGCGCGCTCGTAAGCCTCCTCGCTTATAGCCTGTACCTTCTGCTGTTCAAGTTCCTCTATCTCCTTCTCAAGCACAACCATTTCATCCGTTTTCACATAAGTTCCGAGCCTTGTTTTTGACGACGCCTCGTCTATCAGATCAATAGCCTTATCGGGCAGAAATCTGTCGTTGATATATCTTTTGGAAAGCTTTACGGCGGCGGTCAGCGCGTCGTCCGTAATCGTAACGCCATGATGATTCTCGTATGCCTGTCTAAGTCCCTTGAGGATCTCTATCGCCTCTTCCTCCGAGGGTTCCTCCACGTTAACCGGCTGGAAGCGGCGCTCAAGCGCAGCGTCTTTTTCGACATATTTGCGGTACTCGTTTATAGTGGTCGCGCC
>CAJTON010000003.1:75474-139007 GCA_910577605.1 uncultured Butyrivibrio sp.
TTATCTGCACCTCACCCCTGGCAAGCGACGGCTTGAGTATATTTGAAGCGTCAATAGCGCCCTCGGCGCCTCCCGCGCCGATTATCGTATGCAGCTCGTCGATAAAAAGAATGACGTTTCCGGCGGCGCGCACCTCGCCTATGACCTTTTTGATGCGCTCCTCAAATTCCCCGCGGTATTTGGAGCCGGCTATCATTCCGGAAAGGTCGAGCGTGAGCACCCTTTTGTCCTTTATAGTATCGGGCACATTGCCCTCGTTTATCTTTATCGCAAGCCCTTCGACAATGGCTGTTTTGCCGACTCCCGGCTCTCCCACAAGGCAAGGATTGTTTTTGGTGCGTCTGCTGCTTATCTGGATAACGCGCCGTATTTCCGTCTCTCTGCCGATTACCGGGTCGAGCTTTCCCTCGGCGGCAAGCTTTGTCAGGTCCCTGCTGTACTGGTCAAGCGTCGCCGTCTGGGATTTTTTGCGGCTTTTTCCACCCGCCGCAAATTCCTCTTTATAGGAATTTCCGTCCTCACCCATAGCGACCATAAGATCCACATACACTCTCTGCACGCTTATCCCTAAAGTGCATAAAAGCCTTGTGGCGACGCTGTCAGGCTCTTTGAGCATCCCTATGAGTATATGCTCCGTACCGATAAGCTGCGCCTTAAAACGCCTTGCCTCCTTGCGGGCATTGTCTATTATCCGCGCCGCCCTAGGCGTATAGGAATCCGGCTCCTTTACTCCTATATTCCTGTCCGGCGTTATAAGCTGGCTGATGACGTCGACCACCTTGTCCTCATCGACCCCGTTATTGTTAAGCACGGTCTGCGCAAGACAGCCGTCGCATTTTAAGATCCCTATAAGTATATGCTCGCTCCCCACGCTTCCGTGACCAAGCTCAAACGCCGACTGCGCGGCATACTGCAAAACCTCTTCCGCCTTTTTGGTAAATCCGCTCTGCATAATTGCTCCTTTCCTTATTGTTGCGCTGTTTTCCAGCGCATAATAGTATCCTCGAAGAGAATATTTATTCTATATTATTTCCGGAATGTTGTTTCGTAAATACTGCGCCCTTAGCACATCCGTCTCATCCACCGACAAGTCTCTGCCCACGCTGCTGCCAAGAACCGCCGGCTGTATATCCGCCAGAAGTTTGTTGAAAGCTATGTGTTCGCTGTTTCCTGCGGCAAGAATGCCTGTCGACATTCCCAGCATCAGCTCCGACAAAAGCGACATCGCGTCACGGAGAGAAAGTTTCCTCGCGTACCTGAGAACCCCGTAGGATTTGTACGCCATATCCTCGGCGGCGTATTTATCCTTTTCATAACGGAACCGGCGCTGTTCCCTCTCCTGACTTATTATCTGCATTACTATGTCGTCAAGGTCCTTTATTATTTCCCTTTCCTCCTGACCCAGAGTTTTCTGCGTCGAAACCTGGTAAAGATTGCCGTAGCCGCTCTCGGAATCACCGTAAACAGCTTTTATCCTGATTCCGAAGCGTCCTATCTCCGTACCTATCTGCGATATCCTCTTTGCGTCCGCCAAAGCAGGAAGGTGCAGCGTGTAACCTGCTTTTAATCCGGTGCCGACATTCGTGGGATACGTTGTTTTATATCCGTATTTTTCGTCAAAAGCATAGTCGAAATTAGCGTCTATATAATCGTCGGCTTCATTTGCTTTTCTGAAGCATTCGGGCATATTCATGCCGTTTTCAAGCACTTGTATCCGTATATGGTCCTCCGCATTTAAAAGTATCGACGTACCCTCATCCTTTGAAATGACCGCAGCCCCCGTCCGCGACTTGACAAGATACGAACTTACGGACCTTCGCTCCTTGAGGGCGTTCCTCTGAGCTTCGCCGCATTCATTCATAAAAACATATTTATATTCTTCTGGATAATCCTTTCTGAACCTCTCCACGACAGAATTTACCATTCGCTCCGCCTCGTCCTCCTCAAGCCGGGACGCGAATTTATAGTCCGAAAGATTCCGCGCCAGCCTTATTCTGCTGGAAACCACAACATCATCGTTATCTCCGCCGCTCCTGTCATACCATTTATACATTGTTTTCTTCCTTTCCCCTTATCTGAGCGATCATGTCGCGCAGCTTTGCCGCCTCCGCAAAATCCTCCTCGGCAACAGCCTCCTTAAGCTTCTTTGACAGAAAATCTATTTCCCTGCGCGAATCAAACTCCGCCTTCTCCTCCGTAACGTCATTCTCCGCGCGCTGCTCCTGTTTTCTGTAAAGCAAAGGCTTCTTTCCGATATGCCTGTCACTGCCTTGAAGCTTCTTTATGGTATCAGAAATAAGCGGTCCGAACACATCGTAGCAGTCGGGACATCCGAAGCTTGAATTAGCAACGAAATCTCCATAAGTCGTATGACATTTAGGACACTGTACCTGTCTCGCCGGGTCATCCTTCTCGCTGTCGGCAAGAACACTCCTGCCGCCTAAAATACCGGATAAAAGCTTTGTCAAATTCATATCGTTGTCAAATATGCTTGAATAATAGCTCACGTCCGTATTCGCCGCGCATTCGCCGCAAAGATGATGCTCGTTCTTCACCCCGTTAAGCACCTCTGTATAATGAAATGTAGCCGTATTCTTCCCACATTTCTCACATAACATAATATCATCCTCCCAAAAATTCGTTTATAACGTCGTCCACAACGGCATGGATCTCATCGGCGGAAATATTCCTGCACATAGCTTTGGCTATCACTACCCTCAATTCCTCCGTAAGCGCCCCCATCGCCCTCAGCTTATCAACGTCAAGCGCTATTATCGCCCCATGTCTGCGGTCTAATTTAATATATCCCTCCTGGCGCAAAACCGTGTACGCTTTATTTACGGTATGCATATTGATACCGACCATTTCGGCAAGCTGTCTTACCGAGGGAAGGGAGTCCCCCTCCCGTATCTGCTCGTTGGCAATGCACATAATTATCTGATTGCACAGCTGGACATACAACGCTTCGTCGCTGTTAAAATCTATCGAAAAAATCATAAGCACTCCTTTAGCACAAATCCGTGTTATACATTAACTATAACAAATGAGCGCCCAAAAAGCAATGCTTTTCTGCGCTCATTCGTAGTCATTTCACTGTCAGATTTTTACAGGAAAAAGTCGTCGTCGCCTTCATCGTCCGCGTCAATGATCTCTATTCCGTCGTCTGTGTCTTTTTTGTCCGTACCGCGGACAGCATCCGGTACACCCGCATCCGCTGTCTTTGATTCGTCCTCAACCGCCAGATCAATGATTTCCGGCTCGATTTCTCTTTCCTCCTCGTCTATCACACCCGAAACGTCAGCCGCCAAGGTTTCAGTAAGCGCCTCCGCCTCTTTTTCAAAAGCCTTGATATCCTCGTCGGTTATCTCCATATCAGCAGGCTTATTTTCTTCACTCATAGCCTCCGCTTCCGCGTTACTCCCGGCTTCTTCTAAGTCCCCGGCGCTAACTTCCGATTCAGCAGCCGTTTCCCCGGCTTCTTCCTCCGAAATCGAATCACTCTCTGCTGTTTCAGCTTCATGATCGCTCTCCGGCAGGGCGTCCTCCGTTTCCGGCAGTGTGTCCTTAGTTTCAGACGGCTTATCGGAATCGTCCGAATCTTCTTCCGCCGCAAGCTCCGCCTCAGCAAGCTCTATTTCCTCTTCTTCGTCGGCAAGAGCCTCCACGTCTATATCTATAGAACGTTTTTTCTCAGATTTGTGAGCCGCCATCACTACGATTATAACAAGCATTACTACGAGCAGCACGCTCGCTATCGCTATGATAAGATTGCGCGTCTTTATAAGTTCCGATTTGTCTTTTCTAAGATTATTATTGTCGTTTTCCAGAGAGCCCAAAAGTCCGTCGTCAGTCTCGGTTTCTTCATCTCCCGTCGTCCCGGACGGAGTGGTTTCCTCCGGCTTATCCCCCATATCTACTACAAACATACGCTGTATTGTATTCTCAGCCTTATCATAGCAGTACCAGCCCCTCGCGCCCTTGTCGTTTATAGCGTAGAAATACGCGAAATCGCCGTTTTCACTGCTTATTAACGCGTCAAAGGTCACATCGTTTACCGTTATCTGCCCGGGAGCGCAGCCCGACGGCTGCTTTTCCGCATATGAGCTGTCCGCAAGTATATACCTGTGTCCGCCGCTTTCAATGACCTTATACGGGAAAAACGACTTGTTTTTGCTGTCGTACATGAAAAAGCTTCCCTCTCCCTTATCGTTTATAAGGTAAAAAAGCGTGACATTATATTTGGTGCTGACCGCCGCAAGCACGTCCTCGCCCTCATAGGTCATTACGTCCGCGTCAAAGCCCGCGGGTATCATATCGGACGAATAGCCGGAATCAATGGTATATTTTACGCCGCCCACGGTAACGCTGCCCACGATCGGCGCGATAGTGGTCTCCGGCACTGTCGTCGTAGGCGGTTCGGTAGCCGGAGGCTCGGTGGGAGGCTCAAGCCTCACAACGTTTATCGTGTACGTCATCGTCTTGCCGTTAGGCGCGTACGAGGTCACGGTTATATTGTTGCCGCCGACCGCGAGATTGTTGAAATTTCCTCCGATTTCAACCTTTCCGCCCTGAGAAGCGACAGCCGCGATATTTACCGCCGTCACGGAATTGTTCACATAACAGGTGTAATTCATTGTCCACTTGGCAAATTCCGGCGAAAGTCCGGCGCCTGCCACCTGAAGGCTTGAAAGCGTCGCGTCGTCCGAGCCTACCGCCATTACCTGAACGGACGCGTCCGAACAGGTCATCGCTATCTCTACGTCCGTATCGCCGTCCATTGCTACAAACACCGGACTGGTTACAGAAAACTTTCCGGTTCCGACAGTTTTCGCCTTAAAAACAACGTCAAAACTTATATTTTTGACGAGGTCTCCGTCGTACTGGAACGGTATAACTCCGGCAGGCGAAGTTGTAGCCGCCGGTCCCGTCGTGCTGACAAACTCAAAAAGATTATTGTCGTACACCATCTGGAACTCCGCCACAAATATATCCATGGACGCGTTTATCGACACGTTCACGGTGACGGTGTCCCCGGCTATGACGCTTGCCGCTCCCGCCGATACCTTCACCGTTCCCGTAGGCGCGGCAAACACCTGCTGCGGGCTTAGCGCCGGTACTGCCATAAGCGCCGTCATAAGCGCGATCAATAATAATTTCAACCTTTTTTTCATATACTTCCTCCTAACCTTCTGTCTTATCTTGTCTGCTTGATATTCCCGTTATTCCATATATAATTCTTCATAACCGCCATATCGAACAGATCGACTTCAGATGACCTCGTGGAAACGTTCGCCGCCTCGTGCTTGATTCCTGTCAGGAACGGAGCGACCCAGCTGTGCTTCTTCAGATAAGCGTAGTCAAAAAGATTTACCTTGCCGTCGCCGTTCACGTCGCCGTATATAACGATCTGATACTGATGGTAATCGTATCCGTTCGCGTCGTAGACCATTATATAATCCCCTGTTCCGATCAAAGCGTCGTCAGCCTTTTTCTTCTTGTCGGAGCCAAGTATCTGTGCGGTTCCGTTCTCAACCCCGAATTTTGCCATAGCCTTAGCGACCGTATCGCCTATCGCAAAGCCGTTGATGTACGAGCCGTTGATCTGAAGCTCTTTTTTGTCAAATACGGTCTTTGAATATCTGACTATCTTGACCTGATATGTGGTCATCGCTGAGCGGTCCTCGTCGGAAGGATACACGTCAAAATAGATTACGCTTTCTCCCTCCGGAACCTCAATGAATCCGGTGTTGCCGCCCTCGCAGTCAGCGGTCACGTCACTGTATCTTATAACGACCTTCGCGACCTCGGAATCCGCAGTATAATCAAATGCGAGTGTTTCCGCAGAGTTATCAGCGTACATAGTATATTCAAGCTTATCCTTCACAAAATCTTCGGTGAATTTACCTTCCGAAGGCTTTATTGATTTGAGCAGCGTACTGCCCTTCTGCCTTGTGACCGTTACTTTATATGTTTTGGAGGTTCCGTACTCCGATTTACATACGACGTCAAAAACATTGTCTCCTACCTCTAGCTCGTGTCCGCCGGTTCCCGACACCGTTGACGTGGACGCTATCGCCTCGGCTTTTATGTCCACGCTTGAGATTATATACGGAACTATTATACTGTATGAATTCGTATCCATATTAAATGTAGGCGTGAGAGCAAGTTCTCCCTCAATCCCGAATACGCTGGTTCCCGTTACGGAAAGGTTTTTAAGCTTATAATTAGGGTTCGCCGTACTCATAAGAGGCTCCGGTCTCTTAAATGTTTCCTCCGGAAATCCCGATTTGAAAACAGGAATCCTGAAAGTGAACGCTGAATCCAGGAGCGCCGCCTTCTCATATCCGCTGCGCGCCTTGTAGCCCTCATTCACTGGAGCGAGCAGATTCTGCATATACTGTTTCCATGCTATAAGGTTTCCGTTTGCGTCATGGTTCACCACATTGAACTTCTGAAAATAAAGCGTATCCTGTCCCGCGTTTATATAATTGTTGGTAAGCTTTTTTGAGCCGCCCATAACAGCCAGATACGGACTGGTCCATCCGGCGTTCATTGCCTCCCTGCCGCCGTTATTTATTATCTCCTGTCCGGTCCCGCCGGCGCCGATATTGAAATAATTATAATAGATGACCTTGTCTCCCGCTTTCGCCGGACGGAAGGTCTTGCCTCCGTCGTCCGTCGCAAGTCCGGACGCAAGCGTTCCGTTTACAAAAAACTGATTTTTATCCGCGTCGTACCTTCCGTTTCCCTGCTCTTGTATAATCCTGGCGCAAAGATGTATCGGACTTACGCCGTACGCTTCGGCTGCTTTGATAAGGACCTCCCCGTATGTATAAGACTTGCCGTCGTCTCCTTCGATTTTCGCGTAATCGCAGTCCATAAAGGTATTGTCCATCATTATTTTAAGAACGTCGTAGGTCTGGACTTCTTTATCGTAACTGAGCTTCTCAAACATAAATACGTTTTCTTCCGTCAGCCAGTTGCGCGGATCCATTATGTAGCTTATCGCCTCCTCGGACGCCTGCGCCCATGTCCCGCTGTCAAACGCTACCCACTGATTCTTGACCCAGTCAAACGAACCGGCTATCTTTGTGGATTTCCACGAAGTAGGCGTCGGATACCATATCTCGTCAACTCCCGACAGCGTCATTTTTGCGCTGCCCGTCGGCACAAGATTTCTTTTTAACACAAGCTGGTTGGCAAGAATGATCTCGTTCCAATCCTCCTCAACGTAAAACGGTTCAAATCTCCATTCGGGATGCGCCTCGTGAAGAGCGGTAAGCTGCTCCCTGTATGTCTCCGGAAACTGCTCCAGCACCTCCTCAAAGCTCGCCGCTGCATTAGCCTGCGTCTGCCAATGGTATCCAAACACCGCCGAGGCAAGCAAAAATACCGACATAAGAAGAACTGCTGATATTTTTATTTTTTTTATGTAAAAAAATTCTACCATATGTATTTCCCCTAAGGTTTTTGTTTTCCCTTATTATAGATAATGTACCGCCAAATTTCAACCTTTACGGACAAATTCCATATATTACATACGGGCCGCACTATATATTATAATAGGGAAAATACCAAAGATTCCTCCCCCCTGTAAAAAACCGCGGGCGCATATTTGCGCCCGCAAGAACATGAGCCGTTATATTCTTAAAGTCATGACCCCGTCAAACAGATATCAGCCTTTTCCTCCTATATCGTGCCTCATGTATTTATTCTCAAAATCTATCCATTCCGTCGCCTCGTAAGCCTTCGCTCTCGCCTCTGCAAGAGTCGCGCCCTTTGCGGTAATTCCCAGCACGCGGCCCCCGTTCGTGACTGTTCCCGCGTCCGTCTGCTTAGTACCTGCATGGAAACAGTAATAATCGTCTTTGCCGTCAAAATTCTCAAAGCCCGTTATCAGCTTTCCTTTTTCGTAAGCTACGGGGTATCCGTCCGAAGCAAGCACGACGCACACGCAGAAATTATCCTCAAACTGTAAGTCTATCCGGTCAAGCGTACCGTCTATGCACGCCTCAAACACGTCGATTATGTCGTTTTTAAGCCTAGGCAGCACCACCTGCGCTTCCGGGTCACCGAAGCGCGCGTTGTATTCAAGCACCTTAGGTCCCTTGGGTGTAAGCATAAGCCCGAAAAAGATAACGCCCTTAAACGGTCTTCCCTCCGCTTTCATTGCGTCCACGGTAGCCTGATATATATGCTTGCGGCAGAACTCGTCAACCTCTGGCGTGTAATAGGGGCTGGGAGAAAAATTACCCATTCCTCCGGTATTAAGCCCTTCATCTCCGTCCTTCGCGCGCTTATGGTCCTGCGCGGACGACATTATTTTGATCGTATCGCCGTCAACAAAAGAAAGTACGGACACCTCGCGTCCCGTCATAAATTCTTCGATCACGACGGTATTGCCGGAATCTCCGAACTGCTTGTCAAGCATAAGCGTCTTTATGCCGTCCTTTGCCTCCTCCTTCGTGTTGCAGATAAGAACGCCCTTGCCGAGCGCAAGTCCGTCCGCCTTGAGCACGATAGGATAATCCGCGCCTTCAAGATATTCAATCGCCTTATCGGAGGAATCAAAGGTTTCATATTCCGCCGTGGGAATATTGTATTTGCGCATCAGGTCCTTGGAAAAAGCCTTGGAGCCTTCAAGTATCGCCGCATTCTTCCTCGGTCCGAAGACCCTGAGCCCCTCCGCCTCGAATACATCGACGATACCGCCCACTAACGGGTCGTCCATTCCGATAACAGTAAGGTCAATCTCTTTTTCTTTGGCAAAAGACACTAGCTTATCAAATTCCATCGCTCCTATCGGAACGCACTCCGCGATCTGGGCTATGCCCGCGTTACCGGGCGCGCAGTATATTTTATCAGCTTTGGAGCTTCTTGAACAGGCATACGCAATGGCATGTTCGCGTCCGCCGCTTCCCACAATAAGTATTTTCATTTTTTCCTCCTAACGCGAAACGCTGCCGTTCGCAATCATATCTATAGCTTTGGGCAGAATTATCCATTCCGCCTGCTCCATAACGCGGCGCTGAAGAAGCTCCGGCGTATCGCCGTCGAGCACCTCAACGGGCTTCTGAAAAATTATCCGCCCCGTGTCCGTACCCTCGTCCACATAATGCACAGTGGCTCCCGTAACTTTAACGCCTCTTGCCAAAGCCGCTTCATGCACCTTAAGCCCGTAAAAGCCCTTTCCGCAGAAAGACGGGATAAGCGAAGGGTGTATATTTATTATCCTGTCGGGATACGCCGCCACCATTTTGGGCGGTATAGCCACAAGAAATCCCGCAAGCACAACTAAATCAGGATCTAATTTATTAACGCCTTCAAGCAGCGCGTCGTTAAAAAGCTCCCTGCTCTCATACTGCTTGGGAGAAATACAGAGCGCCTCTATGCCTGCTGCTCTCGCCCTTTCAAGCGCGTACGCTCCCGCGTTATTGCTTATAACGCCCACGATTTCGGTATTTCGTATCCTGCCGTCCTCTATAGAATCAATTATCGCCTGAAGATTGGTCCCGCCTCCCGAAACAAGCACCGCTATTTTTAACATATCGTTACTCCCTTGTCTCCGTCCGCAGCCTCGCCGAGAACAAAAGCGTCCTCACCGACAGCCTTCACCGCGGCTATAGTCTTATCCGCGTCTTTTTGGTCAACCGCAAGAACCATTCCCACGCCCATATTGAAGGTATTGTACATCATCTGCTCCTCTATGCTGCCGTCAACCGCAAGCATTCTGAAAATAGCCGGAACCTCATAGCTGTCCTTTCTGACCTTCGCGCATATGCCGTCCGGAAGCATTCTGGGAATATTTTCATAGAAACCGCCACCCGTGATATGGCTGCAGCCCTTTATCCTTACGCCTGATGTCTTTACTGAGGACAGCGCCTTGACATATATTTTGGTGGGCGCTAAAAGAGCCTCGCCGAGCGTCTTTCCGAGGGAATCATAATATGTACCGAGAGCTTCGGCGCTCATATTGAATACCTTCCTCACAAGTGAAAAACCGTTGCTGTGCACTCCCGACGACTTTATTCCGATAAGCGCGTCGCCCGACTTAATGTCTTCTCCGGTAATAAGGTCCTTCTTATCCGCCACGCCGACGGCAAAGCCCGCAAGATCGTACTCGTCAACGGGATAAAAACCGGGCATCTCGGCGGTCTCGCCGCCCACAAGGGCGCAGCCCGCCTGCACGCAGCCCTCCGCAACGCCGCTTACGATTGACGCGATCTTCTCCGGCTCGTTTTTGCCGCACGCAATATAATCAAGGAAAAACAACGGCTCGCCTCCCGCGCACGCCACATCGTTGACGCACATGGCGACGCAGTCGATTCCCACCGTGTCGTGCCTGTCCATAAGAAACGCTAGCTTAAGCTTTGTCCCGACTCCGTCAGTTCCCGAAAGCAGCACCGGATGCTCCATATTCTTTATCGCGTCAAGCGAGAAAGCTCCCGAAAAACCTCCGAGACCTCCCATGACCTCAGGTCTCATCGTCTTCGCCACATGCCGCTTCATAAGCTCGACAGCCTTATATCCCGCTTCAATATCAACTCCGGCTTTCTTGTAATCCATTTTATTTTTCCTCCATATATTTTTTATATCCGGCGCTTTCTATCCTGTCCTTCTTCTTCATAACGCCGTCCTTTAAATCTTCCTTATATTCCTTGATTCTGGCAAGAAGCTTTGGATCGGACACCGCAAGTATCTTCGCCGCGAGGATTCCCGCGTTTGCTCCTCCGTCGATCGCGACCGTCGCCACGGGAATGCCGCTCGGCATCTGCACTATCGAGTAAAGCGAGTCCACTCCTCCCAAGGATTTGGCATGGATCGGTATCCCGATAACCGGCATAGGAAAAATAGCCGCGCACATTCCGGGAAGATGCGCCGCGCCGCCTGCCCCCGCAATTATCACCTTGATGCCTTTCTCCTCTGCTTTGCCCGCATAATCAAAAAACACATCCGGCATACGGTGAGCCGATATTATAGTGATCTCATATTCGATGCCGAATTTTTCCAGCATCTCCGCCGCCTTGCTCATAACCGGAAGATCCGAGTCGCTTCCCATAACAATTCCTACTTTTGCCATTTTTATCTCCTTTATATATTAAATTAAATTCCTACCACAAAAAGCATTATAAGAATAATTGCCATTATCCCGTTGAACAGCGCGCCGATAAAAGAAAAAGTATAATATCTGTCGCTCTCCTTGTAACTTAAAATTCCCATAACACATCCGAAAAAGGCCACCGCCAATGCGCTCAGCGCAAAAGAGCCGACCTCCATTCCGCCCTCGCCGCGCGCTCCGAAGGAAATAGCCACCGCGCGTCCGAAAAGCACTGCGGCGATCACAGCCATAACCGTAGAAATAACCCCGCCGACACTGTGCTTTTTATTGGAAAATTTATATTTATGCCTTGCCATCGGCCCTGATCCTCTCAATCCTTTTAAAAAGCTTATACAGCAGCGCTCCGAGCAGACCTCCCAAAGTATTGAGCAGCAGATCGTCCACGTCAAACGATCCGACCTTTGCCACAAGCTGTATTATCTCAACGCAAAGCGACACATCAAAGGTCAGAAGCACCGCCGCCCAGAAGCTTATTTTCCTGCCTGACACGGGAATTATAAAAAGCCCGAACGGTATGAAAGCCGCAACGTTTCCGGCAAGATTGAGCCAGACCGCCTTCGCCCCCAAAACGTCTCTGTGCGCAATAAACCTGTGTATTTCTTTAAACGGTATCAGATTGTAGCTGTAATTTCTGACCATATTGGTACGGCCCATGTTTTCCGCAAAAAACAGAAAATACACAAGCACACAGATATACGCCACAAATAAAACGGTGCTGATACACCTGCGTTTTGTACTCCCGCTCACAGATCCGCCTCTCCTGTCTGTTTATTCCCGCAACGCGCCGCGGCGGCGCGCGCTATGCGCCGTACTGCGCGTAATACTTGTCAATGGCAGCTTTAAGCGCGTCGTCGATAATTACCCTGCCCTTATATGGCCTGTTGTAAAGGTGTTCGACCACCTCTGCCATAGTTACGATGGAAGTCGTCTTTATGCCGTATTTAATGCGTATCTCCTCAAGCGCGCTCTTTTCGCCCTTGCCCTTTTCCATTCTGTCAACGGATATTATCAGACCGACAATATCCACCGAGCCCTGCGCCTTTATTATAGGAAGAGTTTCCTCAATAGAAGTTCCCGCAGTCGTGACATCCTCTATTATAACCACTTTATTGCCGTCTTCTATCGGACTTCCCAGCAAAATTCCTTTATCTCCGTGGTCCTTTATCTCCTTGCGGTTGGAGCAGTAGCCCACCTCCGTTCCGTAAAGCCCGTCAAGCGCCACCGCCGCCGCTACCGAAAGCGGAATTCCCTTATACGCCGGTCCGAAAAGTACATCAAAGTCAGTTCCGTACGCCTCATTGATAGCCCTCGCGTAATATTCCCCCAGTTTTTTAAGCTGCGAGCCTGTTCTGTAAAAGCCCGTGTTGATAAAAAAAGGCGTGTTCCTGCCGCTCTTTGTAACAAAATCCCCGAATTTAAGAACATTGCAGTCCACCATAAATTCTATAAATTCCTGTTTGTACTGTTCCATTGCGATTTCCTCCTTCCGTTTCGTCTCCAAGACTATGCACATTCTAACATATGGAAAATTCTTTTTCAATTTATTTTTGTACCGCCAAAAAACAGGCGGCTCACTTGACTTTGCCGATAAGCTCGTTTATATCCGCAATATTTTTGTCCGTCATGTATTTTTCTATGCCCGAAATTATATCAAGCGTCGCCCTCGGATCGGCAAAGTTCGCGGTACCGACGGACACGGCGGTCGCTCCCGCAAGTATGAACTCCAGCGCGTCCTCGGCTGTAGCAATACCTCCCATTCCGATTATCGGCAGCCTGACAGCGTTCGCCGTCTGATATACCATGCGCACGGCGATCGGCCTTATCGCGGGTCCTGAAAGCCCCCCCGTCCTGTTCGCCAGCGCAAAGGTCTGTCTGTTCACATCTATCTTCATGCCCGTCAGCGTGTTTATAAGTGATAAAACATCGGCGCCTCCCGCCTCGGCGGCTTTCGCCGTTTCGGTTATATCCGTAACGTTAGGGCTCAGCTTCATAATCACCGGCTGCTTCGCGGCTCTTTTGACCGCCGCCGTAATACGCTCCACGCTCGCGGCGCTCTGTCCGAAGGCTATCCCGCCCTCCTTTACGTTGGGGCAGGAAATATTTATTTCAAGCATATCGACCGGCTCGTCCGCAAGACGCTCCACAACCTCTACATAGTCCTTCTCCGATCTGCCGCAGACGTTTACGATTATCTTGGTGTCGTATTTCTTGAGAAAAGGTATGTCCCTCTCCGCGAAAACATCTATTCCCGGATTCTGAAGCCCTATCGCGTTAAGCATTCCGCCGTAAGTCTCCGCCACCCGCGGCGTGGGGTTTCCCTCCCACGGGACGTTTGCCACTCCCTTTGTGACAACCGCGCCCAGCCTGTTCAGATCGACAAATTCACTGTACTCCATACCAGAACCGAAGGTCCCCGACGCCGTCATAACCGGATTCTTAAGCTCTACTCCGGCAAGATTTACTTTTGTATTCATCAAAGCTCCACCTCCGCAGCGTTAAATACCGGTCCGTCGGCGCATACGCGTTTATTTCGGACCTGCGAATGTCCGTCTATCTCCACTGAACGACACACGCACGCAAGGCAGGCCCCTATTCCGCAAGCCATTCTTTCCTCAAGCGAAAGCCACGCCTCTATCCCGTTAGCGGCGGCGTATTCCTTGACCGCGCGCAGCATGGGAGTAGGCCCGCACGCGTATATTACGTCTCCGCTTATCCCGCGTTCCTTTATCGCGTCTATCACGGTTCCATGTACTCCGAGACTCCCGTCGTCCGTTGCGACAGTAAGATTACCGTAAATCTTAAGATCCCTGTCAAGGAACGTATCGCTGTCCCTGTAGCCGACCACGATTTCTTTCTCATCATAAATTCTTTTCGCAAGCTCAAGCATGGGCGGAATACCGATACCGCCGCCGATAAGGATCGCTTTCTTTCCCTCCTGTATAGGAAAACCGTTTCCGAGCGGTCCGAGTATATGTATGCTGTCCCCCGGCTGATATTGCGAAAATTCCTTCGTTCCCTTGCCCGCTATCCTGTAAACGATCCTGAGTCTCTGCACGTCCGTCTCGCAGATGCTTATAGGTCGCGGCAGCAATCTCGATCCGTACTTCGAGTATACGGATACAAACTGACCGGGTACGGACTTCTCGGCTATATTGCTTGTCCTTATCCACATATCGTAAATGTCGCCGCCAAGCTTTTCCTGACTTTCGACAACCGCCTTTTCATCAAATTTCATCTTATCTTCCCCTTGCGGAATTAATGTCGTTTATCATGTCTATCGCCGCCTGCCTTGACGCGTCGGCGTAGCACTGCGCCCCGAAGCGGGCGTATCCGTCCTGCTTATACGCGCAGATTATTCCTCTTGAACTGTTTACTATCGCGCCGAGTCCGTCGGCGTTAAAATAGTCCGCAAGATCCTTGCCCTTTCCGCCCTGCGCGCCGTAACCCGGAACAAGGATAAAGGTTTTCGGCATCATTTTGCGGAGAATTCTGCCCTGTTCGGGATATGTCGCTCCGACGACCGCTCCTACATAGCTGTAGCTGTCGCCCATACACTCCTCTCCCCATTTTGCGACCTGCTCCCCGACATGCTCGTAGAGAGGTCTGCCGTCGATAAGCCTGTCCTGAAACTCGCCGCTTGAAGGGTTCGAGGTCTTGACTAGAATAAAGATTCCCTTTTTGTGCTCTTTGCAGACATCGGTAAAGGGCTTTATCCCGTCCGTTCCCAGATACGGGTTCACCGTTATAAAATCTTCGTCAAACGGCGCAAAGCTGCTGCCTCCGACCTTTACCTCGCCAAGATGCCCTACGGCGTACGCAGCCGAGGTCGAGCCTATGTCTCCGCGCTTAATGTCCCCTATAACGACCATATCCTTGGACTTGCAGTAATCAACCGTCTTTTTGAACGCCTTGAGTCCTTCTATTCCGAACTGCTCGTACATCGCTATCTGAGGCTTGACTGCGGGAACTATATCGTATATCGCGTCAACTATCCCCTTATTATACTGCCATATCGCCTCCGCCGCTCCTTCAAGCGTCTCCCCGAATTCGTCAAAGGCTTTCTTTGTTATATGCTCCGGCACATACGAAAGCATCGGGTCAAGCCCGACAACGACGGGCGCGTCGGTCTTTTTTATCTTATCAGTAAGCTTATTGATCATATTCTTATTTTCTCCTTAATTATTATTGTCCCTTTTTGAAAGATAAGTATATTTTACAAAAATCACACCATCTCCAGCAGCTTAACCGTTCAGTTCTATAAACAGGAAGTTGTTTTATTCCTCCCAGTGTTCCAGTTTTTCAGATGGGTAAGCGTTCGTCCAGTGATATGGCTGCAATTCCTTTAATTCTACAAATTTGATGCGATCCTCTTTCGTCGTGACCGCCACCTGTACATCCTCGCCCCAATATCGCAATCTCTCCTGGCAAATGCCGCACGGTGATAATACCCTGTATCTGGAGTTTTCATCATCACGAATAAGGCACATACAATGCGTAACTTTTTCGTTGTATTTATGGGCTTCCAGCATAGCGCCCAATTCAATGCATACTATCGCAGATGCATTAGCAGTTTCAATTGAAACGCTTGTATAATAGTTCCCCTTGGATGTGTGAACAACGCCAGCTCCACCCCAACCGACAGGATATCTCTTTTCTATCAGTTCAACCGCTTTCCGATACATCTCATTTTCAATTTCATAATACCTCATAAATATCTCCCATTATGTACATAATTCCGAAAAGAGGGTTATTATTATGTTTATACCCGAAATTACAGGGCATGGCTACGGGTGCGCGCCGTATACTATCCGTCCGCCGACAAGGGTGTATTCCACTCTGCCTCTGACTTTTCTGCCGTCAAAGGGCGTGTTATGCCCCTTCGAGACAAATTCGCGCCTGTCTATAACAAACTCCGCTTCCGGATTCATTATGGTAACGTCAGCCGCCTTTCCGGGCATAAGCGTTCCTCTGTCTATCCCGGCTATCCTCGCCGGATTGTAACTCATCTTTTCGACCATCTGCATCGGAGTCAGCACACCTTTAAGCACAAGCTCGGTGTAGGTCAGACAAAGGCTTGTTTCAAGTCCGGTGATTCCAAACGGCGCCTTGGCTATCGTGCGGGACTTTTCCTGCGCCGAGTGCGGCGCGTGGTCCGTTGAGATAACCTCGATGACGCCGCTCTTCAGACCCTCCCTGAGAGCCTCCATATCCTTTCTGCTCCTTAACGGGGGATTCATTTTATAATCCGCGTTGTCGCCCGGTATATCCTCGTCGCAGAGCGTAAAATGATGAGGACATACTTCACCGCTGACCTTAACGCCGTCCGCTTTCGCATCCCGTATCATCCTTACGCTGTCCGCGGTAGAGCAGTGACAGAGATGAAGTCTGCACCCCGTTTCTTTTGCAAGTAAAATATCCCTGGCAGCTATCACGTCCTCGACCGCGTTGGTTATTCCCCTGACTCCGAGGCTGCGGGATTTGACGCCCTCGTTTAGCGAACCGCCGTCCACAAGATTCCTGTCCTCGCAGTGCGCCATAACTAACATTCCGCATCCCGCCGCCTGACGCATCGCCTCGCGATATACCGCGGAATCCATAACGGATTTGCCGTCCTCGCTTATCGCGACGACCCCGGCTTCGCGAAGCTCCCTTATGTCCGTGGGTGTCACGCCGTTCTGTCCGAGAGTGACCGCGGCTACCTGTAGTATATTCACAACGGAATCCCTCGCGGCGATTCCATTTATCTTTCCGATCATATCCACACAGTCAACCGGAGGGTTCGTGTTCGGCATCGGAAAAACCGTCGTCACGCCTCCCCTTGCCGCGGCAAGCGCGCCCGTCTTTATAGTTTCCTTATACTCAAACCCCGGCTCCCTGAAATGCACATGCAGATCAACAAGTCCGGGCATAACAAAACATCCGGCAGCGTCAATTACTTCGTGACCGGATCCAGGTATTACGCCGCCTACCGCGGCGATAATTCCGTTCTCCACCAACACATCATAAATGCCGTCCCTGCCGGATGCCGGGTCCAAAACTCTTCCGCCCTTAATAAGTATTCCCATATCTTATCTCCTAAAGCTTACTCAGATAATTCCCGTGCGGCGCAGATCGTCAAGAATATATTTATTCTTGATATAATTGGGAAGATCCTCTGCCTTGACCCATTTGTAATCGTAAAGATCCTCGGACAAAATAACAAGTTCGTCCATAACCTTACATATAAAAGCAAGCCCCAGGTATTCATTGTCGCCAAGCCTGTATACCCATGTATACGGCATTGACGAAATATGCGTAAATATTCCCGTACATTCCTGTATGTATCTTAAACAGGTAGCCTCCGGAGTCTCTCCGTCAGCCAGATTCGTATCAAGAAACTCCCACTGATACGGCTCGTCGATCCTGTCGTCGTACCATTTCTTCACGATAAGGAAATGGTCCTCGCACTTGATTATGCCTTTTATCTTTATTCCATACTTTTTCATAGCAATACCTCAATAATTTCTCAATAAAACTACCGCTAAAATCACACGGTTATTTTTTGCGTCCTTTACCGCCGCTGTTCCTGTCGAGGAAACGCATCTTCCCGTCGCCCTCGGTCTTCTTCTTCGGGACCTCGCCCACCTCAAATACGCCCTTGAGGTCTTTTGACAGCTTGCTTGCGCACGCAGGGCAGAACCTTCCGAAACGTATTTCCGTTCCGCATTTCTCACATCTTATGTATACTTCGGAATTCTCAGGGATCTCAACTCTTCCCTGTCTGAGGAACTGATTGATCCTGTCCATAGCCACACCGGTATTCTCGGCTATGATAAGCGCGGGAGTAGGTCCGTTTTCATTGATGTACTTCTTTACCTTTCCGAAATCATCCATTTCCACATTGCCGCATACTTTGCATCGGTATTCGCCATGACCACGAAATTCAACCTCACCGCCGCATTTTGAGCAGCAGGTGGGCTTCAATTCCCATTGAAGCTGTTTCATTTTCTTCTGTCTGTTCTCGTTATCCATAAGCGCCTCCAATTACATAAAGTATACATTAAAAAGACTGAAGTTGCAACAGCTTTACCCGCTTATTAATGCAAAAATCTCAGTTTTCCGCTTTCCGCCAAAAACTGAGATTATGATTTTATTTAAGATTTGCTTTAGCAGTATCGGCAAGTTTTGTGAATGCCGCGCCGTCGTTTACCGCGATCTCCGCAAGCATCTTTCTGTTCATCTCAACGCCTGCCGTCTTCAAGCCGAACATAAATCTGCTGTATGAAAGGCCGTTCATTCTGGCTGCCGCGTTGATTCTGGCGATCCAGAGCTGCCTCATCTGTCTCTTTCTCTGCTTTCTTCCCGCATAAGCGCTTGTCAAGGCCCTCATTACGGACTGCTTCGCAACCCTGTACTGCTTGGAGCGCGCTCCTCTGTATCCCTTAGCCAACTTAAGAACTCTGTTATGCTTCTTCTTTGCGTTTAATCCGCCTTTAACTCTTGCCATTTTATCTCATCCTCCTTACAATACCAATTACATATACGGTAATATTTTCTTCATATTCTTTACGTTTGTGCTGTCAACAATGGCAGACTTTCTCAGATTTCTCTTTCTCTTGGCTGTCTTTTTGGTGAGTATATGGCTCTTGTAAGCCTTCATTCTCTTCAGCTGACCTGTTCCTGTCTTTTTAAAACGCTTTGCAGCAGATTTGCTTGTCTTCATTTTGGGCATGATAATGATCCTCCTTAAATTTAGTCAAAATATTTTAACGTTTTTCAGCTAAAACTATAGCCATGCTTCTGCCTTCAACCTTTGCCTGTCTCTCTATAACCGAGCAATCCGAAAGCTTTTCGGCAAAATCGTCAAGAATATGCTTGCTCGTGGTCATATGCGCCATCTCGCGTCCCCTGAAGCGCAAGGTTATCTTGACCTTATCGCCTTTCTCAAGAAATTTTCTGGCGGCGTTGACCTTGGTGTTAAGGTCGTTGGCTTCAATATTGGGAGATAATCGCACTTCCTTGATTTCAACGGTTTTCTGTTTCTTTTTGGCTTCTTTTTCCTTGCGCGCAAGCTCGTATCTGTACTTTCCGTAATCAACGATCCTGCATACAGGCGGCTTGGCGGTAGGAGCGATCTTTACCAGATCCAGCTCCGCGTCCCTCGCAAGCTTCATTGCATCTCTGGATGACATAACCCCTATCATCTCTCCGTTTTCACCGATAACCCTTACTTCCTTGTCTCTGATTTGTTCGTTAATCATTAACTCGCTAATGGTAGTGCACCTCCAAAAAATAGTTCGTCCACAGGACATAAAAAAAGCGACCGGAAATCGAAAAATATCCGCCGCACAGGAAAACGCTCTGCCAACGCGCGAAGCGAAAAGCAGGCATATTTGTCCGTATTATAACCCGGGACGCCTGTATGCGCCAAGGTGAGGGCGGATACCCTTCTTCTTTTTCCAACTTTTACAATATATCATTAAAATTTGTGTATGTCAACAATTTTTTGGCAAAAATCCGTATATATTGATATTTTAACCATTTTATGGTAAAATTTCAGTGTGATCGTTCCGATTACCAAATTATATAACAGCCGGAGGATGTTTGCAATGGAAAAATATATCATTTCTACCGACACTACCTGCGATTTACCGCTTGATTACTGTCAGTCCAACGATATAGACATTCACTCACTATACTATAAGATAAACGTCGATTCACAGGGAACGGTTTCGGACGGAGAGACCGTATACGGCGGAGACAAACAGCTTGAGCCGAAGGTTTTTTATTCCGCTATGCGCGGAGGCAGTATGCCTACCACAATGGCAAGCAATCCCGAAGAGTCCAAGGAATTTTTCAGAAAAAGAGTCCGCGACGGCTACGACGTTATTCATATCGCGTTTTCGTCGGGGCTGAGCAGCTCATGTCAGAACACGTCCATCGCAGCCTCCGAAATAATGGAGGAATTTCCCGGCTCCCGCATAACCGTTATAGATTCGCTCGCCGCGTCCATGGGAGAGGGACTTCTTGTGTATAAGGCAGTCGAATTTATGAAGCAGGGACATACCTACGATGAGACCGTGAGCTATGTCGAGAGCGTAAAGCTTAACATTTCCCATCAGTTCACGGTGGACGACCTCTTTCATCTGCACAGAGGCGGAAGAGTTTCAAAGACCACGGCTATAATCGGAACCATAGTCGGGATAAAGCCGTTGCTGCATGTGGACGACGAGGGACATCTGATATCCATAGGCAAGACACGCGGACGGCGCAAATCGCTTTCCGCCCTGGTGGACAAAATGATTTCCACAATGGGCAGCCACGACAACCGTACCGTTATGATAAGCCACGGCGACTCGCTTGAGGACGCGGAGTACGTCGCATCGCTCATCCGCGAGAAAACCGACGTGAAGGACATAATAATAAACTATATATGCCCCACTATCGGAGCGCATTCCGGTCCGGGCACGATAGCTCTTTTCTTTGAGGCGGACAAGCGTTAGCGCGGCTTTCGTTTCCGTAAAATGAAATGCGGGCTTCTCCTTAACGGAGCGCCCGCTTATTTTATACCGTCAGTTATTGTTTTCACCGGTCACCGGTTCAAGCTTAATTTCCTTATTTTTGAAGCCCTCAAATCCCTTATAATATTTAAAAATCACCTTCGCCTGCATCCTTTTGGCTGTTACAGGTCCGAAATAGCGGCAGTCATGCGATCCGTTGCGGTTGTCGCCCATAAGGAAATATTCGTCCTCTCCGAGCTTCCATTCCTTATTGTTTACCTGCATATCCGGTTTCGGCGTCTCATAAAGATACGATGTCTCATCCAGATAAAACTTCTCGCCCTCGGCGTTTATTATGTAGACCTTGCCTTCTTCTATCTTCACGGTCTCTCCGGGAAGTCCTATAACACGCTTGACAAAAAGCTTATTATAGTCCGGCCCTGGCTCGGGGCATTTAAAAATAGCCACATCCCCCCTCTTAGGCGTCGAAAATGTATACGCAAGCCTCAGCCCTATCATTCTGTCGCCCCTGCTTATGGTAGGTATCATCGAGCCTGTCGGCACCTCCGCGTTGATTATAACGAATTTGCAGAGCAGGAAAGCTATCAGCGCCCCTATCGCGATAACTCGGATATATTCAAAAACAACCCTGGCAGTCGATTTGCTCTCCTCTTTACGCTGTTTTTCAAGCTTCTTCCTTGCGCGTCGTTCAGCGGCAGTCATCTCTTTTTTGACCGGAGTTTCTCCGCCCGTCATTGTTTCCTGGCTGTTTTCAGACATTTTATCACCTCACAAATTTATTCCAGAACTTCAAAGCCTTTGTAATACTTAAAAACCGCCTTTGCCTTGATGCGGTCTTTCGTAACCTTATAGCCGTTCGCCCACCAGAATCTGCTGTCGGTGGAATTATTGCGGTTATCTCCCATTACAAAATATTCGTCCTCGGCAAGCTTATATTCGTAATTGTTCACCGAAAGATTCGGATTCGGCGCTTCGCTAAGATACGCCTCCTCCAGATGGAAAACAGCGCTTTCTCCGTCAGCCGGAGTTATCCACACCTGCCCGGCGCGTATCGTAACGGTCTCGCCCGGAAGTCCGATTATCCTCTTGACATAGAGCTTGTTATAATTCCCGCCCTCCTCGGGACATTTGAATATAACGATGTCTCCGCGCTCCGGATCGGTAAAATAATACGGCACTCTCAACCCTATCATTCTGTCTCCGACCTTCAAAGTGGGATACATCGACGCCGACGGCACCTTCGCGTTTATTATAACAAACCTCAGAAGCACAAAAGCGATAAGAGCCGCTATGAGAATTATTTTCACATAGTCAAGGAGCACCGTCCTGACCTTGCTTTTTTTATTGTCCTTCTTTTTATTGCCGGAGGAGCCTCCGTGCATCGCCTCACGCTCTCTCGCCGCGAACTCTTCAAAATCCCAGTCGCGCTCGGACACAAGCGTGATGCGCTCGCCCTTTTCGCTGTCCTTTAACATCGGCACACCTCGCAGAAATTACTCAAAATACATCACGCCGGACTCAAATACCTTGAGGTCCTGCTCTCCGTATATATTCATGGCAACGGCGTCGCCCCTTCTCTCGATATGAGCCATCTTTCCGTAGATCCTTCCGTCGGGGCTTGTGATCCCTTCGACAGCCATATAAGAGCCGTTGGGGTTCCACTCCTCGTCCATCGTGGGCGTTCCGTCAAGATCAACATACTGCGTCGCAACCATGCCTTCCGCAAACAGCTTATCCAGCCATTCTTTTCCCGCGACAAATCGGCCTTCTCCGTGCGACGCGGGGGTAACATATACGCCGCCTAACTCCGCTCCCGCAAGCCACGGCGATTTGTTCGACACTACCTTTGTGTACACCATTTTGGACACATGGCGTCCGATCGTGTTCATCGTAAGCGTGGGCGAATCCGCGGTCTGCTCCTTTATTTCTCCGTAAGGAACAAGTCCGAGCTTTATAAGCGCCTGAAATCCGTTGCACACTCCGAGCGCAAGTCCGTCCCTCTCGTTCAGCAGTCTTTCGACGGCTTCTTTAATCTTGGCGTTGCGGAACGCCGTGGCAAAGAATTTTGCGGAGCCGTCCGGCTCGTCGCCCGCCGAAAAGCCTCCGGGGAACATTATTATCTGAGCCTTATTTATGGTTTTCTCAAATTCCTCAACGGATTCCCTTATGTCCTCCGCCGTAAGGTTTCTGAACACCTTTGTGATCACGTCGGCACCGGCGTTCTCAAACGCCTTGGTGCTGTCATATTCGCAGTTGGTTCCCGGAAATACCGGAATAAACACAGTAGGTCTGGCGACTTTATTTTTACATATATAAATACCGTCCGCCTTGTATACGGGAGTATCAAGCGCCTTTCCGTCCTTGACCGCAACTGTGGGGAAAACCTTCTCAAGAGGTTTTTTCCACGCCGCCAAAGCTTCTTTTATATCCACCGTAACGGAGCCGTGCGTAAATACGGGTTTTTCCGAAACGGTTCCGATAACCGTATATTTGCAGCTTATTTTACCGAGCATATCCGTATCGGCCTCTGCAAGAATGCAGCCGTACGCCGGAGCAAAAAGCTTTTCCGCGTCTATTGACGCGTCTATCTTCGCGCCGAGCATATTTCCGAACGCCATTTTGCTAAGCGCCTCAACTATGCCCTTTGCGTTCAGCGTATACGCGCTCACGACTGCCTTCTCCGAAATTGCTTTCGCCACCGCGCCGTAAAGCCCTTCGACCTGAGAATATACGGGCAGGTCGTATTTATCTCTTTCTATCTCGAAAAGCACAAGCGTGTTGCCCGGTTTCTTGAGTTCGGGAGTTATCACATCCTCATAGCTTCCGGTATCCACCGCGAAAGAAACGAGCGTGTTGGGTACGTCTAGGTCGTTGAAGGTTCCCGACATACTGTCCTTGCCGCCTATTGACGGAAGCCCGAACGCCATCTGCGCGTCGAAAGCGCCCAAAAGAGCCTTCATCGGCTCGCCCCATCTTGAAGGGTCGTCTGTCATTCTTCTGAAATATTCCTGGAAAGTAAATCTTATTTTCTTATAGTCGCCGCCCGCGCAAACGATTTTCGCCATTGATTCAATAACCGCGTATATTGCTCCGTGATAAGCGCTCCACGACGAAAGATAAGGATCAAAGCCATAACTCATCATAGTCACGAAATCCGTTTTTCCCTTAAGAACGGGGAGCTTCGCAACCATGGTCTGAACCTCCGTGAGCTGGTATTTACCGCCGTAAGGCATAAATACCGAAGACGCGCCGATAGAGCCGTCAAACATCTCGACAAGTCCCTTCTGCGAGCATACGTTGAGGTCGGACAGCGTATCGAGCCACGCCTCTTTAACGTCAGCCACATTATGAGGCTTAAAAGGATTCCCTTCCTCGTCCGGAATCTCAACCGTTACGTCCGTCTCCTGATGCGCTCCGTTCGTGTCAAGGAAAGCCCTGCTTATATTGACGATCTCTTTGCCTCGCCACTCAAGCACAAGGCGCTTTTCTTCGGTCACGACGGCGACAGCCACCGCCTCAAGGTTCTCCTCGTCCGCGAAGGCGAGAAATTTATCGACATCGGCAGGATCGACGACGACAGCCATTCTCTCCTGCGATTCGGAGATCGCAAGCTCGGTGCCGTCAAGTCCCGCGTATTTCTTGGGAACCTTATCGAGCGAGACTCTGAGTCCGTCCGCAAGCTCTCCTATAGCGACCGACACTCCGCCGGCTCCGAAATCGTTGCATTTCTTTATTATGCGGCTTACCTCGGGACGTCTGAAAAGTCGCTGTATTTTACGCTCAGTGGGTGCGTTTCCCTTCTGCACCTCCGCTCCGCAGGTGTCGATGGATTTTTCGGTGTGAGCCTTTGACGAGCCTGTCGCTCCGCCGCAGCCGTCGCGTCCCGTCCTCCCTCCGAGGAGTATAATTATATCTCCGGGGTCGGAGGTCTCCCTGATAACGTCTTTTCTCGGAGCGGCTCCCATGACCGCGCCTATCTCCATTCTTTTGGCGGCGTACGCGGGATGATATATTTCCTTTACATATCCGGTGGCAAGACCTATCTGGTTGCCGTAAGAGCTGTATCCGTGAGCCGCCTCGCGCACTATTTTTTTCTGAGGAAGCTTGCCGGGCATGGTCCTGTCAAGCGAAAGCGTCGGATCCGCCGCTCCGGTAACGCGCATCGCCTGATAAACATAGGTACGCCCCGAAAGCGGGTCCCTTATGGCTCCGCCAAGACAGGTCGCTGCCCCGCCGAAGGGCTCGATCTCCGTCGGATGATTGTGTGTTTCGTTCTTGAAATTGACAAGCCATTCCTCGGTCACTCCGTCTATCGTGACCGGGACAACGATGCTGCACGCGTTTATCTCGTCGGAAACCTCCATATCCTGAAGCTTTCCGTCCTTCTTCAGCTTCTTCATCGCCATAAGCGCGATGTCCATAAGGCAGACAAATTTATCGTCCCTTCCCGCGTATAATTCGGCGAAGGTTTCTTTATATTTATCAAACGCCGCCTCGATAGGCTCCTTGTAATATCCCTCTCCGAAGGTCACGTTCTTGAGCTCCGTGGAAAAGGTCGTGTGACGGCAGTGATCCGACCAGTAGGTGTCCAGAACACGTATCTCCGTCATGGACGGGTTCCTTTTTTCTTCATTCTTAAAATAATTCTGTATATGCAGGAAATCCTTGAAGGTCATCGCCAGATTCAGAGAATCGTACAACTCCTTAAGCTCTGACTGCGGCATATCTATGAAATCCTCGCGCTCCGGCATATTTTCAAATATGATAACGTCGGCAGGCTCCGGAAATTCCGTAACAAGAGTTTCCGGCTTTGCCGTAGCCGCCTCCCTCGAATCCACAGGATTGATGCAGAAGCTCTTTATAGCCGCAAGCTGTCCGTCGGAAAGCTCTCCCTGAATAACGTACACGTCAGCCGTCTTTATCACAGTTTCCTCGTCCTCTTTGAGAAGCTTCACGCACTGAACTGCGCTGTCAGCCCTCTGGTCAAACTGTCCGGGAAGATACTCCACGGCAAATACGGTTTCTCCGTCATTATGCTTAAAATCCTCCTCATAAAGTATATCGACGGGCGGCTCCGAAAATACCGTGACTAACGCCTCCTCATAGGTCGCGTCCGAAATGTTCTCAATGTCGTATCTTGTAAGGACACGCACTCCCTTTACGCTGTCTATGCCGAGATAGCTGCTTATTTCTTCTCCAAGCTCCTTCGCCTTAACCGCGAATTCGGGTTTTTTTTCGGAATAAACTCTTCTTACGTTACTCATTCTTACTCTCCTTTTTTATATAATACAAGCATGTGCAGAAATCTTGTTTCTAGCAGCACTGCCAGTCGTACTCCACATTTGAAAAATCGCGTTTGAGCAGATCTTCCCTTGAAATCAGGAACGTGCAGTTGCCTGAATCTCCGAACATTATCCCGCAGTCATCGTCAACGTCAAGCTGCAGAAGCAACACGTCGCAGTCTCCGTCGTCATAGTATGCAGGCGAGTTCTGTACAAAATACGGATAACCTCCGACTCTTGAATCCGCCGCGTCGCACACATCGTACAGAGCGTCCATCTCCTCCGCGTCGGCAACGTCCTCAAACATCTCGTCAAACTTAACGACGGACGAGCTTACGGGCATCTGCCTCTGCGTAAACGTCATTTTTCCGCTGCTGCTGAAAGGCTCATAGCCCTGATAATCCGCGCTGTACGGATTTTCTCTCAGAAGGCTGCCCTCTTCCTTTTTGTAGCTTTCAATATATCTCACTGTGCAAACATCGTCAAGCCCGTACATATCATCGTCCGCGACATAAAACTGAAGGATTCCCGTACGCGGAAAATCCTCAAGCGGAGGCATTTCGTCAAAATTTATCTGAGCAAGAAACATCATCGGTCTGCCGTCCCCGCTCAAGGGATAATCTTCTTTTTTCTCAAGGTAAGGACATCCTCCCAGCTTGCTCTCCCAAGGTTTAGTTTCTCCGACCGTAAACTTGATCTCGTTGGACGTTTTAAACGTTTTCTCTAACTCTCCCCTGAATCTCTCGATATTTGACGGTAATTCCATAATTTCCGACCTCCTGTGAATCTGTTTATATGATGCCGCCTATTCGTGCAGACGGCGTATCACCCTGTAAACGACCGCGTCCTCCATGACCGTAGGCTCTGTGTACGCAAAAAATATCAGACCTTCGGTCGGAGATATAACGCTGCTCGCCACCTCACCGCTGTAAGGGTCAATTATTTCGCCCAGCACGTCGCCGCGGTAGACAGTGTCTCCGGGTTCTTTAAGCCTTCTGTAAAAGCCCGCAGTATCAGTCATTATCGGAAGCAGATCGTCCTCGTTTATGACTTCCGCGATATAACCGCTGTGATTATTGTATTTGATTATGCCCATGCGGGTAAGAAACCTTAATATTGAAGCGACAGCCTGCCTTGCAAATGTATCGTCAACATAATCCGAACACGGCGTATACAGCGAAAAAGCGCTCGTTCCGCTCATCTGCCAGTTGTAATTGAGCGTGGTCGTGTCCATCGGCTTCGGTTTACGGATCACCACAAACGGAAGCCCGAAAAGATTGGCAAGGCTCGGATTCTGAAATCCCGTTTCCATCATTCTCACATGAGGCATAAATCTTCCAGGCATATAAAAGCTCGTGAGCTGTATTCCGTAACTGTACCCATTTATTATCTTCATAATATGCGCGGCTATCTGCTGCGTGGTATCCCCGTGGATGTATCCCGGAAACTTACGGTTGATATCTGAATCGTCGAGAGGCCAGAAACGTCTGTCAATATTAGTCGCGTACTGGTTAAGACATGGGATAACAAGCACGGACTTGCCCCCGGCTATCTGACCGTGATCTTCAAGCTTTTTAAGCTCCCTGATAAGTTGTGAACAAATATATATCTGCTGGTATTCATTGCCGCGCAGGGAACCGACCACGCACGCGGACTTGTCTCCCTGCCCGAAACAAAAACCCGTTATTTTAAATTCCTCGCGGTATATCCCTTCAAGGGTGTATAACAATTCTTTATGCATACAGATCCGCCTCCTCCGGGCCGGGACTGTCCGCTCCGCAGACGCGCGCCATTATAGCTCCCCGGTAGACCACCGGATGCTCTCTTAATGTTAGCAGAAATCCGTCCTTCGGTGAAATTATCTCCTCAAGGACCTCTCCGGTAAGCGGATTAACAATCTTACCTATCCTGTGTCCTTTTGATATATTTACACCGATCTCCGTATCGTCAACTATAAAAAGTCCCGATCTTTCTGCATGCACCGCCAGAACGTCTCCCGGCTGTGCGATCAGCGGCTCCTTGATGGGAAATACGCTGCCCCGCCAGATTCCCAGCTCCTTCATCAGCATAAATATCCCGTCAAGCATCTGTCTGGCATAATCCCTTGTTATTCTTGAACCGGCGCCCATCTCTACGACTATCGAGGGAACTCCGAACATATTAAGAGAATTCGCGAGCGAAGATTCAAGATAAACAGCCGACGAGAGCGCCCATATTATATCCGCGTTCATAAGCTTCGCGTACGGCAGAAGCTTTTCGTAATTCTCAGGACTCAGCCTGACCTGCGGGACCTCCTTGATAAATATATTGGAGGAGTGCACATCGACGCACATATCGCTGCCTATTATATCCTGCGTTATCTTATAAGCTATATGCTCCGCCATCGCTCCGGCTTCGCTGCCCGGAAATACCCTGTTCATATCAAGATCGTTCATCGGTATCCCCCGGCTGCCCGTATCTATCCCCAAAGGATTTATGGACGGGTAAACGTCAACGATTCCCGTGAGATTTTCCGGCTCCTGCTTGATCCTCTCTATGATCTTATAACACACATACTGACCGTTAAGCTCGTCCCCATGCGTACCTGTAACTATCGATATTCTCTTTGTACTCTTTGTGATACGCGCCGGCTCAAGTCTGTTTTTCCTGACCGCGAGTCTCTCCTCGACCGGCATCCGTAAAGAAACAATCTCTTCGATCATATCCGCTCCTTCAACGCCTGCGAACATTTTTACGCATATATTTCCCTCTATGATTTTACTGATATTTTTTCCTGATATTTTTCCTGATATTTTTCCTTGAGTATTATACTACTTTCCGTTCCAAAAATCCAGTACTTCTTGTCCCACCGTACCTGCCGCGGCCACTGTATAGTCGCTCCACTCCGAGGGAAAAAGCGCAAGATACTGCCGCGTAAGGAACCGGTCGTCCAAAAGAGCGATAACGCCTCTGTCCTCGTCCGTCCGTATGACACGTCCAGCCGCCTGCAGAACCTTGTTCATTCCGGGATAAACATACGCATACTCGTATCCGCAGTTTTCTTTCTCATCGTAATACTGTCTCAGAAGCTGCCCGGCGGTGTTTATCGACGGCAGGCCCGTACCCACGATGACCGCTCCGATAAGGCTGTCCCTTTTAAGGTCGATTCCCTCCGAAAACACCCCGCCCATGACGCAGAAGCCGACCAATGTTCCTTCGCTCCCGCTTTCAAAGCTCTCAAGAAAATTTTCCTTGTCCGTCTCCGACATGTCCGGACTCTGCACGATCATGTCAAAATCCCCGTACCCCTGTCCGCTCATAAGTGCGTAAACGTCCTCCATATATCTGTACGAAGGGAAAAAAACAAGATAATTTCCCCTCCTGCCCCTCACTATTTCTTTTATGTAGTCCGCTATCCTTGCATATTCCCTCTCGTTGCGCCTCGTGTACCTGCTCGTCACGTCGCGTCCGACAAGCAGAAGTCTGCGCTTAACGTCAAACGGCGAGCGAGCGTAAACAGCGTAATCCTCCTTGTCGCCGCTGAGAAGCTCCTTGTAATAATTGACAGGCAGCAAAGTCGCTGAAAAAAACACTGCCGCCCGTCCTTTTTCCAGACGCGATTTTAAGTTCGCGGAAGGATTCACGCAAAAAAGCCTAAGCATAAATCCGGAATCCGTATGCTCTGTATAAATAATGTAATTTTCGTCAAGGCAGTCATGCATCCCGTTATAATGCAGCACGTCGAAATAAAACTCCGACAGCTCGCGCATATACGCAAAATCCCTGTGACTTTCGGTAAACTTTACTATTTCCTCCGCTAGGCGCTGCATATTCAGCGCAAACGCGCCGTCCGTCTCAAGCACCTTATATTTTTCGCCGCATTCTCTTTTAAGCTCAAGAAGATTGGAATTACAGCGTTCAAGCGCTTTTACAAGCTCGCCGCTATGACCCTTTACAAGCTTTTTGACCGCGAGAAAATCTTCCTTGTATATATGGGCGCTGTACATCTCCCTCGCCCTGTCTACGAGATTGTGCGCCTCGTCGATCAGAAAAATATGCTCCGACGCCCTTCCTTCGGAAAAATATCTTTTCAGAAATACATGAGGGTCAAAAACATAATTATAGTCACAGATTATTCCGTCCACCCAATAGCTGACGTCAAGACAAAATTCAAACGGGCATACGCTGTGCTTTTTCGCGTACTCCTCAAGCACCTGCCTTGAAATGACATCTTCATGCGTTATCAGGTCGTATACCGCCCCGTTCACCCTGTCGTTGTGCCCTTTTGCGTAGGGGCAGGTCAAGGGCGAGCATTCAGTACCTGTTTCGGACCCGGCAAAGCATATCTTGTCCTTTGCCGTTATGGTCACCGTTTTGAATTTAAGCCC
This sequence comes from uncultured Butyrivibrio sp., assembly GCA_910577605.1. Lineage (GTDB taxonomy): Bacteria > Bacillota > Clostridia > Lachnospirales > Lachnospiraceae > Eshraghiella. The sequence continues at coordinate 105,743 of CAJTON010000003.1, forward strand.
CTGCGCCTGCAAAAGCGCAAACGCCTCGGAGGCTGCCGTACGCGTTATCGTTTTGGCAGTCAGATAAAATATTTTTCCTCCCCGTCCTCCGCCAAGCGACATTACGGACGGATACACCGTAGATATCGTCTTGCCGACTCCCGTCGGAGCCTGAATAAAAAGGTTCCGCCCCATGTCGACCGCCTTATATACGTTTACGGCAAGCTCACGCTGACCCGGTCTGTACTCAAACGGGAATTTCAGCCCGTTTATGGATTCCGCCCGCTCCATATGATGCTCGAAAAGATAATCCCCCCATTTCAAAAGCTGCGCGATAATTCCCGTAAACCATGTTTTTAACTCTTCAAACCCGATTATTTCTTCAAAATACTTCACGTTGTCGGAATCAAGATTTACATAAGTCATTCTTATCCCTATACTGCCGTCGATGTTATTGTCGAGCATATAAAAAAAGGCATAACACATCGCCTGAGCCTTGTGTACATACACCGGCTCAGTCAGATATCTTATGTCTCTGTAAGTCCCTTTTATTTCGTCGATATAAAAAAGTCCGTCAGCCGCAAATATCCCGTCAGCCCTGCCCTCCACAAGCACGCTGTACCTTTCGCCGGATAAGCTCCATTTAAGAGGAACCTCCGCCCTGTAATCAGGTCCCATGGATTTCTGGATACGCCTGTGCGCCCGGCTTCCCGCCTCCATAGCCGTTTTGTCCGGCACGCCGCCGAAACGGCTATCAATATCCCCGCTTCTGCACAGAAATTCCACAAGCGTCCTCACGGATATTCTCAGTTGTCCGTTTACTATATCAAACATAAATTTACCGTTACTTTATTTTAGAATCGATTTCATCCGCCTCAAGCAGCACATAGCGCACATTGACGCCGTATGTCTGGAATATTACGCCTTCTTTTGACGAATCCTTCTCCGTCAGATACTTGATGCATTCAGGCGTGATCCTAAAGGTAAAACTCTGTATATCGTAATCGATCCCCGCGTTTTTACAGCCGGGAACGGTAAAAGACACACAGCCGTCGGACTGAATACAGACATAGTTTTTCGGTATCTGCCTGCTGTCGAAGGCGTCCGTATCCGATACGATTCCCGATATGTACGAATTGTCAAGCTCATAAAGCTTGTCCCATTTCAGCGCATCGCATATTCCGAGAACATAGTAATCCCGCTCCTCAAGAGTAAAACCTACCTCGACCGTAACCCCGGTGTCGGCATAAGGCGCGAGCTCCTCGACATAGATCATGCTTCTCCCGCCTTCAAACACAATGTTCTTCCAGTCTCCCGGGTACGCGCCGCGCGAAATATATCTCGGTCTGCCGTCCTCCTTTGGCACCGCTACGGTAGCCGCTGCCACCGCCGTCGAAGCAGCCGTCGTTTCCGTGACACGGGTGTCCCTGCTTTGATCATGACACGCCGTTGCCGCCAAAGCAGCCGACAGCGCCGCAAGAACGCTCAGAATCCTCCTCATAATTTTTGCCATTATATATCCCTCCAGCTTTTCATAAATAAGACGTAGAATATTATAATCCTTTTATTATAATTTGTAAAACATTACCTTCAAAATTTCAGAAAACTTTTGTCTTGATTATCTCCGCAGCCTCTTATATAATTTAAAAAAATGAAACAGGAGAACGCCATGAAGCCCGCAAATCCAAATTTAACGCCGAAAGCGCTTGAACTGCTTGAATATCTGCATGCTACCGCAGGCAAAAAGATAATAACCGGACAGCACACCCAGACCGTTCCGATGGAGGAGCGCGCGTACATACACAATATCACGGGCAGATACCCGAAGCTTTTGGGCTTTGAGCTTTTGTCCTACTCCCCTAACATAAATTATGAAAACGCTACCGAGGAATGTCTGAAAGAAGTCCGCGAGAACCGCGGCACCGTTGAAGAAGCCATACACTGGCATAAAGAGACCGGAGGCATCGTCGCGCTCTGTTTCCACTGGTTCTCTCCGGTAGGAGGCTTCGACAAGAGCTTTTTTTCATGCAACACAGATTTTGACGCAAGACGCGTATTTATACAGGACACTCCCGAAAGATGGGCTTTCTATCACGATATGAGCGTTATCGCAAAGGTTCTCGAACGCTTTCTTGAATGCGATATTCCTGTTCTGTGGCGTCCGTTTCACGAAGCTGAAGGCGACTGGTTCTGGTGGTCGGCAAAGGGACATGAGGTATCCCGCGATTTATACAGACTGATGTTCGATTACTATGTCAACGTAAAACATCTAGACAATCTTTTGTGGGTATGGAACTCCCCGGCAAAGGACGGATACCCCGGCGACGAATACGTTGATGTCGTATCAAGGGATCTCTACGCGAGTCCTCGCACTCTGACCGATTACAAGGACGAGTACGAGGAGCTTATCACAAATACCTCCGCCGACAAGGTCGCCGCCATTGCCGAGACAGGCGTTATCCCCGACATAGAGCTGCTTTCCAAAACCCGCGTGCCATGGGCGTATTATATGACATGGTCAAGAGAATTCGGTCTGACCGACAGGCACAACTCCGACGAGATGCTGAAAAAAATGTATTCAAGCGACTACGCAATCGTTCTTTGATTGCAAACCGCGTTTTGCTGTGATAAAATAAAACAAAGCCCGCGATACCGCGCAGTCAGGCGCGAACGCGGATCCCTTACTAATGGAGGTAAAAATATGTTCTGTATCTACTGTGGAAAAGAAATTCCCGAAGGCTCCGAATGCAGCTGCCGTAAACAGTCTTATCCGGACAGCTCCGCTCCCGCAAGCACGACGTTTACGCAGACGCCCGACACTAATGCATACAATAATTTCAGCTACTACAATTCTCCTCAATATGCCGGTTACTCCGCTCCGTATCAGGACAGCAAGCCGCAGATCTCCCCGAAGCATCAGGCGATCAAGGACGTTTTCCGCTCGCCCCTGACGCTTATCGCCTGCATCCTTTTTTCCGCGGATTTTGTGCTGGGACTTCTTGACGGCTTCAGCGTGGAAATTGTACTCATCATTTCGACAGTCGGTCTTTGGCTTGTATACGCGTTCTCGCATAAAGCGGACACGCCGCTCAATACTGCAGGTCTTAAAATTCATTCCGTCGTACTTATAATACAGAGAATATTTCTTATAATGATCTACGCGGTAGTGTCGGTAATGATCATCGCCCTTGCCTTCATACCGGATGAGCTTAACGAATTTATACGCGAAATGCAGTACTATATGTCGATCAACTATAACTGGGATTTCAACTACACGTTTTCTTTTACTTCGATAGTATTCAGCATTCTTTTCATCGTGTGGACCTGTTATTTCCTGTTTATGCTTTTCTACAACATAAGCCTGAGAAATAACGTGCGCTTCCTGACCGATACCGTAAAAAATGAGAAACCGCGCCGTCATTTCAGCGCGTTCCCCGGAGTTGCGATGCTCCTCTCCTTCATATACTCGGCAGGCTCGCTCGTTATATATTTTATTACCGCCGACGCGCGCAACCACTTTATGAACTCGTTCCTCAACTCTCTCATGCGGCAGATCGAAGATTCCGCCGACATAACGTTCAACTACACGTTTCATATGACCACAAGCTACCTTACTCCGGCGAAAATTGCCGTTTCAGCCGCCACTATGCTGTTCGCCGCGATCATTGTATTTACGCTGAAGTCAAGGATAAATCAGGCTGACGAAAATTAGATACATACATATAAGAACATCGTAAATAAAAAAGCCGAGGGCATCAAAGCCTCGGCTTTTTATATAAAGCTGGGGATGGGACTTGAACCCACGACCTACTGATTACGAATCAGTCGCTCTACCGGCTGAGCTACTCCAGCGTTTTCACACAAAGGTTATTATACCTTCTATATTGCAAAATGTAAAGCAGAAATTTTCATAATTTTTAAAATAAAAAAATCTACTTTCATCCCCTGAAACTAACGGTTTTCCTCCTGCTCCTCACTGTCTCCGAAACGGCACTGCGAAATTTCCTCAAGAAAACGCTCCTCGACAAGTCCGATAAGGGAAATTATGTCTTTCTTGCCGCCTGTTTCAAACGGAACAAAGCCGCCCGCCATAGCGGCATGTCCGCCCCCGCCGCCGATTCCGGCAAGCGCACGGTTAGTGACCGCTCCCGCGTTGACCATTCCCATACTTCTTATAGACAGCTTTATCCCGTCGTCTTTGATGGAATAGACTACCGAAAAGTTCACTTCAACAAGATCAAGCATGAAATCCGAAATACTGGCTATAAGCGCCTCCGGACAGTTGTAGCCGGTATTGGCAAAGCTTATATTGTCGTAGACTTTTATTGTGTTTATCGCGTTGGCGTATGCCCGAAGATCGTCGAATTTCAGCGAGCAGTGCTCAAGCGACTGTATTATAGCCATATTGCTCATTTTAAAAAGAGTGCGGTATATGTCAAGGTCAAGCAGCGAAACACCGCGCGACAGCCCCATAGTGTCTGTCTTTATACCGTACAGAAGCGCTGTAGCCACCTTCCTGTCCATCTGAATGTTATTTTCAAAATAATACTGGGCTATTATCGTTGAGCATGCGCCTATCTCCGGACGTATGTCCGCATACCTGTAATTTACCGGCTCGCCGTTGTCAAAGGTGGGGTGATGGTCGATGCATATCGTCTCGTCGCCTGGCGCGTCAACGATATTGGAATTTCCCTTCTGCGAATCAACGAGAATTATCTCGTCCGTTTCGTTCATATCTTTTATGTGGTCCAGATCCGTGACCTTTATTCCAAGCTGCTGTATAAAGCCGTTAGTGCTGTACCGCTCAATTTTGCCTTTATAGCATATGGACGAGGAAATGCCGTATTTCCCAAGCAGCACCGACAGACCGTAAGCGCTCGCGATTGCGTCGGGGTCCGGAAAATTGTGCGTCTGTATATACACATGATCTCCCGAAATGTTATTGATTATCTCCTTGAATCTGTTCATACTCCCCATCCTTCCCGGCCGCGGCAAGCTTACGCCATGACAACTAATCTGGGCTGCGCCCCGATAAAGTGTCAGGTATATATTCTTACTAAACTCGGACAAACCTCGTTAAGTACTCATATTATACCAGTAAAGCGGCACTATTTTCAACATTTTTCATAAAATAATATATCACAGAAAGACGGAGGAAAATATGAATGACGCCCTTCAACTGAAAAATGTTTCTTACTCCTATCATACCAAGCTCGGCGAAACCTATGCGCTGTACGATATAAACCTGACGCTTCCGCAGGGCAGCTTTATATCCGTTGTCGGTCCGTCCGGATGCGGTAAATCAACGCTTCTGTCACTTATAGCCGGAACGATAGAGCCCGAATCGGGCTTTGTTTTGATTGGGGGCAAACCTGCTTCGGAATCAGACAGTCAGATAGGCTATATGCTTCAGCACGACCATCTTTTTGAATGGCGTTCCGTGTACGGCAACGTTATTTTAGGTCTTGAAATACGAAAGAAAAAAACTCCCTGCAATCTGCACCATGTAAACGCGCTGCTCGACCAGTACGGTCTCGGAGATTTCAAGGGTTCAAGGCCCTCCGAGCTTTCCGGCGGAATGAGGCAGCGCGCCGCGCTTATAAGAACGCTTGCTCTTGAGCCGGATATACTGCTGCTTGACGAACCTTTTTCCGCTTTGGATTATCAGACCAGGCTTACGGTCAGCGACGACATCGGCACGATAATAAGGCAGGAGCGCAAAACCGCAATTCTCGTGACGCACGATCTGTCGGAGGCGATCTCAATGGGCGATACCGTTTATGTACTTTCAAAGCGCCCCGGACATATAAAAGCGTCGATACCCATCGAGCTTGATAAAAACATGACTCCCATGGAAAGGCGAAGCACGCCCGAATTCAAGGACTATTTCAACACGCTATGGAGGGAACTCAATGAAAATGCCTGAAACATACTCTGAAAACCACAAAAGATATATACGCCGCTGCAAGCGCGACAAAATACTGATAACTGCCGCAAGGATACTGGTCTTTGTTTTTTTTATTTCCTTCTGGGAGCTTAGCACCCGCTTCGGTGTTGTAGATTCCTTTATATTCAGCAGTCCGTCGCGCATCGTTAAATGCTTTGCGGAGCTTTCAAAAGGAGGGGCGATCTTTAGGCATATGTGGGTCACGATTTACGAAACCCTGATATGCTTCTCGATAGTCATCGCGCTCGGTATGCTGATCGCCACGCTGATGTGGCGCTTCCGCACGGTATTTATGATAGCGGAGCCGTACATCGTCCTGCTCAACAGCCTGCCTAAATCCGCTTTGGCTCCGGTGCTTATCGTATGGTTCGGAAACAATATAAAGACCATCGTCATCGCGGCAGTCTCCGTGGCGGTATTCGGCGCTATTCTCAGTATTTACACTGGATTTATAAGCACCGACGAGGAAAAAATAAAGCTGATACGGACTTTGGGAGGCAACAGGGGGCACATTCTTTTCAAGCTGGTAATTCCGTCCTCGCTGCCTACCATAGTAAACACAATGAAAGTAAATCTCGGTCTGTCTTTAGTCGGAGTTATAATCGGAGAGTTTCTTGCCGCCAAAGAAGGACTCGGATACCTTATCATATACGGAAGCCAGGTTTTCAAAATGGACTGGGTGCTGCTCTCAATAGTCATACTCTGCGTACTTTCCGTGATACTTTATCAGCTGATACAGCTTCTTGCCAGAAAAATAGACCGCTGACGTTCTTTTATAAACGGCAAAAAAAGGAGACACCGCAGTGTCTCCCTACATAAAAACTCCCCTTTTATGTCTTAAAATAAATCTATCTGTTTCTTATCGCGTCAACAGGTTTCTTTGAAGCAATCTTTTTAACCGGAATGAAGCTTGCAAGCGCCGCCACCGCCACGCTGACAACAAGCAGCAGAAGCACCTGTCTTATGCTGAAGGTCAGAACGCTTATCAGTATTCCGGCTCCGTACCTCATCATATAATTAAACAGCTTTGTCAGGGCGAATACTCCGCCACATGAAATAACAAAGTTTATCATAGCGATTATGAAGCTTTCGGAGAAGAAAATCTTGAACACGTCGTTGCTTCTCGCTCCTATCGCGCGCAGAATTCCGATTTCCTGTTTTTTGTACGCTATGCTCGTGCCTATAAAATTAGCTAACATTAACGACGCGAACAGGGCAAAACCAAGTCCTATATACAGGAATGCCTTAGAACATATCATGCATATCTGATTTATGGTGTCAAGCTCATAAGTAACCGCGTTCTGAATCTCGTACCTGATCTCTCCGGACTCGTCATACGCGAATTTTACAAGGTCCATTACGTTATTTCTTCCCTCCGGCATCCTGCCAACCGCATATGAATAGACGCCGTCCCTGTTTTTATTTACCATACTGTCTGCAACTGAATCGGAAAGAGCGCACGCCTCGATATTGTCGTATGATTTGTCGTCAATTATGCCAACTATCTTGTAGCCTTTGCTCTCCTTCCATTCGCCCATGTTGTTTTCGATACTTCCTTCGAAAAGATGGTCCCTGAAATATTCGATAAGCTCTTCTTTATCCTTGCCGTTTACGTCTTCATAGAACAAATATATACTGTCCATGGTCGCAATGATCTCTTTGTCTCCAAGACTTGTTTTTTCACGGTCGACCCATGTTATTTTATCCTTGTCAATTTCATCCAGATAAAGAACATATTCGTGCGAATATACATTCATATCGTCGCTCTGGAAATTCGCATATCCGCTTACGGAATGCAGAACAGGCTGATCCGCCGTCATTTTATCGACATATCCGTCGCCGACCATGATCACCGACGCAATACCGTAATGCTGCTCCGTCTTGAACTCGTTTATCATCGCAAATTCCAGAAGCTTCTCCGCCTGAGTCTGATGGGGCTTTTCTTCGATAAGGCTTTTATATCTGTCAAGATTAAATCCCGTATCTACAATACCCGTTATCGTGTACGTATTTCCTCCGAAGCTGAGTTTTTTGCCTATGAGATCATCATATTTCTCGATTTTTTGGGCGACCTGGCTGTTCTCATTTATATATCCGTCCCTAGAAATAAAGCCGCCGATCTTAAAGCTTTCAAAAACATATTCGCTTAACGCGATCTCGTCTTTATTTCCGTCGGGGAGCCTTCCTGCGACAAGCTTACATTCAAGGACGTCAAGCGTCTCCTCGTCTATTTCCATAAATCCGTTTAAGTAATCCGCATAGATATTATAATCCGTATTCGTAAATTTCGCCTCGGGATCATAATACGGCACAATATCCAGCTCTGAATTCTTGGGATTATATATGCCCGCAATTTTTATTCCGGCGGTCTCCTCAATATATTCCATCTGTTCCTTGGTTATTTTGTTATTATAGCTGCTCCAGTATGTGTTGTCTCCGCCTATGTCCTCATAATGTTCCTTTACGGATTTCGCAAGAGACACATAGCGCACTTCTGAATCGAGTAAAGAATTTGTACATACCTTAATGTGGTCGTAAGCCCCCATCGTGTCGCTGAGGCCGAAAAGACCGAACGCCACGACCGACAGGAGGATCGTCATTACCAGCTTGAATTTCTTGTATTTCAGACCGCTTGCCCCGATCTTGAAAGCGCTCTTAAACGGCAGCACGGACTTTATCAGTTTAAATGAAGAGCCGTCCTGACCGGCAATCCTGTCCTGGTCCGTGTCTTTGAAACGTTTTGAAATACCGCGGCTTTTTTTGCCCGCGATTCCAAGCCTTATCCTCTCGTCCGGATGCGCGTCTATATACCTGTTTATCGCCTCGGCGTCCTCTGCGGTAAGATGATAGCCCTGCGCGATCTCAACGAAATCCCCGTTAAAAACAAGTCGGTCCTCCGTCTCTTCCGCCTGTGATTCCGCAGCCTGCTCCTCCAGCGCTCCGTCGTTTACAAGCTCCACATCGCTTATGACATTTCCGTCGGAAAGTTCTATTATCCTGTCCGCGTACTGCTCGGAAAACTCCCTGTCATGCGACACTATCAGCACAAGCTTATCCTTTGACAGCTTTTTAAGCGTATCGAAAATCTGTTTTCCGGTGTTTGAGTCCAACGCTCCGGTAGGCTCGTCAGCCATGATTATCTCAGGATTTTTTACGAGCGCCCTGGCAATAGCGACCCTCTGCTTCTGTCCGCCCGACAGCTCGTTAGGCTTGCGGTTTCCGTAACCCTCAAGGTCAACCTCCCTCAGTATATCGTTGATCTCGCCGTCGGTCGCTTTTCTGCCCTGAAGTTCTATCGCGAGCGCTATATTAGCCCCTACAGAAAATTCGTCAAGAATATTATACTCCTGAAAAATAAAACCGACATAAGTATTGCGGTACGAATCGAAGTACTGCTGCTTAAAGTCCCTCGACGACACTCCCTTTATGATTATTTCCCCCGAATCATATTTGTCAAGGCCGCCGAGAAGATTAAGAAGCGTCGATTTGCCGCTGCCGGATTTTCCTAGAAGAAACACCATTCCCTTTTCCGGGAATTTAAGCGAAATCTTATTAAGCGCCGTCACGGGCACGCCCTTTTTTGGCTTGTAAACCTTACACAGATCTATGGTCTCTAACATTTTAAACCTCCGCTCATTTGCATACTTTGTGTACTATGTCAATTAGTACAGTTATTATGTTAGCACCGGCAGATGAAATTGTCAACATAAAATCGGCAAATTTTACCTGAATATATGCAAAAAGCGAAGCCCCAATCAGGGCTTCACTCATTTCGCATTAAACGCTCCGTCGGCGCTCAGATCATTTTATAGTACACGTACTCCCAGAAACTGCGCGGGAGATAATAGCGGACATCTCCCACACTTCCGTAATAATTAAGCTCTGGCTGAGAAGTCGATGAAGAAGTCCGTATAACAAGATTATCGTTGAAAATAATCTCAATATCCAGTCCCAAATCCTTAATATATTTTTCAGGTACTTTATTTGTCTCCATATCCCAATTATTGAACATTGATACGATATTCTTGATTTTTTCTGATGAAGTGATCTCTACGGTAATATCTCCATCTCCCAATTCTTTTGATATTGTAATTTTCGTAATTTCCTCATTATCAAACATGGGATTAACCGCATACAGAGTCGGCGGCTCGGTAGGACGCGGTCTCTCGGTTTCTTCCTCCGTTTCTTTCGTGGGGCGGCTGACAGTCTCCGTTTCCTTCGCGCAGCCTGTAAAAACCGAAAGTACAACAGATATAAATATCACTGATAAAATTTTTTTCGTCATAAAAACTCCTAATCTTCTAGTCCTATTAAATAATCGTCGATACTGTCGTATTCGTCTTTCCCATCGTGTACAGTATGCAATACGGAAAACCGTACCGCAGGAATACCATTCTCCAAAATCAACATTTTCCCCACAATCTCGTAGTCAAGAGCTCCCATTTCCTGCATTTTAACCTGCAATTTCGCGTCGGCATCATTCAAAGTATCTGCCTCAATATCGAAATCATCAAACATTCCCTCTCTAGGGGAACTGTACGATACTATTTCACCATTCTCATTTATAAAAATGCTGACCGTGTCCCAAGTGTCAATTCCGTGTATTTTCCTTCCGTATATGTATACTGTGAGTCCTGTATCCTGAACATAGTAATTGTCCCTCAGCTCATATTTATCCGAAGCCTGATTATATATTTTCAGATAATTATCGGCAATATCCCGCTGCGATAAATCATCCGACATTGTACGTTCACTGCTTTTCTCATTCTGCATTTTTGAAGGATCAAAAAATCCGTATATTCCCTCACCGTTTTGAAAATAAACCATCTCCGAAGCATCCTTCGGTATATCGCAATATGCGCCGTCTGTTGAAAATGATGAAAGAAGCTGTGTCACATTTCGGAATTTCACAGAGGTATCTCCGCGCACATAGCGCAAATGCGTCCATCCCGGATAGCCGTGTTTATCCAGAACTTTAGAATCTGCATATGCAAGTGCATTTTTTATTGTATACCCAGCGCCTATGGCACGGCAAAATTCTTGAATCATAGTAGCATTAGGTTTCGTATCAACAGCCCATTCATAACCAATTACGCAACGCGCCCCCTTATTAAAAAATGAGTTTACCATATTTTTAAATTCTTCCCTACCCTTACCACACTCACATGCCCCTAAATATGCCAAATCCAAACCGGACAAACAGTTTGTTTCCCAACTATTAACATCATATATTTTCAAATCTGTTGATTTTCCATTTTTGTCAACAGCCTTTAGGTAATCTAGTCCACCGTGCGTATGTATCACAAATATATCCGCCCCCTTTATATATGATGTCAATTCATTTTTATCAAATGCCGTTCTCTTATACACATTTGCGTCAAGCTTAGACATCCATGTATACGCAACTGTCTGCCAACCTGTGCGGTCGCTTCCGTCTGCATCCTTTATCCCGCAAAGGTTCAATCTGAGCTTATTTGCGATAGCAGCCGAAGCCTGTGTTGCATTTACAGCACAAATAATTACAAGAGTAAAAATAATACTTAATATTGCTTTTTTATTCATTCTTTATCCCCATTTCTACATCTTATATATTTATAATACCTCTTACAATAATTTATGTCAACATTTTTTACAATTTGCGTTACCTTTATATACAATATCATTTTATATCACATTATTCTCCCCGCCCCAATACAAAAACCGCTCCGGCAACTTTGCCGAAGCGGTTCAAAGACATTATTCTATTTTCTCAATGCGGGGATAATACTTAAAAACCGCCCGGGCAATTATCTCGTCCCGCGTGACATAAGTATTCTGCCACATACGCGAGTCATATGAGACGTTGCGGTTATCTCCCATCATAAAGTACGAATCTTCTGGGACCGTGAATTCCAAAGACGACAGCGTATTCATGGGAGCGGCAAGATAATCCTCCGAAAGCCGTTCGCCGTTCACAAAAACTCCGCCGTCGTCGATCAGTATCTCATCGCCGGGAATCCCGATAATGCGTTTGACAAGAATTTCTTTTTCGACGCCCTCCGAAAGACTATGCTCAAAGATCACGACGTCGCCGCGCTGCGGCTCGGAAAAAAGATACGCCAGCCTAAAGCCTATAAGACGGTCGTCAACCTTAAGCGTAGGGACCATTGACGTAGACGGTATGTGAGCGTTTATTATCACGAATTTGTTGACCGCAACGGCAATGAACACCGCCGCCGCTATTATCACAAGATAGCTGCAAAGCTCGCGGGCGAATTTTCTTCCCTTGCTTTCCTTACGTTCAGAAAGCTCTTCCCCGTCAGTCTGCACCGACTCCGGCTGAATCATTATATCAGCGTCTTCCGGAGGAGCAAATTCATCCATATCCACATCTATGAATTCAAATACTCCGTCTTTATTGTCCGTCTGTGTATTATCGTGCATTCGGTGCCTCTCGGTATATTACTTTGCAAGAAGTCCCATGATCTTGTTGCTTCTCGCTATAAATCCGCTCATTCGCTCAGGCGAAAGCGGCGCGTGGCTTATGAGCGCCAGATCGTAGAGCTGCTCGCAGAATATTTCCACATTGTCGCTGTCAGGATTGTCAAGAATATATCTGACAAGACTGTTGTTCACATTGACTATGAGAGTTTCTCCCATTCCGCCGTACATGGACGGATCCATTCCCGCCATTCCGTACATCCTCATCATTTCAGCCATACGCTTTGAATCCTCGTTTACGGTAATCATCGAGGAAATATCGGCATTCTTGAGCTTCTCGGCCTGAACCTTGAGATTCTCGTTTTTCAGAGCCTTTTTGAAAATCTCCGAAAGCTTGTCCGCGGTCTCCTTAAATGCCTCTGCATCGTCCTCGCTCTCCTCTTCTTTAAAGATTGACGACAAATCGGAATCTATACTGAGGAATTTGACATTTTCATTCTTCTGCTCAAGATGAGTTATAAAAGGCTGGTCTATGCTGTGCTTAAGTATGACCGCGTCCATGCCGGCGTCCTTGAACATTCTGATATACTGTCCCTGCTCGATTTCGTCCTTCACATAGAAAACGGTGTTCTCATGCTTTTCCTTATTCTCCTCAAGACACTCGGGCAGAGTCAGATACTTGCCTTCAAGATTCTTGAAAAGAATGTAGTCGTTCATTTTCTCGCAGAACTTGTCGTCCTTTAAGCAGCCGAACTTTATAAACGGGCTTATATCGTCCCAGTATTTTTCGTAATTTTCCTTCTCAGTCTTGCACATTCCGGAAAGCTTGTCGGCAACCTTTTTGGTTATATAATCTGAAATCTTCTTTACAAACCCGTCGTTTTGCAGCGCGCTTCTCGATACGTTCAAGGGAAGGTCGGGACAGTCTATAACGCCCTTCAAAAGCATGAGAAATTCGGGAATAACTTCCTTTATATTGTCGGCGACAAACACCTGATTGTTATAAAGCTTTATAACGCCCTCGGCAGACTCGAACTCAAGATTTATCTTGGGAAAATAAAGTATTCCCTTAAGATTGAAAGGATAATCCATATTCAGATGTATCCAGAAAAGAGGCTCCTTGTAGTCGCGGAAAACCTTTCTGTAAAATTCCTTGTACTCCTCCTCGGTGCATTCGTTCGGATGCTTTGTCCAGAGCGGAACTGTATCGTTTAACGCGACCGGACGCTTCTTTATCTTATACCGCTCCCTCGCCGGAGATGTTTCAACGGTCTTTTTGGTCCCGTCCTCCTCTTCTATCTCCTCGGTCTCAGCCTCCTCGACTACAGTTTCTATTATCGTATCCGTGTCAAGAAGCGCGTCCTTCTCGATCATTTCCGTCTTTTCCTCAGTGTCGTCGGAATTATTAAGATATATCTCAAACGGCATAAAGGAACAGTATTTTTCTATTACCTCCCTGGCCCTGTACTCGTTGGCAAATTCCGTACAGTCGTCGTTAAGATAAAGCGTGACAGTGGTTCCCACCTCGGTCTTGCTTCCGTCGGACATATCGTACTCGGTACCGCCGTCGCATTCCCAATGAACCGGAACAGCATCCTCCTTGTACGAAAGCGTATCTATCGCGACCTTCTCCGCCACCATAAATGCCGAATAAAAGCCAAGTCCGAAATGACCTATTATCTGATCCTCGTTAGCCTTGTCCTTGTATTTCTCAAGAAAAGCCTCGGCTCCCGAAAACGCGATCTGATTGATGTACTCATTCACCTCGTCCGCCGTCATACCGAGTCCGTTGTCCGTGAATTTTATAGTCTTGTCCTTTGAGCTTACCTCAACTTTTATCATGGGCTTTACGTCCTCGGGAATGTCGTACTCGCCCATCATATCAAGCTTCTTGAGCTTCGTTATCGCGTCGCAGCCGTTTGATATAAGTTCCCTGAAAAAAATATCGTGATCGGAATACATCCATTTCTTGATAATAGGGAAAATATTCTCGCTGTTTATTGAAAGATTACCGTGTTCATTTGCCATTTTGTCATTCCTCCCATGGTTATTTTTACATTATAACCATAGTAATACTAAAAAAACATAAAGTCAAGAAGAAATTAGCACTCAATCAAATTGAGTGCTAACAAAAAATCTGTTATAAATCTCATATAACTGTCCGCTGCCTGAAGGCACGTCCTTCATCTCAATGTTTTCATACTCTTTAAAGTTGAACTCCGTTTCTATCTTACCTGCAAAATCAACGTACAGCTGCGAAAATGCCTCCGCCCTTCTCGAAAGTATGATCTCGCTGCAGCGTTTCTCATAATTGCTCTCAATATTATCGTTGATGCATTTGATAATATAATAGCCGTAATCCGTTTCCACAAGACCGCTTATTCCGCCCATCTCAAGACCGAAGGCTGCTTTCTCAAACTCCGCGTCCCTTTCGCCGCTGCCGAATTGCAGAGAATATTCCTTATCGTCGCTGTATTCCCTCGCAAGCGCGGCAAAATCGCTCTCCGCGGTAAGAGAAACCAAAGATTCCGCGAGCGTTTTCTTCGCCCGGTATTCGGACTCCGGCAGTCTGACCATACCGCCGTCCTCCGATACTTTCATCGTGCTGATAAAAATATACTGTACGTCTATGACTCTAGCCTCGTCCGCGCTGACCTCGGTGTCAATATCGGAAGTCGCCTCGTAAAACACCTTCTCCGCCAAAAGCAGTCCCCCGTAAAATTCCCGTACGGTTTCAACGTCAAAATCACGCGGCGTTTTGGAATTTCGCGCAAGCGTATCCCAGTATTCCTTCGCCGCCTTTTCAAGCTTTGCCTCCTCCGTCTCGGAAACGACCACATTCATATCCTCCGCCATCAGCTTCAGATATTCCATCCGGATAAGGGTGTCCTTCACGGAAGCCTTTACATACTCCTGCGCGGTAACGCTTCCTATCGTTTCATTCCAGACACCTGAATCAAAAAGCTTTTCATAGGAATAAAGCGACTCCGAGAGAAGAAGCTTCGCGGAGTCCATACTTATGATGCCGCCGTCCACCTTTGCCAGCACACCCGGACGAAAACCCGTCGTCAGCCTGTAAGCGCACCCCGTAAACATGACGGCAATACATATTGCCGCCGACATAATTATTTTACGCTTCCACATACAAATACCTTCCATCGGGCAGCGCAAACACCTCAAGCGCCTCCGTAACATCCTCGTAATCGCTTGTGTCTATGCCCTCGTCCTCGATATAATCCTCAAGCTCCTTACGGCTGTCAAACACCAGCGCCATACATTCCTCAAGAAAAGCCTCCGCTTCATCTACATTCTGCACAAGCTTTTTCGGAAAAAGCCTCTCCTGATTCTCATAAAAAAACTTGATACACACATTGTCTATTCCGCTCATAAAATCTCCTTTTATATTTCTGCGATCATACGGCTTCGGGCGGGACTAATCTTTTAGCAAATCTTTAAGCTCGCTAATAAGCCTCGCTACCGGAAGTCCCACAACATTATTGTAATCTCCGTCAATACCTGTCACATACTCGGCAAACCGCCCCTGTATGCCATAAGCTCCCGCCTTGTCCATGCATTCTCCCGTGTCTATATATTCCCATATCTCGGAATCGGACATAGCGCATACTCTAACCCGCGTTTTCTCCGCGAAGCATCTGCGTTTATCTTTGTATATTATTGTAACTCCGGTATACACATAATGGCAACCGTTTCTTAATCCGGAAATCATATTAAACGCTTCCTGTCTGTCAGAAGGCTTCCCAAGTATCTTGCCTCCGTTTACCACGACCGTATCCGCTCCTATCACGACAGCGTCCCCTCGTCCGCTCTCTTTTACAGCGCCCGCCACCTCTTCCGCTTTATCCTCCGAAAGCTGCATTACGATCCTGTCAGGCTCCGTTTCCTTTATAATTTCTTTTCCCTTTGACGGAATAACGTCAAAATGAAACCCCGCCTGCTCAAGAAGCTCCCTTCTGCGCGGAGACGCCGAGGCAAGTACGATCTCATATTCCCTTATATTCATCTTCCCTCTCCCGTCATTAAAATATCTTCGGCAGCCACATTTACTCCGCGCGGCTCGACCGGAGTCGAAAACACTATCTGCGTGCTCGTTCTCCCGAATTTCTGAAGCTGCCCTATAAAAGAATCAAGCTCCACAGTATCCGAAAACGCGACCTTTATAAGCATCGAAAAATCCCCCGTCACACAGTTGCACTCAAGCACATTAGGGCAGGAGCGCACGAACGGGTAAAATTCCGGCTTCTGCGCAGGTATTATCTCAAGATTGATAAAAGCCGTTATATGGTATCCAAGCTTCGACTGATTTATTTTCGCTTCATAGCCCGATATTATGTTCTCCTTCTCCAGACGCTCTATTCTCGCCGACACCGCGGGCGAGGAAAGAAAAACATGCTCCGCGAGAGCCTTTAACGGAATACGGGCGTTTCCCTGAAGCAGCGTGATTATCTTCTTATCTATTTCATCCATGCTTTTTCCTCCCGAAAAGTAAAAAAAGGCAATTACAGATTAGTCTGCAACTGTCTCCATCGACATAAATCATCAAGTTACGCTAATTCTACATTATTTTTTTTGGAAAATCAAGTATTATTTTTAATTTATTAAGGCAAAACTTTATTAATCATATATCATCAGACCTTGACAAAGCCGCGCGTAAAGCATATTCTTTAAGTAGAAAATGGAGGTGTTGATATGGCACTTAAAGATAACTGGAAGGACACGGGCAAAGAACTCGGACACGCTTTCAGCGAGCTTGGCAAAACTCTTGTCAAAACCGCGAAATACGCTGTGGACAAGGCTGAGGACTGGGCGGATAGCGGTTCGGATAATTCATCGGACAGATCCTCCGCTGACAGCGGCGCATCAGATCAGGCAGGAAGCGCAGACAGACGCGTCGAATGATTTACATTAACAATACGGTCCCTCAAGGGGCAAAAGGAGCTTATATGGATAATTACGAAGATTACGCCGAAGATACCGTGACTCTCACGCTGGAGGACGACACGGAGGTTGAATGCGCCATTATCTCAGTATATGAGGCAGGCGGAAAGGATTATATCGCGCTGCTGCCGTTGGGAGGCAAGGAGGAGTCGGAAGGAGAGGTATATATATACCGATATATCGAAGACGAAAACGGTGAGCCTTCCCTTGAAAATATCGAGGACGACGCCGAGTACGAGATGGCGGCCGACGCCTTTGACGAACAGCTTGACGAAGAAGAGTACGAGGAATTCGTAGGGGAAGAAGAATTATAAAACAGAATCGACAAAAAAGGAGTGCCGCTCCATAACTACAGTTATTTTGCGGCGCTCCTTTATTTTACATTATTGTCCCGAAAAAATGATTCCTGATACCGCCTGACTCTTACGAATTAGTCAGAATAAGCTTCGCGGTCGCCTCAAATTCCTTTTCAATGGCAAGCTCAAGAGCCGTCTTTTTGTCATTGCTCACCATATCAGCCGCGTCAAAATCATAATCGAACAAAGTCTGCGCCATCTCCCTAGCGCTCTCGTCATGTCCGGACATGACCGCATAGTGAAGCGCGCCGCGGCCGTTCTTATCCGCCATCCGGTAATCGGCGCCCGCCTCCATAAGCGCGCCGCACAAGTCGCTCATGCGGTATCCGTCCTGCCTGCACACTAACATAAGCGCCGTTTCTCCGTCATTATTGGCGGCGTTTACATCAGCTTTCATTGAGATAAGCTCCTTTACCATGTCATAGCAGAGAGTGCCGTATTTACCTGCCCGCCTTGCGGCGGCTATGATAAGCCTGTCGCCGTTATCGGAGCAAACCGCATCCTTATCAAATCCGGCTGTCTTTAATATGGAAAAAAGCTGTTTCAGGATCGTCCTCTCATTTTCAGGTCGCTGCTCATACCCGTAACCCTCGAAATCAAATTTTTTGACCGCCTTCATAAGACAGCTCTCACCGTCGGAATTTCTGGCGTTTACATCGGCTCCGAGCGAAAGCAGCAGCTTTACCGCATTTAAATCCATAAAATAGATCGCCGCGGACAAAGGCGTGCAACCCTTAAACTCCGCGTCGTCCTCCGCAAGCGCGTTAAGATCGCAGCCCGCCTTTGCAATAGCGGAAACAGCTTCGTAATCCTTTGTTCTGAGCGCGTCGAAAACACTCATTCCCGCTCCCGCGCAGGTGGATTCTTCGCCACTGTATTCCCCGGCTATTATAGCCGCAAGCTCCTTCGCGTTGTTGGCTGCCGCGCGCTGCGCCGCCGTTTCACCGTCATACGGCTCGTCCTCCGCTCCCGCCTCAACTAACGCCTTTACGATACGGATATAATTCATATGCCGTTTTTTGCTCTGCTCATCCTGACATCCCGCCGTATTGTCATAATCACAGGCAAGCCACAACGCTGTCTGCCCGTTTTGATTCGCGCGGGTAATCTTTTTCCCCATTGCCGCCGCGCTTTCGATAAGCTCAGGACATACGCCGAGCATCGCCGCCTTCGTTATACAGGTCTCCCCGTCGCCCTCGCTCCTTGCCATGACCGAGCAGCCTGCTTCGAGCAGAATATCCGCCGCAAGCCTCCTGTCCTCCGAAGACATCTGCTCGCGCCGCTCAGAGCAGCCGGCAAGGGCAAACAAGGCGTTTTCGCCATAGCTGTTTCGCGTATCCGCGTCAAATCCATTGTCTATAAGCTCTTTTATCAACCCGGCGTCCGCGTATTTCGCGGCAAGATGCAGCACTGTGTTCTGAAGCCTCGAATCAACGGCGTCCGATCCCATTTCCTTGATTTTGGCGTGTATCTCGTCCATTGTGAAATCGCCCGACGTACCCTCATACATACATTCAATATCATAAAAATTCATCCTTCGCGCCCTCCCGTTATTTGCAAAATCTTCAGACCGGACCGACATCCGTCATAATTATTATACAATAAATAAACAAAATCAGGCAAGTATGCAAACCGTTTTATGGACGCTTCAAAAAAATTGTGCTATCATAAAACAGCAGAAACTATTTATTGCAGCTGCTTTTAAAAGGAGGAAATATCCATGGACGGATCAACGGTAAGAAATTTACAGGCAAAGGACGCGGAACGTATTCTGGAGATCTATGCATACTATGTGCTGAATACGGCGATCACCTTTGAATACGATGTTCCCTCTCTGCCCGAATTCCGCAGACGGATAGAAAACATTTCAGAACGTTTCCCTTATCTTGTCATTGAGCAAAACGGCACTGTCCGGGGCTACGCTTACGCCGCGCCGTTCCGCAATCGCGCCGCATACGGCTGGTCCTGCGAGACGACCATATATATGGACCATAACTTTCAGAAATCCGGCATGGGTCGCAGACTGTACGAGGAGCTTGAAAACAGACTCCAAAAAATGGGGATCCTGAATATGTACGCCTGCATAGCCTATCCTCAGGAAGAGGACCGATACCTTACTAAAAACAGCGCCGAGTTCCACGAACACATGGGCTTTGCGAAAATCGGCGAATTTCATAAATGCGGTTATAAATCCTGTCGTTGGTACGACATGATATGGATGGAAAAAATAATAGGGCGGCATATTGAAGACCAGCCGCCCGTAATTTTCAATATATCAGCGCCAAAGCCGTAGATCATACTCCGGTTCTTCCCTGATAGCGCTCGTCCGCCGCCGCAAAATCAGTCCGCAAAAGAATTCCACGCGCCTCAGAATCGTCTGACGCCGAAAATATTTTGTCCAGACTCGCATACAATATCTGCATTTTTATCGGCTTTGTGAGATAAACATCCATACCGCATCTGACCGCCGCATCTCTGTCGTCGCCGAATGCGTTTGCGGTCATCGCCGCGATAGGAACGCTCAGAGAATCCGCCCTGCCGCTTTGTCTTATCTCCCTCGCCGCTTCAAGTCCGTTCTTGAACGGCATCTGAATATCCATAAGTATCGCGTCATAATATCCAACCGGATTCTCAAGATAACGGTCCGCCGCCTTTTGACCGTCCGTCACCATATCCACCTCCGCGTTGACCCATTTAAGCTGCCTTGCGGCTATGTCAAGATTTGTCATATTATCATCAGCCAAAAGTATCCTGCGCCCGCTGAAATCATACTTTGCCGAAATATTTGCCGTATTGGCATGATAGTTGCGCTCCTTGATTTTATACGCGAAATCGATCTCCACGGCGAACTCCGTCCCCTCTCCAACACGACTTCTCGCCTGAATGCTTCCGCCCATAAGCTTTACCAGACTGCTGCATATAGAAAGACCCAGACCTACGCTGTCTGCGCTTTTGATAACGCCGCTCTTTTTCTCGCACTCAAAAGGCTCGTACATCCTCTCCATAAATTCCTGACTCATTCCTATACCGTCGTCCATGACGCGGAAACATATGTGGACCTTTTTATCGTCGCGCATGGTTTCGTCCGCGTGAAACTGCACCTTACCGCCCTCACCGGTATACTTTATCGCGTTTGAAATAAGATTGACAAGCACCTGCTTCAGCCTGACGCTGTCGCCTATAAGGGAAATATCCGACGATACCCTTTTCTTTATGGTAAACGCGATTTTCTTGTTGGCGGCCTGCACATACATAAGAGAATTTATACTCTTTATTATTTCCATAAGATTAAACGGTTCTTCCACCAACTCAAGCTTATCATTTTCTATTTTGGATATATCCAGTATATCGGAAAGCATTTCAAGCATATAATCAGCGGAGGTTGAAATTTTACTCAGACAATAGGAAACCTCCTTAGGATCTTCAACATTCATGCCGGCTATCTCCGTCATTCCGATAAGCGCGTTCATAGGCGTTCTGAAATCATGCGAAAACTTGGAGAGAAACCTTGTTTTCGCCTCGTTCGCCGAAATTGAATCAGCAAGCTCCATATCTGTCTTTATGTATTTATAATACATCACGAAAAACGGGATCCCGAGTATAAGAAAAAATACCAATTCGGTTACGATCTTATATATGTGCATATTTGATTCATTCAACATTGCGCCGACCTTATTGATTACCATTATATAATACCCGTTATTCATCCAGTCTATCCTCACTCGCGCATAAGCCACGGCATATCTGTCCCGTCCGTTCTTCAGCATGACGCTGCCACGCTCCTTTGTGCTGACGCGCTCCACCGCGTTTACGGACCTCCACTCCTTGAGTTCTGCCGTATTCTCAAATATCGCCCCGACGTCATACACGTCAAGCCTTACCGAATGATTCCCGTCTTCGCTTACAAAATATACCATCTCCGCCGTATCCTGAATCACGGTAACGTCCTGCCCGATAATTTCACCCGTACATATTCCTATAGTCATGATCCGCCTTTTGTCGGGAAGCTCGTCAACACAGTAAACCGCGTATTCCATAACGCCGTCGCCGTCAAGATCGACGTCCGCGAAGCCTCCGCCCTCATCGAAAAGCTTGTCCAGACGGTCGTTTCCGTCATTAGTATAGATTCCGTCGGAGCCGAAGCATACCCCGTCCTTCTCGGCGGTAAAAACGCGAATGCCGTTCGTCCTCTCAAAATATTCCAGACCGCGCGCAAGCTGAGCCTTATCGTCATATATGTATTTAAGCTGAGTTTCTGTAAAAATACGCAGATCTTCAAGCTTCTTTTTGAAAATTTCCGTTACGGTATCCGACAATCCGTCACAGCTTTCCAGAGAACGTTCCAGCGAGCTGTTCAGAAATCTTATATTGTCATAGTTGTAGGTCACTATTACCGCTATCGCGGCTATAAAAACGTACACTATTATAAACGTCTTGAATTTAGACCTCTTTTTCGGCATAAAATATCCCCTTTCATCCGGTTACACCATATAGTTTACGCTATAATGATGATATAACAGGATAAATGGGGACATCAATATACTTGTAATTCATATTTTCGACAAAAACTTACATATTATTTACTCCAATCACGGATAACCTCAAGCGAGGGAAGCGAATTTCCGTCATAATCAAAAAGCGCCTGATTCGCCCACTCATTGCCTCCTGGTCCCTTCTCGCCCGTATATTCCAAAGCGGCGGGAGTCGCCCATTCGCAGCCATGCACAGGGATCCACGCAGGCTCCCAATAGAAAAATCCTTTACCATGTCCGTCAGGAACCTTGTCGATTATTTGAAACAGATCTTTCAGAAAATCACACTGTCCCTGAACAGTCATAGGATGCTCTATCCTTGCGGCAAGCTCCGGTTTGGTCGCCATTCCCTTGCGTTCTTCGGGCGCAAGCCCTTCATAGGACGCGTAATCCTCCATAGTAAATCCCATGGAGACCTCGGCGATAACCAGGTCCTTACCGTAGCGGACGGCAATATCGTCCATATTGTTTTTAAGAGCCTCCATTGTTCCGTGCCAGAACGGATAATAGGACAGCCCGATAATGTCAAAGTCCTCTCCCCGCCTTACATAGTTGTCGAACCATTCGCGGTAAAGGTCGTTGCGGCCGCCGTTATCAAGATGAAGCATGATCTTTGCCGCAGGAGCGGACTTCCTTACGGCCCTTATTCCCGCGCTTATAAATCGGGCAATATTTTCAAATTCCGGTTTCCTTCCGTAAGGCCACAAAAGCCCGTTTGTCACCTCGTTGCCGACCTGAACCATATCGGGAACGATCCCCTCAGACTCCAATTCTTCAAGCGTGTCCGCAGTGTAATCATATACCGCTTTCTCCAGACCGTCAACCGTCTTGCCCTGCCATGCCTTAGGAGGTATCTGCTTGCCGGGGTCCGCCCAGAAATCGCTGTAATGATAGTCAAGCAGCACCTTCATTCCGTGCGCCTTCGCTCTTTTTGCAAGCTCCTTTACCGCCTCAAGATCGTTCGTTCCGGCGCCGTAGGGTATTCCCTCCATTGAATACGGGTCGTTCCACAGTCTGAGCCTTACATAATTTATCCCGTATCGGGCAAGTATGACATAAAGATCTTCCTGCTTTCCCCTGTCGTAAAATTTCCCTCCCGCTTTCTCGATCTCAAGAAGAGAGGATATATCCGCACCCTTAATAATGTCCATTGCACAATCTCCCTGACCGCCAGTTTAAGGACGGCAAGGCGTACCCTGCCGTCCGCAAGAATCATTCAAACTCGGTAAATCTTTTGTACATTGCCCCGTAACGGAATCTCGCCAGTTCATTTTTAGCAAGGACATCCTCCTCCGTACCGGTGTACTGGCAGCGGATGCAGTAGTACTCTTTTTTATCCTTATCGTAAAACATATCAATATCCAAGTCCCTCATAAAGCAGGACGGACATCTGAAATTCAGTTTTCCCTTTCCAGACTGAGCCATGTCGTAAATACCTCCTTATCCGAAAGCTTAGATGTGTATCCCAGTGTAAACATCGGCGAAAACGCGTATCCCTCGCGGATATACCCTGTCTTCGTCCTGCCCTCTGCGCGCAGGCCTACTCTGGTCTTTATGGGGGGAACCACAGCAGTCACCTCGTCGGCTCCTTCTAGCGCTTCCTCTCTGCATTTATACTCATAGTCAAGAGTTACGGTCTCCTTTCCAACACAGGAAAGCTTTATTGAGGACATATCCTCCGTATACTCCGTCGTCCCGTAACACGCGACCATATACTCGTTGATATCGACTTCCGCGTCAGGTCTGCTCATCTCAAGGATACGTCGCTCCGTCTTTATCTCCCCGCTTCCCTCAGCAAAAATAATCCTCGTCTGCAATTTGACCGTCAGATCGGAAAACTCTATGTCAACGGGATCAAGCGTAAGTATCCTGTCCTTTCCTTCCTGTGAAAAATGAGCTTTCGTCCTGCACTGACAAAGATCTACCTCCTCGCCCTTGTAGGTTATCTTGGCGCTTCTGACAGTACCCTCGCCCGCGTAATGAGTAAAATAACCCGCGCGGTATTTTTCCTGAATAAGGAAGGGATACGAAGCGTCCTGAATATGAGGAGTTCCTATGCCTACGGGCCACTCAAGCTTTGCGGCGTAAGGTCTCAGATCCACGATCGCGCCTCCCTGATCCATATTTACGCAGGCGCGCATATAAGGGTCGCAGTACCAGAAAAGCTGTTTGTCGGAGCCGTACAGTATATCCCTCCAAAGAGCGCATTCAGGCTCGGTATAGGATTTCTTTTCCCTGTAATAGTCAGCGAACTCAGACATCGTCATATCGACGAGCCTGCCTTCTTTTTTGAGCTTGCCGTAGTACGCGCAGCCGTCCTCGTAGGATTTCTTGAGGAGCTCATACGGAGCCTCCCAGCGTCCCATTTTATTCATCCAGCCGGGGCCTACAAACATCATATTGTAAGCGTAGCCGTTATTGTACTTCCCGAGAGAGCGATACTGGTCTATAAGATTGTAAAGATAAGGGTAATCCCATGTCTTGCTGTCGTATATCATTCCTCTGAGCACATTCTGCGGATGAGTTCCGAAGTTAGAGCCGTTGCCGTCATAGCAGGCGATAAGGTCCCTTGAAAGATGCGGTATCGCCACTATTCCGCTGTCCTCCTCCTCATTAGCGGCAGGCGCGTGCGTGTTCTGCTTGGAAGGAATCCAGGGCGCCCACGGACCGCCGTCCATGAACGTGTACCATGAATTATTACAGGTATGGTACGCCTTAGGGCCTTCCTCCCAGCAGGTGGCAACAGCACACTTAACGGAGGGGTACTTTGATTTAATATAATTGGTAAGCTCCGCGTCCATATAATAGGAACCGGTCGATTCAGGGTAAAAACCGAACACGTCATGGAACTTTCCAAACACGTCGTCAACTATCGACATCTTGTCTTCCATTGAAAACATCCAGATGCAAAAATCCTTGGTCTTGTATTTCTCACGGAATTCCTTGCAGGGCAGTCCGAGAAGGGTAAGGCCTATTTCATCCCCGAACTCTTCATGGTGAGCCTTCGCAAGCGAAATAGCCTCCTCATTGAAAAGGCTGGCGTAAGTCATTTGAATAGTAGTCTTAAGTCCGTTCTTATGCGCGCATTCCTGCTGCGTTTTAAAAATATCAAGCGATTCGGTAAGAAGGCTTTTTCTCCCTATGTCCTCTTCCTTGCCATGCCCCGTAACCTTCTCGGCATACTCAGGGACCATTTCGGGACGGTGAATGATATTGACAACAAACTTCTCCATTTTATCTCTCCCTATTCATATTCATACTTTGATGTTGTTTTTTATCTCTGCGCGCAATGCGCAATCGGTTGTTCGTAAACGAGTTTAGCATTGCAAAAAACAAATGTCAACAGGAAATTTTATTTTGTCGAATCCTTTATCGCGATGTCATAACCCAAAAGCGTTCTTTTATTGACTTCCTTTCCGTCAATGTAATTCATAAGTATCCTGCATGCCTCGCGTCCAAGCGTCGCCGTATCAAAATTAAGCGAAGTGACCGCCGGGCTTGCCGCCTCAAGCTGCGGACTGTTGAACAATGATGCGACTTTTATATCGTCGGGAATCATCGCTCCGTCCCTTCGGAGTTTATTAAGAGCATTTACACAAATCGAGTCATCCATACATACAATACACTGGACCTTCCTGGCAAGAAGAGCTTCAACCGCCTTGTCTATCCTGAAGCCCGGCTCCGCGTCCAGAAAAATATTTTCCTCCTCCGGTTCAAGCCCCGCCGCGGCAAAAGCGTCCTTATATCCAGAAAGCCTGTACTCCGTGACCGTATGCGAACAGCTTCCTCCTATCAGGCCCATGCTCCTGATTCCCTTCATCATTAGAAGCGACACCAGCTCACGGCAAGCGCTTCGGTGGTCGTTGTCGATCTGCACCACTCGCCCGTCGTCAACGGTCCCTATCGCCACAAAAGGCAGCCCGGTATTAAGAAGATATTCCACTGCAAGATCGTTCTTCAGCGTGCGTCCTAGTATCACTCCGTCAACCTTATGATTGGTGACAGCGCGCTCCAGATGGCTTATATCGTTTTCCGAAACCATAAGCACAAGAATATCGTAATGCATAGGAGACGCCATTTCTGCTATTCCCATAAGGCATTTTTGAAAAAAAGGCAGATTGGCGCTGTTGTAATCCCCCGGTATCACCCACCCGATATTATATGTTTTGGACTGCGCAAGCCCCTTCGCGATCGCGCTCGGCGTATAATTATGCTGGTTTATAAAATCAAGCACCTTATCCCTCGTGGCGTTTCCTATCCGCCCTTTTCCGGAAATTGCCCTTGACACCGTGGTTTTGGATACGCCAAGAGCCTCCGCCACATCACCTATCGTCATTTTTTCTGAATTTTTATTGTCTTCTATACTGTTGGACCCCATTTTTTCTCCCGTTCCTAAAATTCCTCTTTACCTTCTGCGTTTTGTGTGTTACAATGAATGCGCAATCGGTTGTTCTGGACATACTAATAATAGCAACTTTTCACGGAAATTTCAAGTATTTTATGGGGAAATTTTATGCAGAAAATTTTATTCGGCGCCGCCTATTATGACGAATATATGCCGTACGACAGAATCGATACCGACTTTAAAATGATGAAGGCGGCCGGAATGAACGCCGTCCGAATTGCCGAATCCACATGGAGCACGCTTGAGCCGGAGGACGGCAAGTTTGATTTCACTCATATAGAGCGTATGCTCTCGTATGCGGAGCTTTACGGCATAAACGTTATAGTCGGAACTCCGACATACGCCGTTCCAGCCTGGCTTGTACGCAAATATCCCGGCATCCTCGCCGTGACCTCAAAAGGACGTAACCTGTACGGTCCCAGGCAGAATATGGACATCACCGACAGGCACTATCTTTTTCACGCGGAGCGCGTAATACGAAGACTCATGGAGTATGTAAGCGGACGTTCCTGCGTTATCGGCTATCAGATAGACAACGAGACAAAATATTACGATGCCGCCGGAGAAGAGGTTCAGCGCGCGTTTATCGAATATCTGCGCAAAAAATTTCCGGACATTGACGGCTTCAATCGCGAATTCGGTCTGGATTACTGGAGCAACCGCGTCGGTTCATGGGAGGATTTCCCCGACGTGCGCGGTACGATAAACGGCAGCCTGAGCGCCGAATTTGACAAATTCAGACGTTCGCTTGTGACGGACTTTTTTAACTGGCAGATAGGTATCGTAAACGAATACCGCCGCCCTGAGCAATTTATAACACATAATTTCGACTATTCGTGGAACGGTTTTTCTCACGGAATGCAAAGCGACGTGAACCAGTTCCAAGCCGCGGCGAACTTCACCGTAGCCGGTACGGACATATACCACCCTTCGGCTGATATGCTTACCGGAGAAGAAATCGCCTTCGGCGGCGCAATGATGCGCAACTTGAAACCAGACGTCCGTAATTATCTCGTGCTTGAAACGCAGGCTCAGGGCAATCCCGGCTGGCTGCCTTATAAGGGACAGCTCAGGCTTCTCGCTTACAGCCATCTCGCCTCCGGCGCAAACAGCGTTATGTACTGGCACTGGCATTCCATACACAACTCCGCCGAAAGCTACTGGAAGGGCGTTTTAAGCCATAATCTCAAGGAAAACGAAATCTATGAAGAGGCGCGCATTATCGGCAGGGAGCTTCAAGCCGTCGGCGAAAAACTTGTAGATCTAAGAAAAAAACCGGAAATCGCTGTCATGGTAAACAATGGATCTCTCACCGGACTTTCCGAATTTCCGATAGACGCGGACTGCACCTACAACGATATCCTGCTTTGGGTGTGCGGCGCGCTTTACAGGATCAACGCCGAATACGACATTATACCTCAGGAGTCGGATCACGAAAGGCTCTCCGGGTACAAAATGATAATCGCTCCCGCCATGTACAGCGCCACGGAGCAGTCTCTTGAAAGGCTGCGCCGCTACGCGCAGGAGGGCGGACATCTCATAATGACCTTTAAAAGCGCGGTCTGCGACGAATATTTAAAGATATACTGCGACGACCAGCCGCATATGCTGACCGAATGCTTCGGCATGACCTACGACCGCTTCACGGACGGGCGCGGCGTAAAACTCGCGGACACCTCGTTTGAAGCCGACGGCACCGACGTAAAATATTTTATGGAGCTTTTGCAGCCGTCAGCCGCATATGTTCTCGCGCGCTACGACACGGACGCATATGGAAAATGCGCCGCCGTCACCGCCAATTCCTACGGCATAGGCCGTTCGGTATATATCGGCTGCTTTTTTGAACGTGAAGCCCTTATGCGGCTTTTGCGAAACGAATGCCGCGAGGCATATATAGACTTGCCGGACGTTTCATATCCAATAGTCGTGCGAACGGGTACGAACGGTTCTGGCAGACAGATCACATATTATATGAACTATTCAGGAGAGAAGCAAAGCCTTATCCCGCAGTACGGAGGAACAGAAATTCTCACCGGCTCGCGGATCCCGGAGGGCAGCGCGCTTATTTTAGACCCGTGGGGTCTTGCGATCATCGAAAGTAAAATTTAAAATATAACTTTATTCAAGGAGGTATGAAATGAAATTAAGAAAGCTTATTCCCCTCGCGGCGGCAGTCCTTATGCTATGCACAGCCTGCGCGGGCAGGGGGGACAAACAGACAAGCGTTAAGATTTCCGACGCTCCCGCCGGTATCTTTGTCAAAAAGGTCGAAAACCTTCCCGACGACTTTATTTTCGGCTGCGACGTTTCCAGCGTTATAGCGCAGGAAAAAAGCGGCGTAGTCTACTACAACGACGAGGGCAAGGAGCAGGACCTTATGCTCACTCTCGCGGAAAACGGCGTGAACACCATACGGATACGCGTATGGAACGACCCCTACGACGAGGACGGCAAGGGCTACGGCGGCGGCAGCAACGACGTCGATACAGCCATAGAAATAGGCAAAAGAGCTACAAAATACGGTATGGGCTGCATAATTGACTTCCACTATTCCGATTTCTGGGCGGACCCTAACAAGCAGATGGTTCCCAAGGCGTGGAAGGATATGGATCTTGAGACAAAGCAGAAGGCACTTCACGATTTTACATATGACTCTCTCAAAAAAATGCTTGATGCCGGAGTGAACGTGACAATGGTCCAGTTAGGCAACGAAACCACCACCGGAATGTGCGGCGAGACCAAAAAAAGCGCGGTCTGCAAGCTCATGATCTCCGGCGGGGAGGCTGTAAGGAAAATAGAGGAAGAATATAAAAAAGATATTCTTATAGCCATACATCTCACCAACCCCGAAAGCGGGGACGATTACTACGCCTTCGCGCAGCTTTTAAAAGAATTTAAGGTCGATTACGACGTTTTCGGAACCTCGTACTATCCGTACTGGCACGGCTCGCTTGACAACCTCACGGAGGTGCTTAAAAATATTTCCGAAAAGTACGGCAAAAAAGCGGTGCTTGAAATATCGTACGCATACACCTACGACGAGGGCGACGGCTTCGGCAACACCATAAGCGAGGGCATGACCACCGCGGCATTCCCCTATGCAGTAACTGTTCAGGGACAGGCGGACAGCATCAGAGACGTGACGGAAGCCGTTGTAAAAATAGGTGAAGCTGGAATAGGCGTATGCTATTGGGAACCCGCTTGGATCCCCGTTCCCGGAACCGGCTACGACGACCGTTTCCCTGTATGGGAGGAAAACGGCTCCGGCTGGGCGTCCTCCTACTCTTCAGATTACGACCCCGACGACGCCGGCAAATATTACGGGGGAAGCTCATGGGACAATCAGGCTATGTTTGATTTTGAAGGAAAGCCCCTTCCCTCTCTCTCGGTGTTCAGATTCATGAAAGAGGGAGCGTCCACCGACGTAAAAATAGACAGCGTGGCCAATCCCTCTTACATTGTAAGAATAGGCGACGAGGTCCCTCTGCCCGAAAAGATCACCGCCAACTACAACAACGGTGAAACCACGGAAATAGACGTAACGTGGGACGTTGACAGATCGCAGTTTGAAAAGCTCGGCTCATACACCGTAAAGGGAACCGCCGTAAACGGAGACGACAAATACGACGTGACCGCCTATGTAAAGATCGTTGAACTTAATTACGTTGAAAATTACAGCTTTGAGGACGAAGACGAATCAATGTGGAAGATCACCAACATAGACGACGTGACCTCGGAGATCTATATAATAGATAAGCAGTCAGATGCCGTGACCGGCTCCAAATCGCTCCACTTCTATTCGACCTCGGATGAAGGCGTGAACTTTACCGTCGAACAGGAAGTCAAGAATTTAAAGGCCGGAAACTATAAATTCTCGATCGTCATGCACGGCAGCGAGCTTACGCCTCAGGAAATCGAGATCTACGCTGTTTCGGACGGAGTTGAATACAAACAAAGCTTAACGATCTCAGGCTGGACCGACTACAAGTATCCAGTAATTGAAAACATTCCCTGCGAGTCCGGCACTATAACCGTCGGCGCAAGAGTAAAAGCCCCGTCAGGCTCATGGGGCAACCTCGACGACTTCGTGCTTGCTCCTCAGGAATAGCATAACGCGCACAAAATGAAAAGAGCGTCCCTCTCACGGGGGCGCTCTCTTTTGCGCTTCGCACAATCAAATACGGCTAAATGCTATAGATTTATATACCGGATTATGCTAAAATAAATAAGAACACAAATAATTCAGGACCGTGGTAAATTATATGGACCCCTCTTTTTCAACCGTTATAAAAAACATACCGTTATTTTTTCAGACCTCCGATACACTTTTTTCGCCGAATGCCGTTGATACGGGAACCTTATCAATGCTTTCGCAAACGGAATTTTTACCTGATGACAAAGTGCTTGATCTAGGCTGCGGATACGGAGCAGTCGGCATTCTCGCCGCTAAATTAATCGGTCAGGATAAGGTTACAATGTGCGACGTCTCCGAAACCGCTGTGCGTTATTCGCAAAATAACGCCAAGCTGAATCAGGTGCCGGATATTACTGTTAAATTAAGCGACGGTTTTGAAAATATCCCCGACAGCGATTTTACCTTAATACTCTCCAATCCGCCATATCACACCGATTTTTCGGTCGCAAAGCGCTTTATTGAGGACGGTTTTCACAGGCTGGCGCTCGGCGGGCGTATGCTTATGGTAACCAAACGGCTTACATGGTATAAAAATAAATTCACCTCCGTATTCGGAGGCTGCAAAATACGGGAGATCAACGGCTATTATGTATTTATCGCGGAAAAAAGAACCCCCGTAATCAAGAAAAAGGCTGAGAAGACCAATAAGCTTTCAAAGAAATTACAGCGGAAATACCAAAAGTGAGGTGTCCTATGCGTTTTGTATACTGTCCGCACTGCGGACAAAAGCTTATAAAAAAAGAAATCGATCTTGACGTCAAATCGCTCACCTACATACGCAGCTAGTCCTATGAAAAAAAGGAAACGCTGATGCTCGGCTATAAAGCCGTAGTTGATAAAGCGGATTTTAAAATATCCCAAGAAGTCGATTCCGTTCAATGGTTCAGATCGGACGAAGCGCCTGCCCTGCTCAGGGAGGGAAGCATAGCGTGGCAGCTTGTAAACGCGGTTATAGCAGAAGGTATATGAAATCAGTCTTTATCCGGATAATTATCCCTATAAGCCTCCGTTCCTAATCTGTCAAGCATTGACAGTGCTTCATCGTTATAACATTTATATGCCTTCTCTCCAAACAGCAAATAAGGACCGCCCAGATGAACTATATCAATAGCTTCACCTTCTCCAAAGAATGCCCTGTACGGATAAGTCTTTCCCACATATATCGGATAATCAGATATTCCGTATTTATTTACTTCTACCTGTAAAAGAATTTCAACAAATTTATTTATCTGCTGTTTTGTAAGATATTCAACAATTTCTCCTCTGTCTCCGATTACACCGATTTTACAGTCAGTAAAATCGTATCCGTCAAACGGAGAATTACTAAAAGGTAAGCCATTGTTTACCGTTCTTGATGTCAAAGCCGCAATATTTGTAAATTTAGCCCTAAAAATAATAAGTATAAACATGATTGTAAAAAGTACAGAACAAAATATTATGACATACAGTTTTTTTCCTACTCTCATTTTCATCCCCAATTCATGCAAGCTGCTCCATATAAAGTTAATGTAGCCCCTGAAACCGGACTCACATATGTATATACATTTGATGCGGAAGTTGAAGTGCTGCTAAAGCCATACTCAGGGTCCATAATATAAATAACTCCCGACATAATATTAGTTCCATATATTACAACATCATGAGCAATATAAGTAGATTTATTTAAAAAGGTCCCCAAAACCGGATATCCGTCCTTAATATTAACTAGCAAAATATTAGAGGATAACGCCTGCTTTTTGTATGTGTATGAAACTTCGTACATCTTTAAAACATCATCTTCTAATCCAACCTCTAAGTAACAGTTATACTCGTCATATTTCGTAGTTCCACACCATTTTATAGCAACGGCAGTTGCCCGAAGATCCATATTTTTAAGGTAATTAACTATACACGCCGCAGAAGCTGCCCAACATAACAATGAATTTTTCGGCTGGCTTACATACTTCACATTGCATGAAAAATAAACCGGAAGTCTGGCATTCAAATCCGGATTACTATATGGCAATTCATAGCTTTCAACTATACTTCTAAACGACACAGTTTCGCTTTCAAACTGTTTTGCACTCTCAATGATTCCCCTTCCCTCGACAGGTATCGAAACGCTTCCCAGCATATAAATCTCTTTCCCGTCATAAAGATAGCTTGCGTAATAACCGTATATGATCGCAAAACCCGTATCTACATCCGCTATCCGGTTGACCTTCTCCGCAAAGGCGGTCGTAAACTGGTAATATATTTCACCGTCTGTAATCTTTTTAATAACCCAGCCAATCAAAGCTCCCTCATGCTTTATCGGTATAAATTCACAGTTGAAAACCAAGCCGTCCTTCGTGTAATCATATACGCTTACGGAATCTGAATATGTAAGCTCATAAAAATCAACGCCCGACAGCCCCGTCTGTTCTTTGACAGGCTCAACGGCATTTAGGGCTGAGGTTATTTCGTCAATGTCCGATGTGTCAGCCGTATCGATAG
>CAJTON010000004.1:0-9922 GCA_910577605.1 uncultured Butyrivibrio sp.
AGTCCGAACAGTTCCTCCATCTTATGAGCGTCAATATCCGTACCTATGACGCAGAGCTTTCCGGTATATTCGGGTGAACCGTCCCTCAGTTCGTACTCTCCGGGAACCGCGTCAAAATAGATCCACGAGCCGTCCTTTGCCGGAACCATGCCCTTCGCTCTCAGAACAGTACCGAACTCGTCGGTCTCCACAAGACGCCTGAGGATCCCGTCAAGCTCCTCTCTGTTATATTTGTGAGGTGTTTCAGTTCCCCAGCTGTTGAACACATCGTCCGCATGATGATGGTGATGATGTCCGTGACCGTGGCACTCATGCTCCTCCTCATCGTGATGATGATGACAGCAATGCTCATGCTCTTCCTCGTCCTCGTCGTGGTGATGATGGCAGCAGTGCTCGTGCTCTTCTTCGTCCTCGTCGTGGTGGTGATGGCAGCAGTGTTCATGCTCCTCTTCATCGTCGTGGTGGTGATGACAGCAATGCTCATGCTCCTCTTCGTCATCCTCGTCGTGGTGGTGTCCGCACACCGGACAAACCTCCATTTCCTTGAGCAGTTCATCCACTAGAGACGTTTTTTTCATCGCATTTACTATCTGCTCTCCCGAAAGTTCGTCCCACGGAGTAGTGATGACTGCCGCCTTGGAGTTGTGCTCCTTTATAAGCGCGACGCTCTCCTCAAGCTTATCCTCCTTCATATTCTGGGTCCTGCTCAAAACGATCGCTGACGCGCTCTCTATCTGATTATTATAAAATTCTCCGAAATTCTTCATATACATACGGCACTTGGTTGCGTCCGCGACAGTAATGAAATTCTCAAGCTCAAGCCCCGCCTCTTCCTTAACGTTTTCAACGGCGGCTATGACGTCGGAAAGCTTGCCGACGCCCGAAGGCTCTATAATTATCATATCGGGAGAATACTCCTCAGAAACCTGCTTGAGCGCCTTTCCGAAATCTCCGACAAGAGAGCAGCATATGCAGCCCGAATTCATCTCGTTGACCTGTATGCCCGCGTCCTTTAAAAAGCCCCCGTCGATTCCGATCTCGCCAAACTCATTCTCGATAAGGACCACCTTCTGTCCCTTGTAAACCTCCTCAAGAAGCTTTCTGATAAAAGTTGTCTTTCCCGCTCCGAGAAATCCCGAAATAATTGTTACCTTTGTCATTGTTTTCACTTTCTTTCCTATAAATTTATAACCTACATTATTGTTGTTCCGGTCTTGCCCGCCAGCGCGTCCTTAGCGCTTTCAAGCCCCGCTATAACAGCCTTGCGTCCGCTGCCCGCCAGCACGAACTCAACCGCCGCGTCGACTTTAGGCAGCGTCGTTATCGCGCCCATATTCTCCTCGTTGACATAAGCCTTCAGATCCGCCGCCGATATCCTGTCGAACGCCTGTTCCCTGTCGGTTCCGGCATTTATGACAAGCTTATCGGAAGCCGTCAGGAAAAGAAGAGTTCCCGCGTCCAAAAGCTCGGCTAGCCTTGCCGCCGCGTAATCCTTTTCTATGATCGCGCTCGCGCCCTTGAGCACCGTTCTCTGCTCAAGCACCGGTATTCCGCCTCCGCCGGCCGCTATCACTATCTGACCGGCCTCAAGCAGCGTGCGCACCGCGTCTATCTCATATATATCCTGCGGCTTCGGAGCCGCAATTATTCTTCTGTAACCTTTTTCTTCTTTGACGACATAATTGCCCTTTTCTTCCTCAGCCTTTGCCTCCTCCTCGGTCATATACCTTCCTATCACCTTTGTAGGCTTGGAAAAAGCTCTGTCAAACGGGTCAACCTTCACCTGCGTGATTATCGTCGATACGGTCTTGTATATTCCACGGTTCAGAAGCTCGGTCCTTACGGCATTCTGAAGATCATACCCAATATAACCCTGGCTCATCGCACCACAAAGCGACATAGGCGCCACCGTGTATCGGGAATCAAGCCTCGCGAACTCGGTCATCGCCGTCTGGATCATTCCCACCTGAGGTCCGTTGCTGTGCGTTATGACTATCTGATATTTTGCCTCCGCCAGATCCGCTATGGCTCTCGCCGCCTTCCCTACATTGGCTTTCTGTTCGGGGAAGGTTTCGCCGAAAGCGTTGCGTCCCAACGCGACTACAATTTTCTTATTTTCCATTAAAATGCCTCTCCTCTGAGTTTATCATATTTTTTGTGAATTCACAACAGTATATTTCCGTACACTAGAGTAACGCCTCAAGTCTCGACCTTATCGCCTTTATAAAATCAAAACTGTTAAGCACCTTCGGATCCATGATAGTCGTTATAACGGCAAGGTCCTTTGTCATCTCTCCCGCCTCTATCGTATCGACGCAGGCTTTTTCAAGCTTGTCAGCAAACTCACAAAGAGCCGAGATTCCGTCAAGCTCGCCCCTCTTTCTGAGCGCTCCGGTCCAAGCGAAAATCGTAGCCACGGAATTAGTTGAGGTCTCCTCACCCTTCAGATGCTTGTAATAATGTCTCTGCACCGTTCCGTGCGCCGCCTCGTACTCGTAAATTCCGTCGGGTGACACAAGAACGGAGGTCATCATCGCAAGCGAACCGAACGCCGTCGCCACCATATCGCTCATCACGTCGCCGTCATAATTTTTGCACGCCCATATATATCCGCCCTCGGACTTCATAACCCTTGCCACCGCGTCGTCTATGAGCGTGTAGAAATATTCGATTCCCGCCAGCTTGAACTTATCGTCATACTCCGCGTCATATATCGCCTGAAAAATATCTTTGAAATTGTGATCGTACTTCTTAGAAATCGTGTCCTTTGACGCGAACCACAGATCCTGTTTTTTATCAAGGGCATAATTAAAACAGCTTCTCGCAAAGCTTTCAATGGACTTGTCCACATTGTGTATACCCTGTATTATTCCGGCGCTTTTGAAGTCATGTATGGTCTCCCTTATAACAAGACCGTCCTCTCCTGTGAAAACAAGCTCCGCCCTGCCGGCTCCCGGCACCTTTATCTCGCAATTCTTATATACGTCTCCGTAGGCGTGTCTCGCGATAGTTATGGGCTTGCTCCAGTTCCTGACAAGAGGCTCTATCCCCTTTACGATTATGGGAGCGCGGAAAACCGTTCCGTCAAGTATCGCGCGTATCGTGCCGTTAGGACTTTTCCACATTTCCTTGAGGTCGTACTCGCTCATTCTCGCCGCGTTCGGAGTGATAGTGGCGCATTTGACAGCCACGCCGTACTTGATATTGGCGTTTGCGGAGTCCACCGTCACCTGATCGTCGGTTTCGTTGCGGTGAACAAGTCCGAGGTCGTAATATTCCGTCTTAAGATCAATAAAAGGCAGCAGAAGCTCTTCCTTTATCGCTTTCCAAAGCACTCTTGTCATCTCGTCCCCGTCCATCTCCACAAGCGGCGTGGTCATCTTGATTTTTTCCATATCGATTCTCCTTTAACATTTATATAAAGCGCGCCCGCGCTATTTAGCCATATGCAGATTATACTAGCATATCCGAGTAAAATCAATAATTATTCTGTAACAAAATTTTCGCTCCGGCATATCTGTATATTGTAAAAAGAAATTTTTCGGAGGAAATACAATGAGTGATTTAGCGGCAACAGGATGCGGATGCGGTGGAGGATCTATACTGTCAGGCGGCGGAAACTGCAGCTGCAACGTGCTTTTGTGGATTCTCATTCTTTCATGCGCCTGCGGCGGTGAAGGCGGCGGAATCTTCGGCGGCGGTCTTTTCGGCAATCGCGGCGACGGATGCGGATGCTCAGACAACTGCGGATGTGGATGCGGATGCGGCTGTGACAACTGGCTTTGGATCATAATTCTCATCGCCCTCATCGGCTAATTACCGGCAATGCACCTGCCCGGGGGATTCCCCGGGTAAAGGTGCGTTTATTATCACAAGCATTTTTGACGGAAAAAATACATATATTGTAGCAAAAGTAAGGTAGTTTCGTAATGACAATGAATAAATGCGATAAAATACATCTGACGGAATTTGATATTGCCACCTGCGGCACAGGCTTTCAGTTCATAAAAGCATACCTTCCGTATGTGGACAGCTCACAGCAGCGTATGCTCGCTATTTTTATAAGAATGGCTGAGCTAATGCAGACCATTGACTTCTACAAGGATCTGCCGTCCCCCTCCCCGCTGTCCCGCTCGAATCACAAGCCGGAAAGCATCGCGGCGGAGATGAGACAATACTGCTCTCCGAAGGAATGCGAAATTTTCAGTCTCTTATCCAATTTTGAAAATATAAATGAAATGATGAAGCTCTATTCGGCGGTCAGCTCCGCATCACCGTCCGACGCATTCAGCGGCTTGAACCAATCCGCCGGACCTCAGCCAGAAAACGGTTCCGAGGCGCAGAAGGCGGACTCCTCGCCCGCCGGAGATATGCTGAGAAAATTCCTGAAGCCGGAGCAGCAAAAGCTCTATGAACAGTATATGAATATGCTAGGTTAAAAACCTCTGGAGGTCATTTATGAATGATAATTTTGAAAATATAGACGAAAAAAAAGCAAAACTGCTGAAAGATTTCATGTCCCTTTCTTCGGGCAAAAGCACCGACGAGCTGCTGCCGCTTCTTTTGGCGTTCTCAAACAAAGCGCGTCAGGAGCATATCTCTTTTGAAAAAAGCGACATAAGCACTCTTTTTGAATCCATGAAAAAAGAAATGCCGCCCGAAGAGCTTTCCAAAATAGAAAATCTTATGAAAATGGCTTCAATGCTCTAAACGGCAAGATATTCAAGCAAAGGCTTCAAGTATCCGGGATCGGTCCAGTCGCATTTCTGACCCGCCGCGCACATGAGCGCTTTCTGCCAAGGCTCGTACTCCGACGGGTCTTTTTTGGCTACCGCCTTTTGCAGCATACGGCAAAGCGTTCTGTCAACAGGCTTCATGCTCTTTTCATCCCATGCGCCCCTTGCGTAAAAAAGCCGAAGCCCGCTCAACGCGTCTTTAAGATTACGCTCTTTAATCTGATTTACGGCATTTTCGTCATAAGGCGAAGCTCCTACGCACAAAACCGCGATCTTCTTACCCTTGAGCCTGTCAATATTCTTTTTCAGAAAGGACAATCCCGCTATGCCTGAGGCGTATATCCCCCCGCAGTAAATCAGCGTACCGTACTCCTTTGCGCTTTCAAACGCCGCCTTTGAAGCCTCTATGCAGTCAAAGCCTGTCAGCCCGCGCAGCCAGTCCGCATATTTTTTTGACGCTCCGTATTTTGATTTATAGATAACTATTCCTTTTTCCATTATTTGTCCCACATATCCTTTCCGCATTATCTAAAATGCGCTCAAAGCTCTTTCTCGCCGCTTGTGGCATGAGCAAGAAAAGCCTCATATGCCTCCTCCTGCAGAGCATATATCTCCTCTGCCCTGATTCCCGGCTCGGTCATGGCAAAAACTGTTCCTATGCCGATTGTATATATAAGCATATCAAGGTGGAGCTTCCTCGCCTGCGATACGCTCATTTCAAGCTTTTCCGCTATAAATTCCGCTGTCCTTGGATCTGCCTCTGACCCGTAAAAATCCTCAAGCGACGATACTCCGTTTCTTTTATGAAGGATAAATAAGGCAAAAAGATTCGGCTCTTCTTTTGCCAGACTGACATAAGCGCGCCCGGTACTTCGGAACGGATCGTCCTTATCCGTACGCGCGTCCGCGTATTCTCTTACAAAACGCACCGTTTTTTCGATAACTCCCCGGCGAAGCCCCTCCATACTGCTGCAATAGCTGTAGATCGGCTGCACTGAACAGCCGAGTCTGTCCGCGATGCTTTTTACTGTGACCGCCTCCATTCCCCCGATTCTTGCTATCTCAAAAGCGGCGTCTATAACATTTTCCCTCGTGATCCTCTGTTTAGGCATATTTTCCTCCGTACGGATATTATATAATCAAGTTGTATAAATCTATTATATAACTCGATTATATATGCTCATCCGGCCTTTGTCAACAAAAATCCATTCTCAATATCTCACCTATATCACCCGTCAGGCATATGGAGCGTTCCTTAATTTCAGACGGAACATAAGATTCGGCGAGATTTACACAGGCATAGACAGCATTTTTATTTTCCGCCGTCATTCGCCAGAAGGGATACTTGATGATTCCCGGGGTGTTATTTCCAACTCCTAATTCAAGATACAGTACGCGCGCCCCTTCATGCCCACTTAAAAAATTCTCATATCTTTTTGCAGCATCATGCCAACCCCCGTCCTCCACAAAGCCGCCGTCCGCCCGCAGATTCATGGTCATGGGCGCACCGCATACCGGGCATCGGGGAACCAATTCAGACGGAATGCGCATATCCTTTTGTTCTGCTACCATTTTTTTGACGGCCGCCTCGTTATCGTAAGTCCGGCTGTGGCACGGTCTTGAACATTGCCATAATCCGTAATCGCCCTGCGTATAAAACAGTCTTTCCTTGTCAAATCCGGCTCTCTGAAAACAATGGTCCACGTTAGTCGTCAGAACAAAATAATCCTTACCGCGTACCAGTCCGCGCAGATTTTCATATACGGGTCCGGGCTCGTCACGGTAACGGTTTATAAAAATATAACGGCTCCAGTACGCCCAATGCTCCTCAAGGGTCTCAAACGGATAAAACCCTGCCGAATACATATCGGTAAAGCCGTACTTTTCAATAAAATCCCCGAAATTTTCTTCAAAACGTCTGCCACAATAAGTAAATCCCGCAGACGTTGAAAGTCCGGCTCCCGCGCCTATTATAACCGCGTCCGCCGCTTCCAGTTCTTTTTTCAGCTTTTCGGCTTTACCGCAGCAGCCGTTCGTATATTTCTCTGTCGCTGTCTTTAAAAACATTGAATATTACCTCCATGCCGTCCTTATTTTCCGCGAGAAATCCGCGCAACGTTCGCACCGCTATCTCCGCCGCTTTTTCAGCGGGGAAACGAAATTCTCCCGTTGAAATGCAGCAAAAAGCAATGCTTTTCAGCCGATATTCCGCCGCAAGTAAAAGACATGAGCGGTAGCATTCCGCCAGCTGCATACATTCACGCTCGGTAAGCGTACCGCGCACGATGGGCCCTACCGTGTGAATAACATAAATGCAAGGCAGATTATACGCTTTCGTGATCTTGGCTCTCCCTGCAGGCTCCGATCTTTTCTGCCGTCCCATTATGCTCGCGCATTCAAGCCTAAGCTGCACTCCGGCGGCGGAGTGTATCGCGTTGTCTATACACCCGTGACACGGGACAAAACAGCCTAACATCGCGCTGTTTGCGGCATTGACGACCGCGTCCGCGGACAGGCGCGTAATATCTCCCTGCCATATATAGATCCCCGGCTGTACCGGAGACATATCCTCCAAAGAAACAATTCCCTTACACAGTAATTCCTCTTGCAGATACATATCCTGTACCGCCGTAAATTCCTCTGAAACAGGTTTCGCCGGACGGATATTCATAAGCGAACGCAGCAGACTCTTCTGCTTTGAAGTCTCTTTTGGAATATCTATCTGCTTATATCTGGCGTCCTCATTTTTTAAATATTCTATCAGAAAAACAAGTCTTTCGCTTTGTGTCATAGCCGTCTCCTTCTTAATAGCCCTCCGTTTACGCGGAGGGCTTTGCCGCGCTTCACATCATTCAGATACTACGGAAATCCTCTGTCTTATATGTTTTCCGTTCACGGCTTCGTCGATCATTGCGACCGCGTAATCGGCATAACTTATTACGCTTTCGCCTTTTGAATTAAGAACTAATTCCTCGCCGCCGAGAATGTATCTTCCGGTTCTTGCCCCGTCCGCCTGAAAATCTCCGGCAGGACTTATATAGGTCCAGTTTACGTCCTCCCTGCCGCGCAGCTTTTCAAGAGCTTCGGCGTGAACCGCTGCCAAAGGCTTGAACGCGTCGGGAAAATCCGCCCCGTCGGACACGCATAATGTATGCTCTTTATTGACATACAGGCTTCCCGCGCCGCCCACTATCAAAAGTCTTGTGCTTTTTCCCGAAAGCAGGCCGCAGAGATGCTCCGCCGCTTTGGGTATCCCGTCCAAGGTCTCCGGCGTCCACGCTCCGAACGCGTCGATAACGACGTCGAATCCCGCCAAGTCTTCTCCGGTCAGTTCAAAAAGGTCTTTCGATATAACCTTAGCCGCCTCCGACTTATTTTCGCCGCGTACAACGGCAGTAACATCGATACCTCTCTCCAAAGCCTCCTTGACTATCAGCTTTCCTGCTTTTCCGTTTGCGCATACAACTGCCATTCTCATAATGATTACCTCCATAATTTTTTATTTGCGGATTGTTTTTTTCCGCTTGCAGGATTATAATACCTCCGTAAGGAACTATCGTAAAGTAAGCACTTTTTTGTGCCGTAGTTACCAAAAAGAAACTATTGTAAAGAAACGGAGGCTTTCTATGGAAAAAATTTTACCCGCGTGTCCAGTGGAGACCACTCTCATGCTTATCAGCGACCGTTGGAAGGTTCTGATAATACGGGATCTGTTAGAAGGGACAAAGAGGTTCGGAGAGCTGAGAAAATCTGTGGGCGGCGTATCTCAGAAGGTGCTGACCGCCAATCTGCGCTCCATGGAGGAAAACGGTCTGCTCACACGCACGGTCTATGCCGAGGTCCCTCCGCGCGTCGAGTACACGCTTACCGAAACCGGTCTGAGCCTTAAACCGGTGCTCGACGCTTTGTCATTATGGGGGACGGAATACAAAAAGAAAAAAGGTTAATGCCGCGCCGCACAGTATTATTTGACAAAACAGCCCGGCGCGTCCTAAGATGCGTCAGGCTGTTTTTTAAGCGCGCTGCGCAAAAAACGCGAAGCGGCTGATTTTTAAATTATTTAACCACAATATTGACGATTTTCCCGGGAACGTAAATCTCCTTTACTATCGTTTTCCCTTCCGTTGCCTTGGCTACCGACGCGATTTCCTTCGCTTTTGCTTTCACGCTCTCGGCATCCTCGCCGACCTCGATCTCGACTGTTCCTTTGACCTTGCCGTTCACTTGAACTCCGATCTCAACGGTGTTTTCCTTGACCGCCTCGGGGTCGTAAGAAGGCCAACTCTCATAAGCGATAGTTCCTTCGTGTCCGAGCAGGCTCCATATCTCTTCTCCCGCGTGAGGACAGACGCATGAAAACATCTTTATAAACCCTTCCGCGTACTCTCTTTTGCACTTTCCCGCCTTGACAGCCGCATTCATAAATATCATCATCTGGCTGATAGCGGTATTAAAGCCGAGAGTCTCAAAATCCTCGGTTATCTTCTTGACGGTCTGATGATAGACCTTCCTAAGCTCACCGTTGTCCCCGTCCGCAATATTATCCGGATCGGTAAAATAATTCCATACCCTGCCGATAAAACGTCTTGCGCCCTCGACTCCCTGCTGGCTCCATGGCTTCGACGCTTCAAGCGGTCCCATGAACATCTCGTAGAGTCTGAGCGTATCGGCGCCGTAATCCCTTATGATGTCGCTGGGATTGATGACGTATTCGGGGAATCTTTTTCCCATCTTGATTCCGTTTGAGCCAAGTATCATGCCCTGATGCACAAGCTTCGCAAACGGCTCCTTTACAGGCGAAATTCCCTTGTCGTAAAGGTATCTGTTCCATATTCTTGAGTACATAAGATGTCCCACGGCATGCTCAGGTCCGCCGATATAAAGATCGACCGGAAGCCAGTGCTTAAGAAGTTCGGGGTCCGCGAGCGCCTTGTCGTTATGCAGGTCGATATATCTCATAAAGTACCAGCTTGAACCGGCGCTGCCCGGCATTGTCGAGGTCTCCCTCACTCCCGTATGCCCGTTACGGTCATATTTTTTCCATTCCGAAGCGTTCTCAAGAGGCGCTTTGCCCCCGTGTCCCTTATAGTCCTCAAGTTCGGGAAGCACAAGCGGAAGCTCGTCGTCGTCGAGCACATGGATGCTTCCGTCCTCAAAATATACGATCGGCACCGGCTCGCCCCAGT
>CAJTON010000004.1:9932-23418 GCA_910577605.1 uncultured Butyrivibrio sp.
TCTCTGTCTCGCGAATATCCACTCGCGGAAATGATAATTCGCCTTTCTTCTGGCTACGCCCATACCCACGAGCTTGTCGGTGATCGCGGTCTTGGCTTCCTCTACCGTAAGTCCCGTAAACTCCTCGGAATTCATGAGCTTACAGCCCTTGCCGAGATAATCGTATTTCTCAAACGCCTTTTCACTCACGTCGCCGCCGTCAATTACCTGTATACGGGGAAGCGAGTGCGCCTCCGAATATTCAAAGTCCCTCTGGTCATGCGCCGGAACAGCCATTACCGCGCCCGTTCCGTAATTGGCAAGCACGAAATCCCCGATATATACGGGAACCTCCCTGCCGTTTACGGGATTTACGGCATAGATCCCCTCAAGGACACAGCCGGACTTGGTTTTGTTAAGCTCCGTCCTGTCCATATCGTTCTTTTTGAGAGTTTCGTCTATATATGCCTGAACCTCATCCTTATTCTTTATTCTCGGCATCAGCTCCTTTACCACCTGTCCGTCCGGAGCAAGCACCATAAAGGTTATTCCGTATATCGTTTCTATACATGTCGTGAAAATAGAGAAGCTGCCGCCTCCCGTGATAGTAAAATCGACCTCGACGCCCTCCGACTTGCCTATCCAGTGCCTCTGCATCTCCTTTGTGGATTCGGGCCAGTCGATTTCCTCAAGACCTTCGAGAAGCTTGTCCGCAAACGCCACCTGATCTATGACCCACTGCTTCATGTTTTTGCGCACAACGGGATAGCCGCCGCGCTCCGACTTGCCGTCGATGACCTCGTCGTTTGAAAGCACCGTGCCAAGCTCCTCGCACCAGTTCACGGGCATATCGACATATTTCGCGTAGCCGTCAAGATAAAGCTGCTTGAATATCCACTGGGTCCATTTATAAAATTCCGGGTCGCTCGTGGCTATCTGCTTCGACCAGTCGTAGTCAAAGCCCAGCTCCTTGAGCTGCTTCGTGAAATTCTCGATATTGCGCTGCGTAAAGCCGTTGGGATTGTTGCCGGTGCTGACCGCATACTGCTCCGCGGGAAGCCCGAACGAGTCGTAGCCCATGGGATGAAGCACGTTGTAGCCCTGCATCCTCTTCATCCTTGAAACTATATCCGTAGCGGTATAGCCCTCAGGATGTCCGGCGTGAAGTCCGACTCCGGAAGGATAGGGGAACATATCAAGAGTATAGAATTTTGGCTTGGAAAAATCCCACACATCGGTCTTAAAGGTTTCGTTTTTCTCCCAATATTCCTGCCATTTCGGTTCTATCGTTTTATGATTATAGGTTGTGGTGTTTGACATAACTTCCTCCAATTCATTGCTTCTGCTCATTGTATCACAGCGTACGGATTTTTACAAGACGTGAATCAAGCCCTCAGACATAAAACAAGGCATCGGAGAACCCCGATGCCTTGTATAAATTTCTTGTTCCAATAATCCAATCCGCAGCTTTATCTTCTCTTCTGTAAAAATTCCGGGATCTTTATTCCCTTGTCGTCCGAATTGACTTCAGCCGGCTTGGGCTTGGTAAGTCCGGGAATATCCTGTCTCGTGGTCGCCGTCTGCGAGCCGCCGTACGACTGCTGATATGTACCGCCAGTAAGCGGACGAGTCGTCTGAGGCTTATAGTTAAAGCCCGCCATAGCCGTAGCCGCCGACGCGGAATATCCGTCAAGTCCCGTCGCGATAACGGTTATGGTAGCCTGATCCTGA
This sequence comes from uncultured Butyrivibrio sp., assembly GCA_910577605.1. Lineage (GTDB taxonomy): Bacteria > Bacillota > Clostridia > Lachnospirales > Lachnospiraceae > Eshraghiella. The sequence goes on from CAJTON010000004.1 coordinate 11,643, forward strand.
ACGGAATCGTCGTACATCGCTCCGAAAATAATATTGGCGTTGTCTCCCGCAAGCTCCTGAACGTAGCTTGCCGCCTCGTTCGCCTCCATGAGACCGATGTCGCCGCTGATATTTATTATTACATGCGTAGCGCCCTCGATAGTAGTCTCAAGAAGCGGGCTGGCAACCGCGATCTTGACAGCCTCGATAGCCTTGTCGTCTCCCTTTGCGGTTCCGATACCGATATGCGCCACGCCCTTGTCTTTCATAACCGTCTGTACGTCGGCAAAGTCGAGATTAATAAGACCGGGTACGTTGATAAGGTCCGTTATTCCCTGTACCGCCTGCTGCAGGACCTCGTCGGCCTTCTTGAGCGCCTCCGGCATTGTCGTTCTTCTGTCTACTATATCAAGCAGCTTATCATTTGGAATTACGATAAGCGTGTCCACTGTTTCCTTAAGCTTCTCAATGCCCGTTACGGCATTGGTCATCCTCGTCTTGGCTTCAAATTTGAAGGGCTTGGTAACTACGCCTACGGTAAGTATACCCATCTCCTTGGCGATCCTTGCTACCACCGGCGCGGCTCCCGTTCCGGTCCCGCCTCCCATGCCGCAGGTAACGAATACCATATCCGCTCCCTTTATCGCCTGGGCAAGCTCCTCGGTGCTCTCCTCCGCAGCCTTTTCTCCGACCTCGGGCTTGGCTCCCGCTCCGAGACCCTTCGTAAGCTTTTCTCCTATCTGAATTGCGGTCGGCGCCTTGCAGAGCTTAAGCGCCTGCTTGTCCGTGTTGATTCCCATGAACTCAACCCCGCAAATACTCTCATCGATCATTCTATTTACAGCATTATTTCCTGCGCCGCCTACTCCTACGACGATAATTTTGGCTGATGCTTCCGACTCATTGGTTCTGATCTCTAACAAATGATTTCCCTCCTTAAACCAAGAACATACAAATATATAATATTATTTTTTTGCCGTAATAGCAAGCACTAATTTGCTAAATTTTGATATTTTTGCCTTTTGCGGGAATACTTGTCCGCACCGCTGCCGCGGCGGCATACATTTATTTGTTCATGACTCCGTTTCCTTGAAAATCACGTTCGAGGTATTTTTGTCAAATTTATCCAGATAAAGCGTTCCTTTCAGTCCTTTAAGACCGTCCAGCATACAGCCCAGTTCGTACACCTTGTCCGCCATATTGTCGTCGTTCTGTCCAAGCAACACCTTCACGCCGCCCACCGTCGCGGAAATCGAATTGTCCTCTCCGACCTTCACAGAGTCAACGGTTATACCGTATTTGCTGAAATACTGGGTAAGGTCGTTCAGTACCGGAAAAATATCCATATCCGCCACCTGAAGCTTTTCATGTACGACTATACTGTAAAAATCAAGTCCTTCGACCTTGACTACTCCGTCAAGAAGTTCAGTCGAGCTTTCCACCACCGTTCCGTCCTTGTCAAAGTACATCTTGGAATCCTTGTACTCTACATAGCCCACGATGCTTTTCTCATAGACCGTTACCTCTATCGTACCCGGCATTTTTATAGTATAATCCACCTGCGAAATAAACGGAATGTCCGGTTTGGGCGCTTTTCCGTCAGTGTATCTGAACCAGAGAATATTTTCGTCGTTCCTGTTTTCAAATACATATTCGTAAAGCTGCTCATATGTGTATTTGTCGCTGCCCGTTATCGTTATATTTGTAATTTTATACTTATAAGTTATAAAAAGAAATACTGCGGCCGTCAAGGCGGCAAACGTAAGAACCGCTGTCAGAACTATCAGTTTCCCGTGCTTTCTTCTTTTATCCTCCATAAAATATCCGCTCCTAACTCTTCCAGATCCCTCTGTATATCCTCATAACCGCGCATGATATAGCCGCAGTCCTCTATTATCGTTTTTCCGTATATTCCCAGCGCCGCAATGACGAGAGCCGCTCCGCATCTTAGATCCGCCGCCCGTACCGCGCCGCCGTGAAGCCTTTCACTGCCAGTGATTATCACGCTCCCGCCGTCCGTACGGACGTCCGCGCCAAGCTTTTTAAGCTCCTCCGCAGTTCGGTACCTCGATTCAAATACCTTGTCAACTATCCTGCATGAGCCGGTGGAGAAGGCCGCAAGCGCCATCATCTGCGGCTGCATATCCGTCGGAAAACCGGGATACGGCGCGGTCTCTATACTGCTCACCGCTTTTCTCCTGCCGTCCGACAGTATTATTATCTCATCGTTACCCGCGTCTGTAAATACATGACAGCCCGTTTTCTTAAGTACTTCTATGACTCCTTCAAGTCTGGCAGACTCAATGTTTCGCAGGCGTATATTTCCGCCGGTGATCCCGCATGCCGCCATATATGTCCCGGCAACGATCCTGTCCCCAGGTACGCGGTATTGAATGCCGTTAAGCTTTTCCACGCCTTTTATGCGTATGGTGTCGGTTCCGGTTCCTTCTATATCAGCGCCCGCCCTCATCAGGAAATCGCACAGATCGACGATCTCAGGCTCTTTTGAGCAGTTTTCAAACAGATACTCCCCTTTGCCCTTTACCGACGCGAGTATAAGATTCTCAAGCGCCCCCACGCTCGGATACGGAAAACGGTAATATCCTCCTTTAAGCCGTCCGGCATAGCCTATCAGCATCCCGTCCTTTTCCTCTACCTCCGCGCCAAGCGCCCTCAGTCCCTCGATATGGTAGTCTATGGGTCTGCGTCCTATCCGGCATCCGCCCGGATATGGCATGGCAAAGAATCCCGCCGTCGCTAAAAGCGCTCCCATAAGTATGGACGACGCCCTGAATCTCATGCAGCTTTCATAGTCCGGTACTCCGTCCACCTTGTTGTGTAAAAGCCTTAGTCCTTCTCCGGTAAAACGGCACGAGCCGCCGTCACAGCCGCCGACGCCGTTAATGATCGCAAGCATTTCGTGAACGTCAAGTATATCGGGACAGTCCTTTAAAACCGTTTCTCCGTCCAGCAAAAGAGTCGCCGCCATTATAGGGAGTGCTGAATTTTTTGAACCCTGTATAACTAGGGTTCCCTCAAGCCTCCTGCCTCCCCTGACCTCAAGCTCGCACATAAAAGTCCATACCCCCGCACGCTTCTCCGTTTGAACCGGAAAATAATAGGTTACAAACCATTATATGCGGGGCGGATTTATATTGTTACTTTATACTCCCTGTGCGCGTTCCCGCCTGCTGACCGCCGAAACCGAGACAGGGACCCGGATCTGTCTTGATACGTTGAGAACGATCCCCATTTCGGCAAGGAGGAAAAGCACCGACGTTCCTCCGTAGCTTATGAACGGAAGCGTCACTCCCGTATTCGGTATCAGATTTGTCACGACCGCCACATTCAGCACTACCTGAATGGATATATGCGCCATGACTCCCACCACTAACATTGAGCCGAACAGATCAGGCGCGTTATTCGCTATCACCATGAATCTCCATATGAGAAGCATGAAAAGTATTATGAGGCATATTCCTCCGAAAAGACCAAGCTCCTCGCAAATGATAGAGAATACCATATCATTCTGCGCTTCCGGAAGGAAGCCGAGCTTTTGTATGCTCTGCCCCAGACCTTTGCCGAAAAATCCTCCCGATCCGAGAGCGTAAAGCGCCTGAAGAGTCTGCATTCCGACGTTTGACGCATAATTTTCGGGATTGCGCCACGCGAGCAGCCTTCGGAAACGGAAATGCTCGGCTGAGCTTACGTTTCCGAAAAAGTATATGAGAAACGCCGCGACAGCCAAAAGACCGATGATCGTAGCGATTATCAGCCATTTAGGTTTGGAATTTCCTATCATAAGCATAACGTATGCTATTCCGAGTATGATTATGGCGGAACTCATATTTTTGGTGATTATGAATATCATTCCTCCTGCGATAGCCGCCATAATGCAGAACACAAGATTATTGCGGAAGCTCTTCATCTTGTTTCCGCTGTAGCTTATGAAAGCCGCCATCATAATTATGATTCCCAGCTTTACTATCTCGGCGGGCTGCATCGAAAAGCCCGCTATTTTTATCCACCTTCTCGCTCCGTTGAACTCCATTCCGATGGGCGTCAGAACCAAAAGCACCGTGATAAGCGACCCTATGTACGCTATCCACTTGAATTTATACCAGATATGGTAATCCGTCATCGTAACCGCAAACATCACAACAAGACCTATCGCTGTCGCCTGCATCTGTTTTTTGAAATAATAAGCGGAATCCCCTGTTTTAAGCATCGCGCTGTAGGAGCTTGTGCTGTATACCATGACAAGTCCGAACACCACAAGAAAAAGCACTATGATCAGCATACTGTAATCAAAAAAAGTGCCCTTGCGCGTAAGCGCCGTTTTCTCACGTTCGTTTTTGACCATCCGCAGATTTGCCACGGTATCCCTCCCTTTGCCTCAATAAATCCTTACAGCCTTCCTACATACTCCTTAAAAAGCCTGCCGCGCTCTTCATAGCTTTTGAACATATCCCAGCTTGCGCAGGCGGGAGATAAAAGCACCGCGTCTCCGCTTTTTGCGTGTTCGCTGCATATTTTCACCGCTTCCTCAAGGCTTTCGGCGCGCAGTATGCGGTCGAATCCGTGGGCAAGCGCGGTCTTTTCAATCTGCGGAGCAGTCGCCCCGATAAGCGCCATAAGCTTAACCTTGCCTTCAAACGCGTCAAGAAAGCCGTCGAATTCAGAGTGCTTGTCGTAGCCTCCCGCTATAAGAAGCGTAGGTCTTGACATTGCCTCAAGAGCTTTTATAGACGAGTCGGGATTCGTTCCTTTGGAGTCGTTGTAATATACCACTCCGTCCTTCTCCCTGACAAATTCTATCCTGTGCTCAACACCTTTAAAATTCTTCACCGTGTCGGTTATTACTTTTGCCGGCACTCCGGCGTTTATCGCTATCGCCGCTGCCGCCATTACGTTCTCGTAATTGTGACTGCCGAAAATAAACATATCGTTCACGTCTATTATGTCGGTTATTTTCGTGCCGTCGACGTATTTTATCATCGTTCCGTCAAGATACACGCCTCTTTCAAGTTCGACTTTTCTTGAGAAATATATGGGATTTTGCAGTGTTTTCCCGAATTCGCGAAGAACCTCGTCGTCGTAATTAAGCACGCAAAAACCGTCGCTTCCCTGATTGCGGGTTATTGATTCCTTGACCGCAATATAATTTTCCATTGTGTAATGTCTGTCAAGATGGTCTGGCGTTATGTTAAGTATAGCAGTCCCCTTGGGCGCAAAATCATGCGTCGATTCAAGCTGAAAGCTGCTTATTTCAGCCACGGTCACACTGTCCGCAGAGGTCTTGAGCGTTTCTCCCGTATACGAAGTGCCTATATTCCCGACCACGAAGGTCTTTTCATTGAAGGCGCGCATTATCTCGCCGACAAGCGTAGTAGTCGTAGTCTTGCCGTTTGTTCCGGTTATCGCGTAGACCGTACCCTTCTCGTAGTTGTACGCAAGCTCGATCTCGCCCCATACGGGAATCTTTGCCTCCTCAAAACGGCGCACGACCGGGCTGTCGATAGGAACGCCCGGACTTATCACCGCAAGCTCCGTTTCGCACAGGACGTCGTCTGTCAGTTCGCCGATTACTATTTCCGCCTCTGTTTCCGTCGGAAGTTTGGCAAGCACCGCGTTTTTATCAAGCTTACCGTTGCCGTCGTATATAACCACCCGCGCTCCCACGCGTTCGAGAAGTCCTGCGGAGCCTATGCCGCTGACTCCCGTTCCGACAACCACAACTTTCTTACCTTCCAGATTCATCTCCAAATGTTCCTTTCATTATCATTGCGCTGCTTTTCAGCGCATAATGGTATCCTCGCAGAGGGTTTCGTTATTACTGCGCCGCCTTTCAGCGCATAATGGTATCCTCGCAGAGGGTTTCATTATTACTGCGCTGCGTTCTCCGGCATTTTCTCGATTCCGAGATACGGCAGTATGTTTTCAAAGACCTCCCTGATAACGGGAGCGGCAATCGTACCACCATAATATATGCCCTGCGGCTCGTCAATTATACACATTGCTATTACTTGCGGGTCCTCCGCCGGACAAAAACCGATAAAAGACGAAATATATTTCTGCTCGCTTCTCGGCAGTTTCTGTGACGTCGCCGTCTTACCGCCTATGGAATAGCCCTCTATATGGCATTTGCTGCCGCCGCCCTCATGGACTACGGATTTAAGCAAAGTTTTCATGGTTTCGCAGGTCTGCTGTGTTATCACGCCTTCGACGCGTCCGTACTCAAGCTCGGTGATATTGCCGTCGGTATCCACGGATTTTACTCCGAAATGCGGAGTTACGAGCGTACCCCCGTTCACAACGCAGCTCACCGCGCGCAGAAGCTGTAACGGCGTTATCTGAAACGACTGTCCGAAAGACATAGTCGCAAGCTCAAGTTCCTTTATGTCTTCTTTTTTATGCATTATGGTGGATGCCTCGCCCGGAAGGTCAACGCCTGTTTTCTGCATAAGCCCGAGTTTTTCCATATAAAGTAGAAAATTATCCACTCCCACTCTAAGCCCCCACGTTATAAACGCGGGGTTGCAGGAATTCATGAGCGTCTGCGCAAAGGTCTGCGAGCCGTGCCCCGTAGTTTTATGGCATCTTATGGTACGCCCTCCAACCGTCGTGCTGCCGCCGCAGGAATAGGAATCCGATAGGGAGACCGCGCCTGTTGACAGCCCCGCGGTAGCTGTTATCACCTTAAAAGTCGAGCCGGGCTCATATGTATCGTTTATCACACCGTTGCGCCACATGGCGTTGAGGAGATTCATTTTCTCGTTGTCGCTTACACTTCCGGGCAGCTCGTAGTTCAGCGTGAAAGGATCATTCAGATCGTACTCCGGATAATTTACCATCGCAAGCAACTCGCCGTTCTGAGGATTCATAACTATTATGCTGACGCTTTTCGCCTGCTTCGCCTCATATGTTTTCCGGGCGGCCTGCATACAGTAAGACTGTATATTGTAATCAAGGCTCAGATATAAGTCCTCTCCCGCGACAGGCTCTATACGCTGCTCTTCTTCGCCCTCAAGCTCGATTCCCTTTGCGTCGGTAAGCGTGAGAATCATGCCGTTCTTTCCGGCAAGAAGCTCGTCGTAACTTACCTCAAGTCCGATTATCCCCTGATTGTCCGCCCCGGTAAAGCCTAACACCTTTGAAGCAAGCTGGCCGAAGGGGTAGGTCCTTTTGCTGTCCTCATCCACCTTTACGCCGTCGAGGTTGTAATCTCTTATCCTGTCGCCCACCTCTTTGGAAACGTTTGATTTGACCCTCTCCATAGAGGATACCTTTTCAACATAGTAACGGACCCTGTCCTCGCTCATATCAAGCTCGTCGGTCAGTATACTTATTACTTTTTCGGGATCGGTAAGCTGGGAATGTATGACCGAGACTGTACATACCGTCTTGTTGTCCGCCAAAACGGTACCGTCCGCGCTGATAAGCCTGCCTCTTGCCGCCTTTATGACTCTTTCTCTCTCATGCAGCGCCTGAGCTTTTGCCGACAGCTCCTCCGACCTCCACAGCATGACGTACGCCAGCTGCCCGCAGAGAATCGTTGACAAAGCCATTATGACAAGCGCGTATGCCCTTATCTTTTTTCTGTGAACCTTCATTGTCCTCATATGCATACTCCGTAACTTGTTTATTACAGTGTATTTTCGTAAAGGCCCACTTATTCGTTATCCGGCTCCGGCAAAGTTTTTATGGCACCTCTCCCTCCTGCGAAGCTGCCGTAGGCTCCTCGTTGTCCGGAGCGGACGGAGGCGTTTCCTCCGCCGGGGTAGTTTCCTCCTCGGACGCGTCAGTTCCCTCCGGCTCAGACTGGGAAGGCTCATCTCCCGACGAACCGGTTTCGTCCGGCGCAGTGCTTCCCGGCTCGGACGTCTCCTCCTGTCCAGAAGTCGTTTCTCCCGGCTCAGGTTTTTTGCTGCCCTTTATCACCAGAGCTTCCTCCGGCATAAGAGGTCCCAACGGTCTGGTCGCCGTTTCCTCAAGGTCCTCGGCGTTCACATAAATGTCCCTGTCATATTCTCCCGCGTTCGGCACAATGCCCATGTACGGAAGAAGATTTTTAAATATATTACGGCTTACGAGCTGGGCGCCCCACGAGGAATCATACTGCTCGCATTCCGGAGCGTCGATAACCACATATACAAGAACCTTCGGGTCCTCCGCGGGAGCGAAGCCCATAAAGGAAATTATGTATTCTGATTTATCCCTGTCAGCTTTCTCAGCCGTCCCTGTCTTGCCTCCTATCGAATAACCGTCGATATATGCGTAGCTTCCGGTTCCGTATTCTACCACCGCCCTGAGCATTTCACGCATGACAGCCGACGTGTCCGAAGATACCGTCTGCGTCACAAGCGTCGGCTCGACCCTGCTTATCGTATCTCCCGATTCGGAGCATATTTCTTTCAGCAAATGAGGCTGGTAATAATAGCCGCCGTTAATGATCGAAGCGAAATTCGCCGCCATCTGCACGGATGTCACATTAAGATTCTGCCCGAAAGAATTCGTCACAAGGTCAACGTCCATCATTTTATCCGGATTGATCAAAAGACCGTTCTCCTCCGAGGGCAGGTCTATTCCGGTCTTGCTGCCGAATTTAAAGATCTGGAGATAATCGTTGAATCTCTCCGGTCCTATCTGCATTCCTATCTGCATAAGCGCGTCGTTGCAGGATTCGGCAAGCGCCATGGAAAGCGTCAGATCTCCTTGCCCGATTCCGCCGTGGCACTTGATCGTTGAAGCGTCGTACACTCCCTCTCCGTCACAGGTGTAAATATCTTTAAGGTCCACCAATCCTTCCTCCAATGCCTCAGCTATGGTGAAGGTCTTAAAAACGGAGCCCGGCTCAAATACCGTCGATACGCTGTTATTTTTCCACACATTGTACATCTTATCGACCATATCCTTGTCGCTGATTCCCTCTAACTCCTCTTTGGGATAGACGGATGTCAGATTCCTCGGATCGTTCAAGTCAAAAAAGGGATAGTCCGCCATGGCAAGAATCTCTCCCGTGTTCGGGTCCATGACCACCACTGAGGAACTTTTTGTCTTTATGACGTCGTTAAATTCCTTGAGCGCCTGCTCTGCTATATTCTGTATGGTGTAATCTATCGTCGTCACAACGGTGTTTCCGTTGACCGCGTTTTTGAGCGTCGGCTCGTAATTGCTGTCGTTGATATACCCGAAAATACGCCCGTTGGTACCCGAAAGCTCGCTGTTGTACTGTTTTTCAATGCCTATCTCCCCGCCGTGTCCGCTGCCCGCAAAGCCGATAACGTCGCAGGCAAGCGAACCGAACGGGTATGTTCTTATATACTCCTCCTCAAACCATACGCCTTTTATTTTGGATTTCTTGGCGCTCATCGCCTCGCTGAATTCCTCTATGTCTTCTTTTGACAGCGCGAGCAAAAGCCTTTTGTATGAGCTTACCGTCTGCTTCTGCTCTTTTTTCTTCACATTCTCGTCTATGAAATCGTTGAGCTCCTTCTCGTCAATATCAAAATGCGTCAAAAGAGCGCTGACCGTAGGCTCTCTGTACTCGTCCTCGGACAAAAGTACCTTGGCGTCAAGTATCAGATTGTAGACCTTTGTGCTGTACGCAAGGAGGGTTCCGTTGCGGTCAGTGATGTCTCCGCGCCTTGCCGGAATCGTCCTGCTGTCGTAATTGAAATTGTCATAAACAGCTTTGGAATATTCGTATCCCTTATTCAAATTTATCCTGATTATTTTAATGGACACAAAAATAAGGAGAAGCGTCACCACCCCAAAGATGATTAAAAGCTTTCTCTGCATCCGCACTGTGAATTTATTGCTTTTACGTCTTTTGAGTGACATAGCTTCTCCTTAGATAAATACAAAATCTCAGTTATTAGGTACGTCACGGAACTGGATCACATACTCGCTCTCCCCGCCCGGATATTTTACGATCTGGTCCTCCGACGCATAGATCATTCCCAGCTTGTCCGTAGCCACATTGTAAATGTATTCATAGTCTATCGACGTATCTATCATCTGCTCCTTACGGTCATTGCTCTCCTTAAGCTCGCCTAGCTCGTCCTGAAGCGCGGTGATCTTCTTTGCGTTATCGCTCTTTGAGTTTGTGAGAGCAATATATTTTGCGCAGGTAAAAAGCATGACCGCCATCGCGCCTACTATAAGAAGCGTAAATAAGCCGCCTATTCTTGTCGCCTTCGCCCTGTTTCTCTGAACGTTGCGCTCCGTTCTTTTCCTTCTCTGCTCCTCCTCGGAAAGCTGCTCCTGCCTTCTGGGTATCCTTACGGGGACCTCGTCGATCCGCTTAGGCGCCGCGCTTCCCCGTATATACCCGGCACCGTTTATCCTTTCCTTCATTTTTAAACCTCCCTGAATCACAAAAATATCCTTCGTTCAAAAATCCTGAGCTTTGCGCTCTTTGCCCTCTTATTGTCCTCAAGTTCCTTTTCCGAGGGAACTATTGGCTTTCTGGTAATAACCTCGCCCTTAGGTTTTCTGTTACATACGCACACCGGAAAGTCCGGAGGGCATATGCAGGTGTTTACATTGTCTCTGAACTTATTCTTTACGATGCGGTCCTCAAGCGAATGAAAGGTTATTATGCACAGTCTTCCGCCGTCGTTTAAAAGCTCTATCATCTCGTCTATGGTATTTTCCAGCACCTCAAGCTCTCTGTTAAGCTCTATCCGTATCGCTTGAAAAGTTCTTTTAGCGGGATGTCCTCCCACAGCTCGCGCTTTAGCCGGAAACGCCGTCCTTATTATGTCCGCAAGGCGTCCGGTCGTCGTGATGCGCCCCTCCTGTCTTGCTTTCACGATGTTTCTGGCTATATTTCTGGCGAACCTGTCCTCCCCGTAATCGCGAATCACCCTGCAAAGCTCCGCCTCGCTGTAATCATTCACAATATCCTCCGCGGTCATGTCCGCCCGCCTGTCCATCCTCATATCAAGAGGCGCGTCCTCCTTATATGTAAAACCCCTCTCCGATGCGTCAAGCTGATAGGAGGAAACCCCTATATCAAGAAGTATTCCGTCAACTTTCTGTATTCCCAGTCCGGCAAGCACACTGCCGATATTACTGTAATTGTCCCTTACGATAACAGCCCTGCCGCCAAACGGCTCAAGCTTTTTTGACGCCGCGTTTATAGCGTCGCCGTCCTGATCGATCCCGATGAGCCTTCCACCCTGTCCCAGACGGCTGCATATATGATATGAGTGACCCGCGCCACCAAGTGTCCCGTCAACATATATTCCGTCCGGTCTGATTTTAAGTCCCCCGATCGTCTCTTCAAGAAGAACCGGTTTGTGGATAAATTCTTTGGATATGTCCTTAAATAATTCCATGAATCGTCCCCTAACCCTTATATGGAAAATCCAAGGCTGTCCATATTAGCGGCAATTTCGTCAATATCGTTCTCGTACTCGCTGTTGACCTTATCCCAACGTTCCTTACTCCAAATCTCGATTCTGCTTGCGGTTCCTACAAGAACAACATCCTTGTCAAGCCCAGCATATTCCCTTAGAACCACCGGAAGTAAGATTCTGCCCTGTTTGTCAAGCTCGCACTCCGCAGCTCCCGCAAGGAGAAATCTTGCAAACTTACGGGCATTCTGATTAGTGATAGGCAGTGCTCCAAGCTTTTCCTCGAACGCCTTCCATTCCTCGTCGGCATAGCCGTAAAGGCATTCGTCAAGTCCCTTTGTGACGACGAAGGAATTTCCGAGCTTATCACGGAATTTGGCAGGTATGATAACGCGTCCCTTGGCGTCAATAGAATGGTTGTACTGACCCATGAA
>CAJTON010000004.1:23428-45784 GCA_910577605.1 uncultured Butyrivibrio sp.
CACTGCTATCACCCCCTCTTTCGGAAGATTTTCATTTGAAATCCACCACTTTATCCCACAATCATGCACAAAGTCACACTTTTTACCACTTGTAAGGTTATTCTAGACCATTTTCCCCCAAATAGCAAGCATTATTTGAAAAAAATAAAAAAGCGGTCCTTTTGCCGGATCATGAAATCCGGCTAAGAACCGCCTTTAACGCGATATTTTATACCGATATTTAATTAAATGGGGGATCTTCCCAAAAAACGGCAGGAAAATCCATAGGTTTCACCTACGTTGCCTATAATTGCCCAAACCACTCTTTCAGCTCCAAAATGCAGTCATCGTCCAGCTCCTTGATTCCAACACCGCGAACAGCCGCCTCCAGATAATAGAGGATCACCACGCAGATATTCGGATAAAGCTCTTTAAGCCTTAAAACCGCCTGCCTGCTGCCGGCTTCCTTCAGTTCCTCCGCCGAGTTAATGCCGACTGAGCGAAGCTTTTTTTCCATTGTTTTTCCAAATCCCAGTGATTTCAGTTCCGACATCTTTCTTTTCTCCCATATGATTTTACGCCAATATCTCCTCCGGCTTATAATCCTTGGATTTTAAGACCGTGGTATTTTCAGCGAAAACACCGTCTATTATCCGATGCTCCAAAGCCCTCCTTCTTTCAAGATGCGAAAGCAGCCCTTCAAGCCCCGTAAGCCCGTGCTTTTTGCCGTACGGCGACGCTTCCACGAACGCGGTCATCATCGGAAACCACAATTCATTGCCGTTATCGTCGGAGCGCTCTTTTCTGATCACATCGACCGCGCCCCGTATGTCGGCGACGTCAAGATAAATTATCCTGTACGGCTTTACTTCGAGGACCGACTTTAATTTTCTGTAAAAATCAATAATCTCTTCGTCCGTCATCATAAGATAAAGCATCTGATTTTCGATTATATTCTGAAAAAAAGAGCACTCAAATATCTGCCCTTCTCCGTCCCATCTGCCGAAACGCTCAAGAATCACGCTCTCAAAAGCATCTTTGTCCAGATTTCCGTTATATATCTCAAATTTCTCAAGATTTTTGTGAAATTTTGGAATATCCGTTAAAATCTGCGTATAACAGATTATCCGGCGTTCTCCCTCGATGAATGTCTTCTGCCCGATCTCCTTTGCAAGCGGAGCGTACTCCGTCAGAATAACGTCGTACTGCTCTTTCGTGACATAAGCGCACCACGCCAGTTCGACGGGAGAATAATCTCCCTCGCGAAAAACCTTATGATCCGGCAGCAGAGCGGAAAGGGTCCGCACAAGCGTTGTTTTTCCGGCGCCCTGCAGACCCTCGATAAAATAATTATTCCTCATTCGTCTCGTCTTCCGTGTTATCTGACGCTTGGGCGCTCAGATCTTCCGGCGCTTCTTCCTCCGAAACATCCGCCGTACTGTTCTTTGCCGCCTCAGCACCGTCCGCCGCCTGCGTTTCTCCCGCTTTCTTTTTCCTGGGCGGTATGGGGTCGATCTGCGCGGGCTTACCCTTGAGCCTTACGCGCGTAACGATTACAAAAACAATGGCCGCCGCTGTCAGCACTGCCGAAAGCACCTGCGAGACTGCGATCTCACCGATCCTGAGCTGGTCCGTCCTGAAGCCCTCGATAATAAAGCGGATAACGCCGTATCCGATAAGATAGCGGCAGAAAGTCTCGCCGTAGAATTTCTTTTTGTCCCTGAAAATTATAAGCAGTATTATCAGCAGCAGATTGAGCACGCTTTCGTAAAGAAAGGTCGGATGCACCTGAACGTACTGAGCGCCGTTCACCGTCACCGTTATCGCCTCAAGCGCGTTTGGATTGAGCACCCCCGTGCTTGCGTCTGCAAGCGGTATCCTCATCGCGAAAAGACTGTCGGTAAACGAGCCGAACGCCTCCCTGTTGAAGAAATTTCCCCAGCGTCCGATTATCTGTCCGGTAATAAGTCCCAGAACAGCCGTATCCGCAAACTTCCAGAAATTCATCTTTTTTATTTTGCAGAAAATGACCGCCACAAGCGCCGCGCCTATAACAGCCCCGTAGATCGCAAGACCTCCGCCCCTGAGATTGAAGATCTCAAGCAGATTATCCTTGTATGTATCCCATTTGAAAGCGACATAGTAAAGCCTTGCGCCCACTACTCCGCCGAGTATCCCGAAAATCGTGTAATCAACGTAGTCGTCAACCTTCTGCCCCGTTCTCTTCGCCTCGCGGTACGCCACGATCGCGCCGAATATCATAGAGAGCGCCATCGTTATACCGTAGTAAGCTATCTCAAATTTTCCGAAAAGCATAAAACTTTTGCCAACCTCGATCTCAAAGCCGAGATTAGGAAACTGTATCGGTCCCATAATTAACTCCTTTTTTCAAAATAAACTTTATTTATTGTAATACAAAAACTCTCAAATATCAACTTTCATTTAAATTATTGTATTCGCATCTTTTTTGTGTTATTTTATTTAAGGATAAAAAGGAAACCCTCTTCGAGGATACCATTTTGCGTTGGAAAGCAACGCAGTATATATGAAAGGATCAGTATCTAATGAAACTCGGAATCGTAGGACTGCCCAACGTGGGCAAAAGCACACTTTTTAATTCTCTTACCAAGGCGGGAGCCGAATCCGCCAACTATCCCTTCTGCACGATAGATCCCAATGTCGGCGTCGTTTCCGTGCCGGACGAGCGTCTTGCAAAGCTCGCGAAGCTTTACGACTCGGCGAAGATCGTTCCCGCGGTAATTGAATTCGTGGACATCGCCGGACTTGTGAAGGGCGCCTCAAAGGGAGAAGGGCTCGGCAATCAGTTTCTGTCGCATATAAGAGAGACCGACGCCATCGTCCATGTGGTAAGATGCTTTGAAAACGCCAACATAGTTCATGTGGACGGGTCCATAAACCCGCTCAGGGACATAGAAACCATTAATTTTGAACTTATTTTCTCGGACCTTGAGATCCTTGAGAGAAGAATAGCCAAGGTGTCAAGAGGAGCGCGCAACGACAAGGCGCTCGCCAAAGAGCTTGAACTTCTGGCTGCCATCAAGGCGCACCTCGAAGGCGGCAAGTCAGCGCGCTCATACGAGCCTGCCGACGACGATATGAAAGCTCTCATGGCGACCTATGACCTTCTCACCGCAAAGCCCGTTATATACGCCGCCAATGTAAGCGAGGACGACCTCGCGGACGACGGAGCCTCCAATGAATTTGTAAAACAGGTAAGGGAATTTGCCGCCGGAGAAGGCAGCGAAGTTTTTGTCGTATGCGCCCAGATCGAAGAAGAGATCTCCGAGCTTGACGACGACGAAAAAAAGATGTTCCTTGAAGATTTGGGGCTTTCGGAATCTGGACTTGACAAGCTTATAAAAGCAAGTTACAGCCTTCTCGGTCTTATAAGCTTTCTTACCGCCGGTCCCACGGAAACAAGGGCGTGGACGATAAAAAAAGGAACCAAAGCTCCCGGTGCCGCCGGAAAGATCCACAGCGACTTTGAACGCGGTTTCATAAAAGCCGAGGTCGTTTACTATCAGGACCTTCTGGACTGCCAGACATACGCCGCCGCCAAAGAAAAAGGGCTTGTCGGCATAGAAGGCAAGGAATACGTCGTTAAGGACGGCGACGTTATTTTATTCAGATTCAACGTCTGACGAATTTATCACTATAAGACAGCGATCCTCCCCTTCGTCGAAGCGGACCGTTCCTTCGTCTTCTGTCAGTTCGTTGCTTATACATCTTGAAATTCCGGGCTTTAAGTCATATCCGTCAAGAGGATACTTAAAGCCCTTTAATATTATTCCCGTCACCTCGCCCGAAAAGGCGACAAAGGATATATATTTCTTGGGACATTCCGCGCGTCTCAGAGAAAAGCTTTTATTTCGCAGAAAAATAATGTTGCCCCTGTCAATAATTCTGGCGTTCAGCCCCGCGTCGAGCGCGATCTTCAGATTATGGATGCTCGCAAGCAAATGGTCTATCCTGCCTCCGGTCGCGCATAAAATATCAATATCCGAGCCGATCCCGACGGCTTCCCTCACGGCTCTCTCGGTATCGGTATCGTCCTTTTCCGGCTCAAGCGCGATGATCTGCGTGCCCCTTGCGCGGTACTCTTCAATATCCGCCTTACCGTGAGTATCCATATCTCCCACTATCATATCCGGGAATACGCCAAGCTCACGAGCGTAAGAAAGACCGTTATCCACGGCTATCACATAACCGTAGCTGTTTTTTGCCAAAAAAGAAGCTGCAAACTCACGGTCAAAGCTGCCGCCCGTAATTATAAGCGTCCTCATTCTCCGATAACCTCAAGAAAATCCTTTATGTTCCTCTCAATATCGCCGTTAAAAACCGACGATCCCGCAACAAGAATATCCGCCCCGCTCTGAAGTATTTCCGAAGCGTTGTCCAAAGTCACTCCGCCGTCAATTTCTATCGGAATATTCAATCCCATACGGTCCCTTAAATCCGCCAGCAGCTTCAGTCTTTCGCACGAGCCTTCAATAAATTTCTGTCCCCCGAATCCGGGATGCACGCTCATAAGCAGGATCTGTCCGGCATACGGAATATACGGCTCAAGCTCTTCAACCGGAGTTTCCGGATTAAACGCAAGTCCCGGAATCGCTCCGAGTTCCTTAACTGCCTCAAGTGTTTCCCTCACGTCGCCGCAAGCCTCAATATGTACCGATATAATATCCGCGCCCGCTTCCCTAAAATCCGCGATATACCTTTTCGGTTCGGTCACCATAAGATGCACGTCAAAAATCAGGTCGTTCGCGGAACGTATGGACCTGATCAACGGGATTCCGAAGGAAATACTCGGCACAAATATACCGTCCATAACGTCAATATGCAGATATTTTGCACCCGCTTGTCCGACGGACCTTATCTGCTGTCCCAATATATTAAAATCAGCCGCCAGAATAGAAGGCGCGAGATATTTTTTCATCAATATTTTCTCCTGGATTTCATTTCATTGTAAAGACTTACATATATGTCATAGCGCAGGCGGTTTATTTTTCCGTCCGCAACAGCGGTTTTTACCGCGCAGTCCGGTTCCCCAACATGTACGCAGCCGTTATAGCGGCATTTTCCCTCATAATCCTGAAATTCGCCAAAATACAGCCGCAGCTCCTGCGGCTCTATCCCTCCGCATTCAAGAGAGGTAAAACCCGGCGTGTCCATAATGTAAGTATTCTCCGCCACATTAAAGATTTCCGTATGCCTTGTAGTGTGACGTCCCCTGTTTATCTTGGCGCTTATTTCGCCTGTCTGTGAATTCGCTTCGGGGAAAATGGCGTTTAAGATCGAGGACTTTCCCACTCCCGACGGTCCGGCTAGCGCCGTTGTTTTTCCAAGCAGAAGCTCTCTCAACCCGTCTATCCCTTCTTTGGTAAGCACGCTGGTTGTTATTACCCTGCTGCCGCATCCGGCAAAAATACCTGCAAGTTCTTCCGCCTTATTTGCCTCAAGCTGGTCGCTTTTATTAAAGCAGATAACTGTTTCGATACTGTTTCTATCCATCATCACAAGGAAGCGGCTTAACAGATTAAAATTAGGCTCAGGCGACAAAGACGCAAAAACGACCAGCGCCTGTTCTATATTGGCCACCGCCGGTCTTATCAATTCATTCCTTCTCGGAAGTATACGGCTCACATTTCCGGTGTGCTCCGCTTCGCTTATTATATCTATCTCAACATTGTCCCCGACAAGCGGCTTAATGCTGCGATTTCTGAAAATTCCCTTGGCATTACATTCGTACACACCGGATTTCCCGGTGTGTACATAATAAAAGCCTGCTATTCCTTTAACAATCTTGCCCTGCATACAGTCCTCTGCCTGCTTCGCATTTCAAAATCCGAGCGTCAATGCAAAACACGGCCTTACTTTATTGTAATTGCGTCTCCCGCAGTCTTTACCATTGTCGAGCCGTCAACATTTCCGTCTCCGTCCATATCGTATTTGATCTCGATGACCGCGTGTCCCGCGCCCCCTGCAAAGCCTTCAATATTCGTGTCGACATCCCTGCCGAGGTCGAAATCCCCGTGTCCCAAAAGCTCGCTGTATCCGTTGAAAATAACGGTCGAAACCGGCTTCGTGGTCTCCTCACTGTCAGTTACTTTGATCTTTACCTCTATCTTACCGGTATAAGAGCTGTCTATCTTCTCTTCAAGTACGGCAAGCACCGAAGTTATCGCTATCTTCCCCTCAAAGGAGTTATATGTCTGTTCGGTCTGTTCCTCCGTTTGTTCCTCAGTCTGCTCCTCCGTAGGTTTCTCAGTCGGCTTCTCCGTAGGCTTCTCGGTAGTTTCCTCCGTCGGTTCCGGCGTAGGCTCCTCCGTGGGTTTCTCGGTAGGCTTAGGCCCTTCGCTCACGACAAGGATTATCACGCTTTCTATCGGAGCCTGCTCCCCGACGGTAGGACCTCCCTGAGAAATTACCTTGCCCTCCGGCACCTCTTCGTTGTTCTCGTAATTGCGCTCAATATTGGTAAATCCAAGCGCGTTCAGCGCCGCAACAGCGTCCTCAAGCGTATCGCCCTTTACGTCCGGCACCTCAGCCACCTGCTGCGTCGCTCCTCTGTATATCGTTACCGTTACGGAATCCCCGCTCTTTACGTTCATTCCCGCCACGGGATCTGTTGCGGCTACAAGCCCGACTTTTGACTCGTCGTCCGTCTCCTCAAACGTATACGTCGGCTTTAGATCCTTATTTCTTAGAGTGGTATCAGCCGAAGCATGTGTAGCTCCAACCACATTGGGCATTTCAAACGATTCCATGCCCTTGCTTATATATACGATTATCGTTGTGTTCGGTTCAACCTTTTCACCCGCATTCACGCTCTGCCTGAATATCTGACCTTCAGGATAAGCATCGGAATATTCCTCACGGCTGTTGATCCCGAGCTTCTTATCCTTAAGCTTTTCTTTAGCCGAGTCATAGGTATCTCCCAAGAGGCTGGGCACCTCCACAAGATTATCCGGTTTCGTCTGCTCCGAAGTCTGCACCGGAGGCTTTGACGACGAATCGCCGGAAAAAAGCTTTACCATCTTTATTATAACGATTATAGCTATCACAAGTATCACAACGCCCACCGCTATTCCGAGAATCGTGATTATCTTGTCTATTTTTCTCGATGCCGGCAGATCCCTGTCATAATCGTCGTCATCCGCGTCTATTTCCGTATTGTCCTCGTACTCCTCCTGACTGTCGGGCGCAGTCTCATTAACCGTCTCGCCGCGTTCGGGAGTAAGCACGTTCAGTCCGTCGGCCTGCGCTGTCTTCTGCGACGCTCTCTGACTTATCTCCGCGAGGTCGTCGTCTCCTATCATCTGCGTTGCCCCTCCCGGAACGATCGCCGAAGAAATAACGACAAAATCCTCGTCCGGAGTAACAAGCGAACGCTTAAGATCCGCGATAAGATCCGTCGCGTTCTGATATCTTCTGTCAGTCTTTTTCTGCGTACACTTGAGTATTATTTTCTCAACGCTCACGGGAATCTCAGGCACATATTTGCGCGGAGAAACCATGTCGTCCTGTATATGCTGCAAAGCTACGGCAACCGTAGTGTCGCCCTCAAAAGGAACTCTTCCGGTAAGCATTTCGTAAAGCATGATACCGAACGAATATATATCGCTCTTTTCATCGCTGTATCCGCCCCTTGCCTGCTCCGGTGAAATATAATGCACCGAGCCCATTACCGTGGAATTGATCGTATTGGAAGAAGCGGCTCTGGCTATGCCGAAATCAGTGACTTTTACCTTGCCCTCTTTGGAAATTATTATGTTCTGCGGCTTTATGTCCCTGTGGACAATATGATGCTTATGCGCCGCCTCAATGCCCTGCGCGACCTGAATCGCGATGCTTACCGCCTCGCGTACGCCGAGATTTCCCTTTTTCTCTATATATTTCTTTAGGGTGATCCCCTCCACAAGCTCCATGATTATATAGTATATTCCGCCCTCTTCGCCGACGTCGTATACATTCACGATATTGGCATGCATAAGCCCCGCCGCCGACTGAGCCTCAGCGCGGAATTTGGATACAAAATTTCTGTCCTCCACAAATTCGGGCTTTAGAACCTTTATCGCCACATATCTATTCAGCTTATGACATTTGGCTTTGTATACGTCCGCCATACCTCCGGTCCCGATTTTTTCGAGAATTTCGTATCTGTCAGCCAAAAACATTCCTTCTCTTAACATAAAACCTCCTAAATTATCTTACGATTCTATAATAATCAGTGAAATATTGTCCTTTCCGCCATGCGCGTTCGCCAAATCTACCAGTGTTCTCGCCTTCTCGCTTATCTCACGTCTGGAAGAAAGCACCGAAGCGATCTGACTGTCCTCCACCATATTGGACAGACCGTCAGAGCACATTATTATTATGTCGTCCTTGCCAAGCTCCACCTCAAAAAAGTCCGCCATGACCTCTTCCGAGCCTCCTATGGCCCTCGTTATGACATTCCTGCGTTCATGTGTCCTTGCCTCTTCCCTCGCTATGGTGCCGTTCGTCACCATCTCCTCCACAAGGGAATGGTCCCTCGTGACCTGACGCAGTCCGTCTCCTAATACATACAGCCTGCTGTCTCCGACATTCGCCACATAGACCGACCTGCCTATTATAGTCGCAGCTACAAACGTAGTACCCATTCCCGTATAATCAGGAGATGTGGCAGCAAGCTCAACAAGCCTGCCGTTCGTGTATTTAATTGCGTCTGAGATCACCGTTATGGGATTGTCGCTCTTCGCCGACCTCGCATGCTCGACAAAAGTCTGGACAGAAAACTTGGACGCCAGATCCCCCGCCTTGTGGCCTCCCATTCCGTCCGCCACAATGAACAGATTCGGCAGGAAACTGCGTTGGCTTTAAAACCATCGCCACAAAGCGGATTGTCTTACCCACATCCGTTAAAGCGTAAGCTTCTATCATTTCTGCTCCTTTAGATGTTCGCCGCTGTATCATTTTGTACGCCTCCCGCAGGCGGCGTCCGCACTTATGCACATTACTTTATAGTACCTGAATATTTTATCACAACCAAAAGTAAAGGACAAGTACAATATTTTTCGCCATTTAAAAATATTTGAAACATTTACATATTATACCTGTCTGCGCGCGTCCCCCGCCGTTCCTTTTATCTTCCTTGAAATGTACGGCACGCGCCGCCGCCCGTCTTCGTGCATTCCATTTCTCTTCGGGCGTATTTCCTCGCGTCACTGAGAATCTTTTTCCATGTTTTGCCGCATCTGATGATCCTAACGCCGTATTCGCAAACAGGGAGCCTCTGCGCCCATCTGTGCGCGATCTCCAAAGCTTTTGTGCGGCTTCTGGTATATTTGCAGCCTCCCCACATCTCGACCACCTTTGCAGACCAAAGCCCGCCGTCCGCATATCCCGCTTTACATCCTCCGCCAAAAGAAACGCACGACAGATTCTCTATCGCCTGCAGATGCGCCACTCTGTACTGGTCCTTTGTTTCCAAAATATAAATGCCGTTGTCCGCGCTCATCCCATGCCCTCCGTTCATAATGATTTTCCGGCGGCGTACCGCTCAAAATCCGTTTTCATGCGGATAAAGTTTTTCTTCTGATCCGCAATATACCTGTCGTTTTTTGCTGCGTATTCCTTGAGCCAGTCGTCCAGATTAACGTCGTTTTTATATGAATAGACCATCATCGCCAGAAGCGAGGGCCTGTTTTCGCGTGCCAGAATTCCCGAACCGTCCTTCACTGTTTTGGCAATCAGATCGTCCAATGACTCGATGTAAAAATCCATATCCTCATGCAGCTCGCCCGCGTCAATCTCAAGCATCTTCGCGGCAAATTCCTCAAGCTCATCCCGTCCTGCCGGCGCTGACGAAACCTTCAGGAATCCGCTCAGCAGACATTCAAGAATCTCGAGCTTTCTTACGATAACGCTTTTATCCTTGGTCGATCTGTTTTTATCAATGTCTACGAACGATTCGCCGTTAAATTTCCTTTCCCACATTCTGTCAGCCTTATAGCTTCTTATAAAATCCGCGAAACTCTCGTCCGGCAGGTTATACGACGTGAATTTATCAAAAAGCGTGAACCAGATAAACGAATCCTTCGACGTGAAAATGTCTCCGAAACTTTCATCATAAACCGCTTCAAGCCTGTTGAGGTTATCGTTAAGCCTGTCAAATTCCTGCTTTGACGAATTTCTGTTAAGAAATTCTCCCATATTCCGACTCTGCTTCTGCCATTTGTCAAGATGAAACATACACATAACGGATTCAGTCACGATCCGCTCAATGGTCCCGTTGTTTCTCTCCATCTCCTTGTAGACGTCGTTTTTGAAAAATCTGTTGTTGAGCGAAACTCTTTTTACTTCCTTCGCGATATTGTCCATGAACGTGACCGCGTTTTCGGAGGCGTTCATGGATTTCTGTTTGTTGTAGCGCCTTATGTGATATCCGATTTCCTCGTCGGTACAGTCGAGATGCTTGACCATATCTATCTTGTAATTATTGAATTTTTCTTTAAGCTCTATGGGAAGGTCGCAGTAGAATTTGCCGCGCAAATCGTATTCCACAAGCTCGTAATCGTAATTTCCGTATTCGTCCTTAATTATATTTCCCTTCGCGTCCCGCTTTGCCGACTGATATGTAACCGTGGGAAATTCCACGTTTTTACCGAGCTTGAATCCTCCGTTAAGATAGGAATTAAGCGTCGTCAGCCTTTGCAGTCCGTCGATCACCCACAGCACGACGCCGTTGTTTGTCAGCTGCTCGCACACCTTTATTGAATCTATATCCTCGTCTTTAAGAACGGAAGCGATAAGCCCCTCTTTGTCGCTGCCGCTCCACCTTCCGGGCTTTCTCTGAAGCGGATGGTCCTTTCTCAGCTCGCCCCTCTCAAACATATTCTGCACTGTCGAATTCATCAGCGCGTCCTTTACTCTTTTGTCTCTTACCAAATCCATTATCCGTTTTATCCTTTCATTGATACTGCGCCTTCCTCCCGCGCATAGCGGTGTCCCCTAAGGGAGCGTTAGAACAGCACAGATATATTCTCGTACGAACGCATTCCGTTTATAGCGTCTGCGTATTCCTTCTTGGTTATATTAAGCATATCCATTATCTCTCCCGCCTTGTAGGACGCCGCCAAGAGCGCCGCCACACGCCGCTGCCGTTTCGACAATCTGTCAAGGTATTTCGCGATTTTGACGGTATCGGCATTCTCCTCCCCGAAAACTGCCGTTTCCATATTAAAGCTGTCCGCGATCACGTCTTTTATGGTATAATCTCCGTCGTCTCCGACAGGCGTGTCTATCGAAACCGCCATTCTGTCAGCCTTGCGCTTCTGCCTGTTCCTTCTTGTCATCTCCGTCTTGATGCCGTTTGACAGACAGGAATACAAAAAAGCGTCAAACGGCTGTGAGTCGTCGTACCGCTTCAGCGCCCTCGCAAAAATCTCATTCGCCAGCGAGTAGAAATCGTCCTTATCCTTGTCCGATATACCGCCGAATTTTGACAATATCTTATCGACCTCCGCGCGCAGCCTCTTTGCATTGTCATCATAATAAATATTAAATTTCCGTTCCATTTAACGTTCCTTCCTTTCATGTAAATCAGACGCGCAAATTAATTATTTGCGCTAACGCTGTTTAATAATGATATGGGACATTGCAGAAACGCGCGAAATATCTTGACTTTTAAAAGCTTGTTATGTAAAATATATGCAAACGCATTTCCGCGTTACAGATTCGCGCCGTTTCAGGCACGGATCCAATCAGTATACGGAAGACCTGTCCGACTCAAAGGTGCTGCAACACCGTTTGAATGATTTGGGCGGGTCTTCTTTTTGTCCTCTCTGATGATCATTATAGAACATCTGTTCGATTTTGTCAATATAATACAAAATATTTGTTAATATTTATTTCATATATAATTCTAATTCTTTCATTGTCCCATAAACGGGATTTTTTTATTTCAAAAAGAGAAATATCAATCAGGACCCGTACAACGGGTAAACAGTTCATTGCGCGCCGAAACGCGGCGCAATTACGAAAGGAGAACACCTGACTGATGAAAAAAAACACTTACAAAACAGACTGCACAAGATACGGAGGAAGGCTTTACGTCTCGGATTTCGACACCAGCTATCCGAACGGCAGAATTGCCGAAAGAATCGTAATCGACAGTAAATTTGACGAACAGTGCAGGAAAAATATCGCAAACAGAAGCGTTTGCAATGCCGGATAAACGGAGGTATCTGACTTGGAAAAAAAAGGAATTTACATAGCGTCGGTTGACGCCAAGGATATTTATTTGGCCGCGCATTATAACGACCAAAGCGAAGACGGTTATAGCCTTAAACAAAAGGACGGGCAGTACAATCTGCGTAAATTCGTGAATACGCTTGATTACAGTCTCGATCTTACAAAGCTGTCCGACATATATTACAGAAAATACAGAAGAAACGGTTTTGCTTTCAAAATAAAGAAGCATTCATATTCCGTAAATGTTATCAATCTGACCTTTAAATATTCCGTAAAGGAATGGAACCGCATTAATTCGGATACCTATGTGAAATTAGGCTTCGATTGCGGAAAGCTTAAATTTGACGACTGCATCGCAAGAAACGCTGACGGTAAAATCGTCGGGATAATAACAGGCAAAAACGTCTCCTGCCCTGCCACTCTGCCGAAACCCTTTGTGTGTACGGAGATTTTGGACGGCAATGAAGACGGCTCGCGCCTGCAATACGCCGTAAAGGGCGAGCCGAAAACCGTAAAGACAGGCGCGGAGCTCAGGACCGAGCTTTACAGGGACGGCTTCGTATGCGACGGCATAAAATACTGCCGAATGAAAAGGTCTACCGGTTCGGCGCGCGTGGGAAAATGTCTTTTTATAAATGAAGCGCTTTACAAGCCGCTCCTCAAGTTCAGTTCGGGCGGGATAAACGTAAAACCCGGACAGGAGATCGACCTCGCCGCATATGAAGGATACATCGCGCTTACCGCCAGCAGCATCATCGACACTCTGCCGATAAAGCCGGAAAACATCCTGCTTATTGAAGATTACAACAGCATTTTCAACGAGGACGTGATAGAAGTCCGCGATGAAAACGGGTGGCTTAAAACCGCCGAAAGAAACCGCGAAATAACCAACAGCATATGGGACGGACAGTCGCTGCTTGACGTTTCCTTATTCGGGGATTACGCGGACTGCGGAATGGTTCTGCTTCGGAACCTCATGTTCAAATCCTGCTGCTTTAACTGCAATATAGCGCGCTGGTTCAAGGACAACAATATAACGGAGGTCTCACAGCTTAACGGAAAAACAAGGGCCAAAAAAATTGAGGACATAAAGCTTATCACCACGCCGAGCAGCATCAAGTATCTCAAATTCGACACATGGGATAAATGGCTCGACAATCTCTATCCTGATTTCGGAGTCGTCAAACACGACAAAAAGACACATTTTTTCGGCGGCAGACTTGTTCAGACGCACTATCAGCTTCTGAACACTCTCCAGATGTCAAAGGAGGAAGTAAGCGAATTTTTAAAGCCCTCTCTGGATTTCGCGCAGATGCTTCGGGACAGGCCTGAGGTCGTAAGATACTATATCAAATACCCTGATATTGAAGAAGCGACGCCTATAGAACAGCCTATGAACGGCAAAAACGACGTTGTCTACAATCTTATGTGCCTTAACGACGGTTTTTCGAAAACCGCGTATTATCAGGACTTTCTGACCGACCTTTTAAAATCGTATTACAAGAACCTTAAAAACGGGCATGTCTATGTGAACGGCAACTACTCCACCCTTTTGGGTAATCCGATAGAAATGCTGAGACATTCCATAGGAAAATTTGACGGCACAAGTCAGTTAGGGATCGGAAATATCCACAGCACAAGGTTTGAGTACGGCAAAAAACTGCTCGCAAGCAGAAGTCCCCATGTGACGATAGGCAATATATGGCTGCCGCTCAACTCCGAAAACGAGCTTATCGACCGCTATTTTAACTTGACGGATGAGATCGTGTGTATTAATTCCATCGGTGAAAATGTGCTTCAAAGACTTTCGGGCGCCGATTTTGACAGCGACGCGGTGCTGCTCACCGACGACGCGCTGCTTATAAAAGTGACGGAAAAAAATTACGGTATCTTTAAAACTCCCGGCGATTTCGTGTCCGCCCGCAAGGTAAAAAGATACTACACGCCCGAACAGCAGGCGGACCTTGACATCAAGACCTCCGTAAACAAAATAGGCGAAATCGTCAATCTATCGCAGGAGCTTAATTCTCTTTTGTGGGACCGTATGCATAACGGCGAAGGCTACGACGACATAAAGGAGCTTTACTATGATATATGCCAACTGGACGTCATGTCCGGAATCGAAATCGACAAGGCAAAAAAGGAATTTGATATTGATAATGCAAAAGAGCTTGCAAGGCTGCGCCAAAAATATGATTCAGAGGTCAGGGAATACGACGAGGGCGAGGACGGAGCTTTAATAAAAGGAAGAAAGAAAATGCCGCACTTTTTTTCCCATATTTCCAGACAGAAGGGCTATTACGCCCCTGATAAAAAGCATTACTGCAAGTATCACACCTCGATGGATCATTTGCAGACCGTAATAAACGGCTTCCGAATAAAGAATCCCTACAAAAAAGACCGCCTGCCGTTCGTATCAGTATTAAACGGCGCGCTCTTCCGCACCTCCGGCGTGAATCAGAAGCAGATAAACAAAATTTACGGGATGCTAAAAAAATATGCCGCCGACAGAAAGAATCTCTACGGCAGCGACGGTTCCAAGGAGGAAATAAAGCAGAAAGCCGCGATTTTAAAGGAACGTCTGATTTCTGATATAGAAAGCGAAACGATAGGCTTTTCAACTTTGTACAGACTGCTGTCGTCGCTTGAGAATAAAGAAAACTCTTCCATTAAGAATATACTGCTGGAAATTCTTTTTCTCTGCAAAAACGAAAGCTTCAACAAAGCGGTGCTGCAGTCGGCGGGCAGCGTCTTACAGCTTGAGGAGGGCGGCTCTGACATAAGCCTGTTCGGAATCGGATTTAAAATCACAGAAAAAATGCTCCGTCCGGAAATCACGGCGTGATTTTACCGCCTGATGCGGCGCTAAATTTAAGTTACATAGGAGGAATCAGCATAGACGCGCAGAAAAAATACTACAACCAAAACGATATGGCAGACGCCATAAAGAAAAAGACCGGCTGCCGCACCGACGATATACTGCGAATCTTAAACTCGTTAGGCGACGCGGTAAAAGAAAGATTCGGCGGCAATGACGACTATGTGGAAATAAAAATATTTCCCGGACTGAAAATAGTCTCGAAACGCGTCCCGTCGGATAAATCGGTCTCGCAAAGATTAAACATAGGGTCCGGCTGTTCAATATTTATGTCGGCAAACTTCACCGACGATTTCAGAAAAAAGGTGAAGCAGATACACAAAAGCATTTCTTAAACTTCAATTCTTTTACAGTTCTTGCGCGGAGGACGACGGTTCGTTCTGAACGCCGCCCTCCCCCGTTTCTTTAAAACCACTATAAAAACAAAGGACACAAGATCAGATATGGAAAACAAAAAAAGCCTTCTCAAGCTGTCGCGCGTCGATATTCTTCCCAATCTGTCCGTAAGGATACCCACAGTCGGCGAAATTCTTGACGACGAGGACAGCTATTACGGCGCGGTGTCGTTCCTCACCGCAACTCCGTTTCAGTATATGGTACAGCTTGACGATATGGGAATCGACTATACGAAGGTCACGGATTACGAGCTTTTTAAGATGCTTTTTCCCATGTATGCCAAATCGGATATGTCGGTTATTTTCGGAAACCTTGACACCTCCGATTTCGGCATATACATAAGCAAAAATGACGGCGCCCGTGTAATTTACAGTCCGCGAAACGACATCTTAATAGACAGACCGGTATACGATAAACTTGCGGACACGATAAGAAAAATCAACTCGTTTGAAAAGGTCAAATCAAAGCCCGGAAACGAGTCGGCGCGAAAATATCTTTTGGAAAAGGAACGAAAAAAACAGAAGTTGTACGCAAAAAAGCCGCGCGAGCCGTATCTGGAAAAGCTTGTCACCGCATTGGTCAATACCAGCGAATTTCCTTACGGTTACGACGAGTGCATGAACCTGTCCATTTACAGATTCAATCAGAGCTTCCGGCAGATCCAGCAGAAAATCAACTTCGACAACACCATGATCGGCGTCTACGCCGGAACCGTAGACACTTCCAAGATGAGCAGCAAGGAATCGCTCTCATGGATAATAAAGTAGCTGCAAAATAGGGCCTACACGCCTTTTTATTTTGTATAAAAACAAACACACAAGGAGGAATATCAATGAATATTGATAAGTTTACAATCACATCTTACGACCAGCTCACGGGCTTTGACAAGGCTAACGGAAGCCTCGACATGATCCTTGACGAGTTAAGCGACTTTACTTTCTCTCAGGAGGAGGAAAAGGTCGATATAACCGGTAAGGGCGGAAGGACCATCGGTTCTCTCAAGAAAAACAAGAAGGTTACCGGAAAGGGTACGAACGGTATGCTTTCGGGCGGCGCTCTCGCGGCGACTCTCGGCGCGGACATTGAAAGCGGAGAATTCTCCATCAGATACACCGATACGATCACGGTTACGGCAAACAAAGGAATCACGACCGAGACCGCTGCCGGCACTCCCGGAAACGAGATCGGAACGATTTATATCAGAGACGAAAACAACGCTTATATCTCCGGCGGAAAGAAGCTTACTCAGGCAAGCGGAGAACCCGCTGCCGGCGAGTTCTCCTATAACCCCGAATCGAAGGAGATCACATTCTATGAGGGAGACGTAAAGGACGGCACCGAGGTCATCGCGTTCTATGACGCAAAAGTTACCGGAAAGAGAATAGCCAATGACGCAGACAATTACAGCAAAACGCTTCAGGTATTCCTTGACGTGACCTGTACAGATTCCTGCGACAATGTTTTCCACGGACAGTTCATCATCGACAGAGCCGATTTCAACGGTACGTTCGACCTTCAGGGCGGCTCCGACCCCTCGACTCTCGGTTTCGAGTTCACTTCTCTTCCGAACCTCTGCACAGGCAAGACGGATCTCTGGAAATTCATAATTTTCGATTGATGCGGCTTCTTTTAAACGGTGGCTGACATGGCTGAAAACAAAAAAATTCCCTGCCGGGTCTGCAAGAAGCTTTTCGAGCCTTGCTCGTACTGCCAGTCTCACGACAATATTTTCAGATGGCGCAATTTCGCCTGTTCGATAGAATGCGCTTACAAATACCTACGTGACACCGAAGCGTACCGAGAATCGCAGAAGAAAAGCGGCAGACCCGATTAGGGGTATTGCTTTTTATTTTACAGGGCTATGACTAATCACGATCAAGCGCATCGGGCATAGCCCTGTTTTTTACCGTATCAAAATAAGGAAACCCTCTGCGAGGGTGCTATTATGCGCGAAAAAACAGCGCATGAATTAAGGAAACCCTCTGCGAGGATACTATTATGCACAAAAAAAACAGTGCATGAATAAGGAAAGGAGCGGCAGAATGAATCAGATCATAGAATTGCTTCCGGTGCTTGCCGTCGCGGTCTTAATGAATATCTGCGCCGGAATTTATTATAATATCGGAACCGGAAAAATGAAATTCAGCATTAAGGTCTTGCTGACCGGAATCGCAAAGGCGCTTATCGTAGCCGGATTGTTTATCGGAACGGCATACTGTTTTGAGGCGACCGATCTTTCGTCGATAGGCGTGACGCCGCCGTTTGTAATGACCTCTGCCATAACCGTATATGTCGGCAAGAGTCTTGTCTCACTGGGCAGGATCCTTGGGATAGAAATACGCGCCGACAAGGAAAGGGCGGGATAACATATGGACGCGCTAAAGGATTTATCAGGCATAAACTTCTCTTATGTATTCATTTCCGTTTTCGCAATTCTCGCCGGAATAAAGGCGACGGCATCAATATTTGAATGGGCGGTCGGAAAGCTCGGTCTTGAAACAAAATGGATGCGAAAAAAGCGCGAGGAACGCGAACTTCTGCTCTGCACTTCACGCCATCTTTCCGAATTGCAGGAAAGGCATAAGCGCGACATCGAGAGATCCGACAGCCGCGACACGGAAATTTCCGACGACATAAAAAGGCTCACGCGTATGTTTATAGACAAGGAGATCGACGATATGCGGTGGGAAATCAACAATTTCGCCACCAACGTATCGGAGGGAAAACCCTGTAATAAGGACAGCTTCAAGCACTGCATCCACATTTACGAAAAATACGAGAAGATACTTGAGGAAAACGGTCTTGAAAACGGCGAGGTAGAGCTGTCAATGGAGCTTATCAACGACGTTTACAGACAGAAATTAAAGGACGGATTTTAAGGAGACAGCTATGGAAATAAAAATGACCTTAAACGAGGCTTTAAATATAAACCACATTTTGCGCAGCATTATCGACGGCAGCGGAAATGACGCCGACGCGCTTTTAAAATTCAGACTTCTGGGAATCATGAAATCTCTCGAACCGCATATCTCAAATTTTGAGGCGGTGCGAAATGAGACCATCGCCAAATTCGGCAAGAAAACGGAGGACGGAAAAATACAGATCTCCGCCGACGACACGGAAGCTGTCGAGAGCTTCAACAGGGAGCTTTCCAAGGTAATAAACAGCGAGATCTCCGTCTGCATTGACAAATTAAAACCCGAGGAAATATTCGGCAAAGGCGTAAGCTCCGAGTATCTTATCGGACTTTACAATATTATTGAAGCTTAATCTGCCATAACGGCGGATATTCACAAAAATAATCACCCCGTCCGGCGCATGGCGCTTTTCGGGAATATCAGGAGGAAAAAATTATGGTGACATTGTTCAGAGCAATAAGACTTTGGCAGCTTAAAATCAAATGGAAGCTGGCTGTCATGCGCTTTATAGACAAACAGGCGAAGGAAATTCTCAAAAATCCGGAGGAAGCCGGCAAAAAAGCCGTTTCCGCGCTCAACGGGCTGCTTAGCGGCGGGCAAGAGTAAAACACCTCTACGGGGATACCATTTTGCGCTGAAAGGCGACGCAATAATAAGGAAAGGACGGTGGCAAATTGGCTACAAACGACGACGAGCAGATCGTTCTTGGCTTAGATATACCAAAAACGATCCGACAGATCAATGAGGACATTAAAAAGCTGCAGGGAAAGCTGGAAAAGGTCAAAGCCTCGGGCGAGCTTGATTCAAGAGCAACTGTCAGGGAAATCAACGCGCAGATCGCGGCTCTGAAATCTCAGCTTGGCGCAATCGAAAAACCGGACGGCGGCTCGGTAAGATCATTTCCGACGCCGCTCAGGAGGCTATCGACCGCAGCGGTATAAATACGGATAAAATAGACGCGTTGAAGGAAATGGGTGCTTCGGCGGACGACGAGGGATTTAAAAATTTAAGTTCTTCTTTGGATTCTGTTGCAGACTCAGCCGAAAAAGCGGAGTCGCAGGTATCATCGGCGTCAGACTCGATGAAATCCAAGCTGAATCCGCTTAAGGAGATCGGGCTTGGAATCCTGAAAAATATTTTTCCCGAGAACGATATAAAAACGATTCGTAATCTCTTTGATTCCATAAAAACAGGCGCTTTTTCCAATATATCCTTTGATAAAATAAAGAACATCGGTAAACTCCGTACGAGTGTACGGATATAAAATACTGTTTATTGTTTTGAATATGCCCTTCATGCCCAAGACATTCGCGTTGTACGAATCTCAAGGGCAGGAATGTGTGAGTCCGGTCAGCTCACGATGTTCTATAAAACGAACCGTAATTGAGGATTGCTGTTCCTCAGTGCTGGGAAGCTATTTCATAGTGAATACACAGTACAGTATGGCTACAACGCGGCCGGAAACGGCGAACGTGAACGCATTCCGAAAAGGATGTCAGCAATGGCATGAAAACATACTGTTGGCTGCGGGCGAAAGCCCTAAGCAGCAACGCCTTGTGGAGAAGGCAAGACCACCGATCAGCAGCGGACTCTCTTATTTTTTACACAAAAATAAGGGAAGTGTTCAGAGAGTATAGACGGTTCTGAGCCGAAAGGCTTGTAAAAGGTACTCCAAGCCAAGAAGGAAAACTTGCTCGTGACTGAGTAAAACCAAAAGAGTGATGCTGCTCTTCTGTTTCTTTACGGCAGCCGTATACAATCGGCAGGAAGCAGAATAACGCAAGGATTTCTCCTAGCCGTAGTGGAAAAAACGGAGAAGATCAACCGCGCCGTACGAAAATACGGCTTTTTATATTTTTTTAATAAAGAAAATCCCGTCAGACGCAAGACGTCCCGCGGGAATATCAGGAGGTCTGAAAATGAGCAGAGTTTTAAAAACAGGAAGCAATCAGATAACCTGCGCATACGCCGCCCACTGCGCCAATGTCGCCGCGGGCAGAGCATGGGCTAAGGGCGTCGATGTGGTTAAATATAAATCGCAGATCGACAAGATTACGGCGCACAGCGCGGGACGGGTGCTTCGGACAGTCGATTATTTGTCCGGCACAAACGGCATCGCGGACAAGGCAGGCATGGGCTACGGCAATTACATAATGATACTGCACGAAAACAATTATGTCACGCTTTACGCGCATCTTGAGACTGTATACGTCCGCGAAGGGCAGACGGTGAATCAGGGCGATATAATCGGTTTTATGGGAAATACCGGCAACAGCTTCGGCGCACACCTGCATTTTGAGGTGCGGAAATACAAAAACAATCCCGCCGGAAATCTGCATGATCTGTCTTATTTTGAGTGGCTTGACCCGACAGAATATCTTGACGCTTCACTGCCCTCATGCGGGAAGGAATCCGGCGGAATTTTCTCCGCCGAGCCCGCTGTAAAAAACGATTGCGTGAACGGCGTTAAGACAGGCGCAAAAATAATTTTATCCGATGTTACGGTCTACGGCTCGGAGAGCGGCAGCTCCATCGGCAAAAGATCCGGCGTTTATTTCGTCTGGTCCGACGAGGCAAGGAACAACCGCGTAAGAATGACAAATAGCGCCGCAAGGGTCGGCGTAAAGGGACAGGTAAGCTTCTGGACAAGCGTAACGGACATTCAGGCAGCCTGCGGTAACGGTTCAGGTAAAGAAACCGCTTCTACTCCCTCCCTTTCCGAAAACAATAAGGAAACCAACTCCCCCGCTCCCGTAAAAGAGAGCGTCTATACGGTCAAAACGGGCGACAGCCTTTGGGCGATCGCGGCAAAGCTGCTCGGAAGCGGCAGCCGCTATAAGGAAATAAAAAGCCTGAACGGACTTAAAGACGATGTTATCTATGCCGGACAGATTCTGAAAATGCCGGAATAATATAATTAACCGCAGTTTTTTGAATTAAAATAACAGAATAAGCGCACCCGATATTCAAACCGATAGTATTCGGGGTGCGCTTATTTATGTAGTCAGATAAAAATTATCTTGTTTTGTTCTTGATGTCTTCCAGAAGCTGAATGACCTCGGAAAATCCGATAAAGAAAATTCCGCTTATCACGCCTACGGCTTCTGAGGATATGAAACGGAGGAAGGAGAATTATTACAATATCAAAATAAACCCTATAAAATATCAAATTCTAATGTTTCCTCTTTTCCGTGTACCATTTCCATTCATCCCCCTCTTTATATTCCAATCCGAGAACTTTCATATTTTCGTAATCCGGTTTATATATAACAACCCTTGCTCTCTTAATTGAGTCATTTATAATTAAATTACAATAAAAATATAGATCCCCTATTTCATAATACCCCTCTTCAATTCCGTAAATATTTGTTATATCGTCACATCTAGATACCAATTCCTTACAATATTCTTGTGCCATTTTTTTTGCTTCTTTTTTTTCAGCATCAGAATATTTTACACTTATCCTTGAATGATAACTACAATATCTTTGTCCATCTTCTCTTTTCCTATAGCATACTTTATATGGATCATCTTCTTGATATAAACATCTATGATTAATACAGTATTTCTGTAAGTCTGTAAAATGTTCCGTGCATCCTTCTTCAGCGCAAACTCTTTCATCACTTGTAATATCAATTTCATATGTAACGTATGAAGATGGAAGTGAAGCGCAACCTGTACAGTAAATTATAGCAACAATAATTAAAACTACTATCATTATCTTTCTTTTCATAATTTAATTCTCCTATAAATTATTCTATATCACTGATTATCGTTATCTTAAAACAATAATTTATATTATTTTATTAATTTTATCATAAAATTATTTATAAATCAATTTAAAACTCCACACTTAACAAAAGCGGATTCCACAGCCGTTATCGTAACAGCATGATATTCAAACAGATACCAACAGCAACTAAAGATATT
>CAJTON010000004.1:45794-54147 GCA_910577605.1 uncultured Butyrivibrio sp.
CAGTTGTCGGTACCAATCTATTGACGGCGGCATTTCTGAAGCTGAAAAATACTGTAACGTCAAACCCTTATCTTTTCGCAATCGGAGCGGCTTTAGCCGCATGCATTGGAATTTATAATGCAATCAAAAAACACTCTGAAAAAGCAGAAGAAAGGATCAAAAAAATAAAAGAAGCCGCCAAAGAAGCCAAATCAGAGATAAGTAATATAGAGTCAGATTTTAAAAATCTAAGCTCCTCAACTAATGGAATAAAAGAAAGATTTGCGGTTTTAGCGCAAGAGGTAGAAAATCTAGGGAAAATAAATCAATCCCGCGGCAAATTGAGCTCGGAAGATTATGAAAAATTTCTTGGCTTAAGCAATCAGCTGGCAGAATTATTTCCCCAACTGAACGCAGGTTTCGATGATAATGGAAATTCCATACTAAGTTTGTCAGGTAATGTAGATACTATTGTAAACTCGCTGAATAATTTAATATCTGTTCAAAAGAAATTAACTGATCAACAGATTAGTGATAAAATCCCTGCGTTTTGGGAAGGACATAAAAATAATTTAGAAGAGTATGGTAAAGAGTATAAAAAAATCCAAACGGGCATTCTTAGTTTTGAAAAAGCATCATCTTTAGTTTCCAACAGCAAGGTAACAATTTCCGACCCCTTAGTAAATAGTTCCTTATATGATGCGTTTGATGCTATGCATTTTTCAGAACCGACTAATTATTTTGATGAAAGCGGCAGCAAGGCTTTGGCACATATTTATGGAAGACCGGGAAGTGATAATGTTATAGAATGGGATTTTACAGTATTAGATGAAGCTCAATTAGATATGTTGCATGATAAATTTGACAGCTTATTAAGTGAATATGAAACCACAATGCAGCTGACTCAAAATAAAATGGAAGCTGCAAAGACCGAAATGTCAGGTTACATAAATAGCTGGCTTTCTAATGATTGGATGTATCTTCAAATAACGGATCCCGCTATGAAAGACCTTGCAAAGGACGTACTCTTAAACAGCGACTGGATAGATAATCTTCCTGATGATGTCAAAAACAAAGACTGGAACGATGTCAGCAATTGGATAGAAAAGAATTTTCTTGACACAATTAATAACCTTGATAACGAAGAAATTCAAACAGCCTTGGCAAATGCCGTAAACAGTGAGTTTACCGCTGAATCATTGCAAAAAACAATTAATGAGCTTTTAGAAACTGAAGGCTTTGACAGCAATAACCCTCTAATCGTTTATTTGCAGACAAAATTAAATGACAGGAATCTAAAAATATCAAAAATTAAGAAGAAATTAAGTACCGGTTTGAGCGATGACGAATTAAACAGTCAGCTTGACAAATTAAGTTCCGAAGACCTCCAAATTGCGGCAGAGCAAATAAATGTTCCTGAAGACACATTTTTATCATGGGATGAACTTATATCAAAAATCGACGAATATAAATCGTCAATAAACGACACCCCGCTTTCTTCCTTTTCGGATTTTTTTAACTCCGCCGACTTCTCCGACGCAGCCCAAAAGCTCCTTGATCTCGCAAAAGCCGGAGAAATTACGCCGGAAGTTCTTGAATCCACGGAAGAATACAGAACCCTCCTTAAGAAAACAGGGGACTCCGCGCAAGAAGCCGCAGGCAAAATTCTTGATCTTTTATCGGATCAGGAGAAGCTTGCCGCTGCCTCAAACGGTATCGATTCCATTAAATCCGCTTACGACGAATTTAATGAATTGGGCTTTGTCACTGCCTCAACTTTAGAATCTCTTCCCGACGTTTTTAAAAGCCGTGAAAGCTTTGATATTTTTTCACGGATCGCGGGCGACCCTACTCAGGGTAAAGAAAAGATCCGGCAAGCGTTCAATGATATTATAACTGAGTATCTTATTTCACAGGATACTCTCAGCGGAATAATCGGGGCTTCTGAGAGCGGCATTCAAAGTTACATAGCCAATCTAAAAGAAATGGGAATCACAAACGCCGAGGAACTTGTCAACAGTCTCAGAACAATATACAAATCAGATTATGACAACTGGTGCGATATTCTTACAAAAAAAGCGGCTTCATACAATGATTTTACAAATCTGATCGAGGCAAGCGCAAACTCCGGTCTTGCCGCTTATTACGGATATTCCGGATTAACCCCTGAATTAGAACGGAAAATGAAAGAGGGTACTCTTACCTTTGTTGACGCGTTAATGATATCGGGAACAACTTCCGAAGCACAAGAAATCATGGAGGCACAGACAAAATATCAGCAGGATCTTATTGAAGCCGAAAAGAAAAAAGCTGAATTCGAGTTTGAGCTTAAA
This sequence comes from uncultured Butyrivibrio sp., assembly GCA_910577605.1. Taxonomy (GTDB): domain Bacteria; phylum Bacillota; class Clostridia; order Lachnospirales; family Lachnospiraceae; genus Eshraghiella. The sequence continues at coordinate 48,107 of CAJTON010000004.1, forward strand.
GCTCTGTATGACCCCACTTCTGACGATTATGACGCCTCCTCCGACTCCTCCCCCCAGTCCTTCGACTGGCTCCAGACCAAGATCACTCGCACTGAGGAAGCCCTCGACCGACTGGAGCAGAAAACCTCCGACACCTATTCGTCATGGACGGAACGGAACAATGCGCTCTCGCAGTCTATCGGCAGGACCAAAGCCGCCATCGAGCTTCAGAGGCAGGCGTACAGCGCCTATATGAAAGAAGCCGATTCACTGGGACTGCCCGAGCATTACAAGACGCTTGTGCAAAAAGGGGCCGTCAACGTCAATGACATTGTTGACAGCGGGACCACCGACAAAATAAGCGAATATCAGGAGCTGTACGAGAAAGCCGTGAGCTGCTCCGACACTGTCAAGGAACTGGAACAAAGCCTTAACGAACTTATCTTCAACACCGGATGGAGCAACATTAAAACCAAGCTTGACGCAGCTGTCGGCGTTTTTGACGCGGACATCGGTCTGCTTCAGACAAAGCTTGACGGGCTTGAGATAAGAGGCTTGTTCGCGGATTCCTCATATTACTTGGATATGAAGGACCTCACCGCCAAAAAGCTTAAAACGAGGACCTCCGAAGCGTTTCAGTTAAAGGCTGTCTTAGACTCCGTGCCTAAAAACAGCGAAGCCTTTGACTCCATGTTCGCGGAGCTTATGGACATCAACAAAGAAATCGCGGAGCTTGAAAACAACTGCACGGAATTCAACATTAAGATCCGCGACCTCGACTGGGAGATATTCGATTATCTGGAAAAATCCGTAAGCCGCATAACCGACGAGACAGAGTATCTCATCGGGCAGCTTGAAAAAGAAGACCTCTTTGACGAAAACGGAAGCCTCACCAAATACGGCGACGCCGCTCTCGGACTCCATTCCGCCGCCTACGAAACCTACAAAAGACAGGCCGACGAATATTACGCCGAGATAACCAAATTGCAGAAACAGCTTGTTGACGGCGCGGGACAGGACGTTCTTGAGCATTACAACGAGCTGACCGACGCTCACCGGGAGGCAATAAACGCCGCCGACAGCGAAAAGCAGTCCATGCTCGAACTTATCGAAGACGGCTACAACGCCCAGCTTGACGCGATTGCCGAGGAGATAGGCCGCTTCCTAAACGCGATTCAGGAGCTTATCGACAAGAAAAAAGAACAGCTTGATTCCGAGAAAGACCTCTACGACTATCAGAAATCTATCGCTGAAAAAACGGCAAAGGTCTCCTCACTCGAAAAACAGAAGCTCGCTTACGCGGATGATAACTCGGAAGAGGCGATGTCGAGGATACAGCAGCTTAACGTGCAGCTTGAAGAAGCCAAAGCAGACCTTGCCGAAGCCGAATACGACAAATATCTTCAGGACACCGAGGATATGCTCGACAAGCTTTCAGAGGATTACGAAAGCTGGATAAACGCGAGACTTGACGACGAGGACTCTCTGCTTTCGCAGATTATCGCCGCCGTTTCCGACAAGGGCGACATAATTAACGGTACTCTGAATGAGATCGCCTCCAAAAACGGTACGTTTATCAGCGATTCCATACGCGGCATATTCGACGCCGACCAGCCCTTCGCCACTGTTATGAACGGCGTCAAAGACGCAGTCACAGGAGTCGGCACAGCCATTACGGAGCTGCGAAACACTGTTTCGGGAATGTCCGGAGGGGGCGGAAATTTGGATAAACAAGGCGACTCCTCCGGCAGCTCATGGGGAAAGATAAAATCACACGGCTATAAATCCGGAACCCGCGCCGCCGTATCCGGCGCGCACTGGACACAGGAGAACGGCGTCGAATTTATTCTCAGAAAATCCGACGGCGCGATGCTTGTACCTCTCGGACAGGGCGACATAGTATTTTCAAACGAATCTTCAAGAAGACTGTACGAATTTGCGCAGAATCCCGAAGCGTTTATGAAAAAATACAATCTGAGCTCTCCCGTGGCGACGGCGATCATGCCGTATTCCGTTTTGGATTACAAACTTCCGGCTTCCGCAAAAGCGGCGCAGAAAAACGCTTCCGCTTCGGTCAGCATAGGAGACATAAACATCACCTGCAACGAAGTGCAGAACGCAAGAGAGCTTATGGAGGACGTTACCGACCATCTCATCAGGAACGACCGCTTTGAGAAGGCAATGTCAACCATGATAAACAACAGAATAACGGGCAAAAACCCGTTAGAGCATTTAAAATATGTAAAACACTGAAAGCAGACCATATCGGGCGGGACGGCGTAAAACGCGCTGCCCGCCGTCTGTTTTTCCCAATTTTTTATCTATAAACCTACAATTTCAGGAGGTGAACCTATGTTCCCGGATACTGCTACAAATTTTTTATACGACAACGAAAAGCTCTCGGATTACGGAATGGTACTGTGCAGCTTCGACAGCGGCGGGCTTGAAACCGTTTCCGCCGGAAACAGCCTTACTTTCGGTACGGTAAAAACAGGCTCGTCCGACAAAAGCTATTTCGGCACCGCCGGATATGAGGAACCCTTGAGCGCGACCTTTCAGATATGCAAATACGACTACCGTTACGGAAACGAAAGCATTTCCGCCGAAGAACTTACCTCGCTGCTGCGCTGGCTCGCGCGAAGAGACGGCTTTCACAGGTTTCAGTTATATCAAAAAGGCTACGAAGGCGTTTATTTTTACGGCAGCTTCAACGACATCAAACTACTCAAGCTCGGAGGCGTACTGTACGGACTTGAACTTACGCTCGTCACGGACAGCCCCTACGGGTATGAAAACATAAGCTTTGACCTTACAGCGAGAGCCTCTGTCGGCAGCAGCGTTTTCTGCCTGTCAAACGAAACCGGATATATTTATCCCAAGGTTTTTACCTGCAAATGTCTCGAAACCGGAAATCTGCGTCTTCACAACTCGGTTGAGGACAGAGTCACGGAAATCAAAAACTGCGTAAAGGGCGAGATCATCTCCCTCGACGGAAACCGGAAGATAATCGAAAGCAGCTCGGTCACGCACAAATTATACAACGATTTCAACTACAATTTTTTCAGGCTGGGAAGTCGCTACGACGATAATCTCAACATTATCACCGCTTCTCTCCCGTGCGAAATACATATTGAATACGAATCAATAAGGAAGGTGGGACTCGGATAAATGAAACTGGAGTTTGATCTTAACAACAATGTTGAAAAACCCGAAATCATTCTCGGCAAAAGAAATTACGATAAATACGGCTCCATACTTAACTTTGACGACCTGACCTACGACTACAATCTGATGTCGGCGGATTCCGTAAGCTTCACGGTACACAGAGAGCTTAACGGGAACAGAGAGCGTCTGTGGGACGAAATAAAGGAACGCCGTCTTGTCTGGTTAAAAGAATTTGACGAATGGTTCGAGATCGACGTCGTCACAAACGACGAAAACGGAGTTACCAAGGAAGTCGTAGGCACTTCACTGTGTGAAGCGGAGCTTGGACAGATAAATATCAAATCCGCTGAGATCAATACGGAAAACGACATCACAAGGGAGGATTATCGTAACCCCACGGTTTTTTACAAGCCGTCAAAACCTAAAGAATCCCTTCTTCACAGGCTGTTAAAAGAAGTCCCGAATTATTCCGTCAAATATGTTGACGAAAGTCTGTACGGCATACAGAGAACCTTTTCCATAGACGGACAGACCGTATACGATACGCTGACGGGCGAGATAGCCGAAGAAATCGGCTGTCTTTTTTTATTTGATTCAAGGGACAGAAGTATTTCCGTTCACGATCTGAAAACCAACTGCAACCGCTGCGGTCACCGGGGCGATTACTCCGATTTCTGTCCCGAATGCGGCGGCACCGACTTAAGATACGGCTACGGACGGGATACAGAGATCCTCGTTGACTCCGAGACCCTTGCCGAAAATATCTCGCTCTCCGGCAGGCAGGACGAGGTCAAGAATTATATCAGGGTCTTAGGCGGTGACGAAGAGATAAACGCCGCGATCGCTGCCTGCAATCCAACCGGAACACAGTATATTTGCGCCTTTTCGGAGGCGGACATCGCCGATATGTCGGACGGACTCTCACAGAAGCTTGACGAATATTTTGAGGAATATGAAAGACTCACGCCGGATTACAGGAGTATCATGTCGGACATTTACGAAGCGACGGACGAAAGGCTTGATCTCATATCCGCAATGATGCCAGATATACATACCGTCGAAACCGACGCCGCCAAAGAGCTTGCAAAGCTGACCGCATCGGCGTTAAGCCCCGTAGCCGTACCCGATTTGTCTACCGCCTCCGTTTACACGGTAAACAACGCCGTTCTCGGAATGGCGAAATGTATTGCGAACAGCAGCCTTTATAAAATAGAGATCGTTGAGGGCAGCGCCTCTTACTCTGATAAAACATGGCACGGCAAGTTTAAGCTGACAAATATCGCCGACGAGAACGACCATGCCCGGAACACGGAATATATCGCCGTCACGGTAAACGACGACGGCGCTCTCTATATCGAACAGAAGATCAAAAAAACAATAGACCGGAGCGATACTCAGCTTGCCGATATTTTTGACACGGACACGGATCTGGACGGCTTCAAAGCGGAGCTGAAAAAGTACTGTCTGCAACGGCTTGTATCCTTCAAGGACGCGTACGATGCAGTCCTCGGAGTGCTTATAAACGCCGACTGTGCCAACTCCGCCGCCAACGACGGCATATTCAGAAGTCTGTATGTCCCCTTCTATGAAAAATCGACGGCGATAACAAACGAGATCCGTCTGCGCGAATCCGAAATAAAAGCTGTGGATGCAAGGCTTTCGCGGCTTGTAAAGCAGAAGACCGAGATAACAAAACGCCTTGATCTTGAGAATTATCTAGGCGATTCTCTTTGGAAGGAGCTGTGTTCTTTCAGACGGGAGGATTCCTTTGAAAACAGCAATTATATTTCAGACGGTCTGAGCGAAAGCGAAATACTGGCAAAAGGCCGTGAGCTTTTTGAAAAAGCCAAAAGCGAAGCCGTGACCGCCTCAAATCTTCAGATGTCCCTCTCCGCCTCGATGCGCAATCTTCTCGCGATCCCCGAATTCAAGCGGCTTACAGGTATGTTCGAGGGCGGCAACTGGATAAGGGTACGAACCGACGGCAATACATACCGTCTCCGGCTCATACATTACAAAATCGACTTCGCGGATATTCAGAATATCGAGGTCGAATTTTCCGACGTAACGCGCACCGCGAACGGCTTAAACGACGTTCAAAGCCTTATGAACGCCGTAAGCTCAGTGTCTTCGGGCTTCAATTTTATCGCGCATCAGGCGGAGCAAGGCTCCAAAAGCTTTACCGAGCTAAAAAAAATAAGAAACGACGGTCTGAGCGCCGCCCTGTACAATATATCGGCCTCCTCCAATCAGGAATTCGTCATCGACGGACACGGCATCACAGGGAGAAAATGGGACGACCTTATCGGCAACTATCTTCCCGAACAGGTCAAATTCAGTAACAACTGCCTCGTATACACGGACGATTACTGGCGGACAGCAAAAGCGGCTCTGGGAAAGATCATCTATTACGATCCGATCTTGGGCGAAAAAAAGGATAAATACGGACTTCTCGCCGACGCGGTTATCTCCGGTATACTCATGGGCGACGACATTATCGGCGGAAATATTTATTCCGAAAACTACTCCCCCTCCGCAGGAACTCACATCAACCTAAACGACGGTACTTTCAGCTTTGCGGGCGGGAATCTTACCTATGACGGAGAAAAACTGCGCTTAAACGGCTCGGTCTCCACCGCCGACATCACTGCCACAGGCGGCACTATCGGCGGCTTTGTCATAGGTACGTCCGCTATCTACAACGGCACCGACTCTCTCGTATCCGGCAAAGAAGGCGTTTATCTCGGCACCGACGGAATACGCTCATACTCCTCCCCCTCCGCTTATGTAAATATCAAAAACGGCACACTCTCCGCCGTCGGAGCGGATATAAGCGGCTCCGTTTCTACCGCCGACATCACCGCCACCGGCGGCACTATCGGCGGCTGGCGCATAAC
>CAJTON010000004.1:54221-55896 GCA_910577605.1 uncultured Butyrivibrio sp.
GCGTTGCCGCGATCCAGTATCCCAATGAAAGCATGAAATGGGTATTTGCAGCGGGAGGCTCCTCGCACGACAGCTATCTTGACTGTCCGTTCAGGGTCTCCAAATCCGGCGAGCTGTACGCGCAAAAGGCTTATATTACCGGATCCGTAACAGCCGAAAGCGGCAGCGTGGGCGGTTTTGACATAGGCGGCACGGCTATTTACAGCAGGACCGCTTCTCTGACTTCAAATACGCCCGGCGTATACCTCGGCACAGACGGGATAAGGCTGTACTCATCGTCCTCCGCTTATGTGAACATTGCAAACGGAGTTCTGACCGCAAAAGGCGCAAACATAACGGGTACAATAAACACTTCCAACATCACCGCTACAGGAGGCACGATAGGCGGCATCGCCATAGGCGACGGCGGTCTGTACTATTCCGGCTCCTCCGTCTCGGATGGCTTCGGCTTCTGGAAAAACGGCGAACACCCCTCAAACGGGAGCAGCGTTATCATGCACGCCGGAGGAAACAACACGAATATAGGAGGCGCCGCCTTCAGAGTCTACCAGAACGGCGCTCTGTACTGTAATAACGTGAATATAGCGGGCGGCAGCTTTAAGGTCGGCGGCAGCTTCAGCGTGGATACATCGGGAAAACTGATCGCCGACGGCGTTGATATCACCGGAGAGATCAAGGCGACAAAAATTTCCGTTGACAGCGGTACTATAGGCAAATGGCATGTATCCGACGAAGGTAATTTGTACGGGACAACCGCAAATGCCCGCGAAGCCATATATTTACATCCCGAAGGCGTAACCTATCCGCAGGGCGAATTTTTTATAGTCATTCATCAAGACGGACGCCCCGCCGCCGGACTGACAATAGACGGCTGGAAAAAAATACAAGTATAAACCAATAAAAGCACCGCGCTTTTTATCAAAAGAAAGAGGAGCGATCATGACTTTAGAAAAATTAAACGAAATCAAAGAAAAATACAAAGTTCTTGAAATCGCGGTCGATTTCATAAACCCTTCATACAATATTTCACGCGTAAAGCATCTGGATACCGCGCGTTACATCGTCTGCACATTGACGGAAAACGGCGTGCCGCGCTTTGTCAGTGAAAGCGAAGCCGCAAGGATAAGGCTCCAGAAGCCCGACAGGACATATGTTTACAATGACTGCGATATTCTTGAGGACGGCCGCGTTTTTATCACTCTCACTGAACAGATGCTTGCCGCGGAAGGAAATTCCGTCTGCGACATCCAGCTTGCGGACACGCAGAGCGAAATCATTTACTCAACACAGAATTTTATAATAACCGTTGACAAAACGGCCGTTGACAACAGCATTATGGAAAGCTCAAACGAATTCGGGGCGCTGAACAGGCTGATACTTTCAAATCAAAAGCTGAACGACGAACTGACGGCAAACGAGCAGCTTCGTCAATCCGGCGAAACTTCCCGTATCGCTAACGAAAATTCCAGAAAAAACAACGAAACGGCTCGGGCAGGTGCCGAGAGCATGCGTGCCGCCGCGGAAGCCTCAAGAATTTCCAATGAGGACGCACGCGTTCTTTCCGAAACCGCCAGAAATCAGAACGAAGCCATACGTCAGGATCAGGAATCCGAAAGGCAGACAAGCGCCGCCGCTGCCGTCGCAGACGCGGAAACCGCCGCCGCAAAAGCCGGCG